>JBASAZ010000228.1:0-24820 GCA_049650845.1 Ornithinimicrobium sp.
ACCCTCTGCGCAACACTCTGTGGCCGCTCCCGGCGTGATGGACACCGACGCGATGCGTCGTTCTTGGCCCGAAGTCCTGGACAAGGTCAAGTCGATGCGCCGGGTCACCTGGAGTTTTGTCTCGGTCAACACTCAGATCGTTGACTTCGACGGGCGCCGCTTGCTGTTGCAGATCGGGACGGCGGGTCAAGCCGAGACCTTCCGGCGAGGCAACCACGCCGAGGTGGTGCGCCAAGCCCTGATTGAGGCCATCGGGGTGGACACGACCGTCGAGAGCACCGTGGCCGGATCGGATCACGGGGGGGCGCATGAGCCGCGCAGACCCCGCACGCGCAGTGCCCCGGACGATCCGCGCACGGGCACCGACCAAGGCCCCGCCGCCGCGACGTCACGCTCGGCCCGTGATCGGCCATCAGCAGCGTCGCCACGCAGTGCTGCTGAGCCTGACTGGGGGCACGGCACGACCGAGCAGCCGCCACCGTGGGCCCAACAGCCTCAGGGCGGGGAGCCACCGCCCAGCGGCCCGGTCCGGGCCAGCACGCAGGCGGACCCGTCGGCCGGTAGGGGTGGAGACATTCCGTCGCAGGACGACGACGACCTGGAGAACTCCACTACGGTAGGGCAATCTGTGATCGAATCCGTCTTAGGCGGCAAGGTCATCTCGATCGATGACCCGGCCCAGCGCTGAAAGGTTCTGCACATCCTGTACGAGGCTCTGCACTTCACGGTCCGCCCGGCCGCGCTGGCGCTATGGCGACCGAACATCATCGGTGCGCAGAATGTCCCCGCCTCCGGACCGGTCATCCTGGCCAGCAACCATCTCTCGTTCGCCGACAGCGTGGCCATACCGCTGGTCTCTCCGCGTCAGGTGGCCTTCCTGGCCAAAGCCGAATACTTCACCGGCACGGGACCCAAGGGGTGGGTGAGTCGGACCTGGTTCACCGCCATCGGCTCGATCCCGGTGAACCGCGACCATGCGCGGTCGGCACAGGAATCACTTGACGTGGCGTTGACCCACCTGCAGAACGGCGGCGTCTTCGGCATCTATCCGGAGGGCACTCGCTCACGCGATGGCCGGCTCTATCGCTTCCGCACCGGTGTGGCGTGGTTGGCTCTGCAGGCCAACTGCCCCGTGGTGCCCGTGGCGTTGACCGGCACCGACACCCTCATGCCGGTGGGTGCCAACCTGCCCCGCGTGCGCAAGTTCACCGTCGAGTTCGGGGCCCCGCTGGAGTTCACCCAGCGGTATGCCGGGGTGCCGGCCGGACGGGCACGTCGCGCCGTCGCGGACGAGATCTACGAAGCGATCTTGGCCATGAGCGGTCAACAGGCGGCGGGGGAATACAACCAACGCCAGGCCGAGCCCACCTAGGCTAGTAGCGGTGCCTGCCTGAGGGGGTCTGCGGGGTGGCGATGAGGCGCAGCCAGCTTGGCCGCATACAGTCTGCGGTGTGTATGAAGGCGTGGTCCAAGACCTCATCGACGAACTCGGGCGACTGCCCGGGGTCGGCCCCAAGAGTGCGCAGCGCATCGCCTTCCACCTTCTGACGGCCGACCCGCAGGACGTGACCAACCTTGCCACTGCGCTGTCGGCGATCAAGGAGCGAGTGCGGTTCTGTGACATCTGCGGCAACGTGGCCGAGGAGCAGTGGTGCCGGATCTGCCAGGACTCGCGCCGCGACACCTCGTTGATCTGTGTGGTGGAGCAGTCCCAGGACGTCGCCGCGATCGAGCGCACGCGGGAGTTCGGTGGTCGCTATCACGTGCTCGGTGGGGCGATAAATCCGATGGGCGGGGTGGGCCCGGACGACCTGCGGATCAAAGAGCTCCTGACGCGGCTTGCGGACGGGACGGTGAATGAGGTGATCATCGCCACCGACCCAAACCTCGAAGGCGAAGCGACAGCGACGTACCTGGCCCGGCTGCTGAGGTCGATCGACGTCCAGGTCAGTCGACTCGCGTCAGGTCTGCCGGTCGGCGGAGACCTGGAATACGCCGATGAAGTCACGCTCGGTCGTGCCTTCGAAGGGCGCCGGCTCATCGAAGCGTGAGCGGGCGCTTCGCCCGATCCGCACTGGCCACGATCAGTGAGGTGCAGCACACTGGGGCCCATGAGCCAGAACATGGACGACATCGCCGGCGTGGGGCAGATCGACACCGAGCTGCGCGGCGTTGCGCAAGAGATGGCCGAGGAGGCACGGACCTACTTGGTGGCGCTGCGCTCGGTGGCGCACGGCGAGGCCAGCGACACCGCGCTGCCGCTGATCCTGCTGGCCCTGTCCCAGATCCAGGTGGCTGGTGCCCGACTGGGCGCGATGGTGGACATCGTGCCGCGCGAACGATTCGAGCCCGATGCCGGTCCGGACCTGGACCTCGACGGCATTCGTGACGGCCTGACCGGGCTGCTCGCCGGCGTCGACACCTACGCCGAAGTCGCGGATCCGATTGTCTCGACCGAGGTCGGACGTGGCGACATCTCGAACGACCTGACCGCCATCGCGGCTGACCTGACGCACGGCCTGCGGCACTTCGACGGTGGCGCGTTGACCGAAGCCCTGTGGTGGTGGCAGTTCAGCTACCTGTCCTCGTGGGGCGAACGAGCGGCCGCCGCGCTGCGGGCGGTCCTGGCCTTGCTGGCCCATGTGCGGCTGGACATCGACGAAGAGATCGCGATGGAGGCAGAGATGGCGGCGCTGCATACCGAGTCATCGGAGCACGCCGCCGGCGCAGGGCCCCACGGCGGCGGGTGAGCGCTAGGCACGTCGGTGGCCCGCGCGCCGCCCCCACGGAACCGCCCTAACGGTCCGTCGGCAGGCGATCGGGGTGGCCCTCGGCGAGCTCGTTGGGGGAGGTGTCGGGGTCCACAAGGGCGCCCGAGCGATAGGTGGCCCGCCCCAGGGTGTTGCTGGCCACCGAAGACATGATGATGAACCCGGCGATGGCCACGAGCACCTTGGTCAGGTCAATCCAGTCCATGCCCACGTCGTTGACGTGATTGAGGTATGCCGCCAGCACGAGCGCCGGGAGGCCCAGGCCCGTGGCGGGGCTGAGCACGTTGATGCGGCTGAGCGCGTCGTGGGTGCGGATCATCGCCACCGCACTGACCAGCACACACAGCGCCCCACCGATGGCGAAGAATCCGATGATGATCGTTAGGACCGGATGCATCAGCGTCTCCCTCGGGTCAGGATGCGGGCCAGGGCCACGGTGGCCAGGATGCCGAACAACGCCGACACCGAAGCCACGTCGAAAAGCACCGAGGTGTCGCGCAGCATGGCGCTGACTATGAAGATTCCGATGGCGCAGAAGTAGATCAGGTCACTGACCGCTGCCGCTGTCGCCTCGTCGGGCGCGGTGACCAACCGGAGGATCCCGCACAGCACCGCCGCAGTCAGGATGACGATGGTGATGACGACGATGACCGTCATGAGGACCGCTCCGCTCGTGCGCCCCGCGTGGCGCTCAACAGCTTGGACTCCATCACGCGCAGCTCGTCCAGCAGCTCGGCCCGGCTTCCCGAATACATCGAGTGCACGAACAGGCTGGCCGGGGCGTGGTCCAGGGCCGGCGCGATACCGATCGTGATGGTGCCAGGGGTGATGGTGATCGACGACGCCATGACGGCGATCTCGACGTCGGTGTCGCAGCGCAACGGAAACTCGACGATCATCGGGGTGGCGTTCTTGCCGGGGGTGAACGCGTCCAGGGCGACCGTGGCGGTGCCGGTGACGACCTCCCAGGCGATAAAGCCGGCATACCGGATGGTGGATATCGGGTGCAGACTCATCCGAGCACCGCCTGAACGTAGGGCTGCAGATTGATCAGGTCGTCAGCTGCGCGCTGCGCCACCGGGACGAGCAGTCCAGCCGCGAAGAAGAACACCAGCTGCAGGCACACCAGGAACGCACCGGGAGCCGCGACGTTCCACCGGACCTTCAGATCTTTGGGCAGAGGCACTCGTTTGGCTCGACCTCCACGCGGGCTGTCCGGACGATAGTTCTCCATCCCCGGCCCCCAGAACACCCCGGACCACAGGCGTTGCATGGCGAACAACGTTGCGATCGCAGCCACGCAGATGACGGTGATGAAGACCCACTGCTCCCAACCACCTTCGTTGGCCGATGCCTGCAGGAGCCCGATCTTGGCGAAGAAGCCGGTCGAGGGCGGCAAGCCGACGAGGGAGAGCAGGGCGAAGGCGTAGATCACGGCGATCCACGGGTCGCGGCGCGCGAGCCCGGCCAGGCGTTCGTATCGGCCGCTGCCGTAGGTCTGCTCAATCGCACCCGAGGTCAGCAGCAGCGCGGCCATGGTGACGATGTGATGGATCATGTAGAAGATTCCGGCGGCCAGCGCGAACTGGCTGAACAGCGCCAAGCCCACCAGGATGTGACCCACCCCGGCAACCATCTGCCACGCCAAGGCCCGGCGCATGATGTGCTCGCCGAACGTGCTGTAGGCGCCGACCATGATGGTCAGGGCGACGGCGAACGCGAGGATGGGGGCCCACGGAGCCTCCCCGCCGTAGGTGGTGGAGTAGATCCGATAGATCCCGTAGAGCGCGACCTTGGTGTGCACCGCGGAGAACAACGACATGATCCCGGCCGAGGTCGCCGGATAGGTCCGCGGCAACCAGCCGTGCACCGGGGCCACGCCGGCTTTGATGGCCAAGGCCAACAGCACGACCGACACGGCGAGTCCGACGCTGGAGTCCTCCGCGGCCGCACCGACGAGCTCGGCCAGGTTGACCGTCCCGGCCGAGGCATACACCAACCCCACCCCGACGAGCAGGATGGTGCTGGTCAACAGGTTGACCACCACGAAGAGTCGGCCGATGCCCAGCCGCCGCCAGGTGCCGGTGATGGAGATCAACGCATACGACGGCAGCAGCATGACTTCGACGAACACGAAGAGGTTGAACAAGTCACCCGTGAGCAGGGCGCCGTTGACCCCGGCCATCAGCATCAGCGCGAGCGAAGGCAAGAAGCGGAAGCGGTCTTCCCCGGTCTGCGTCAGGAAGGTCATCGTGACCGTCGTGGTCAGTGAGGTGACGGTGATCATCAACGCGCTGAACGTGTCCGAGACCAGCGGGATCGAGACTCCGCCGGGGAACCCGCCGATGTTGTGCGCCAACACCGGGGTGCTTCGGTGCTCGATCAACAACAGGATGCCGGCCAGGGTGATCACTGCGGGCGTGCCGATCATCACGACGCGCTCGACGCCGGGACGTCGATACACCACGAGTACGGCTGCGGCGGTCAGTGGCAGGACGACCAGCAGAGCCAGAAGGGAGGGGTTCATCGGTCGTGGAACTCCCCGGTGTCTGGCATCCGCTTGGTGTCGTCGTTGTGACCGATGACAGCCAGCGTCAACATGAAGATGGTGACCGCCAAGGTGATGACGATGGCGGTCAACACGAAGGCTTGGGGCAAGGGGTCGGCGGCGACCTCCACGGCGGTGCGATCGGCCAACGGCTCACCGCGATACGTGCTGACTCCGGAGGTCAACAGCAGCAGGTTCGCGGCGTGACTGAGCAGCGCGAGACCGAAGATGATCCGAACCATGCCGCGCTGCAACATGAGATACACCCCGCCGGTGACCAGGACTCCGATGGTGATGGGCAGGATCATCGGCGGGTCCGCTCTCGTGGTGGGCGCTCGCCGGTTCCGCGTTCGCGTGGGGGTTTGCGTCCAGAGGCCAAGAAGCTGGTCTTTCGGGTGGGCCGGTAGGGGGTGTCGGCTCCGTCCGGATGCTCGCCGCGCACGGTTTCCATCGGGCCGGTCACTTCACCCTCGACGCTTTGGTCAGCGCGCTCACGGGTGCCTTCCTCGGTGCCCTCGGCCGCGCCGAGGAGGTTGAAGGCGGCCATGACCAGACCCAGCACCGCGACATACACCCCGAGGTCGAAGATCATCGCAGAGTTGAGCTTCTCACCGAGGAATTTTCCGGTGATGGGCTCCAGGAATGATCCCTTCGCGAGCAATCCCCACACGCCGGTGCCCAGCGCCAACAGCACGCCCAACGCGATGAGCACGACCGGTGCCTTGGGTGGCCCCACCGGATGGTCTCGGGAGGAAGCCAGATAGATCAACGCGACCACCGCCGACCCGACGAGGGCGGCGATGAACCCACCGCCGGGAGCATTGTGACCGCGCCAGAACAGAATGGCCGAGATCACCACCAACAGCGGGATGGTCAGTCGGATCAGCAGCTGCAACGGAATGGCGTTGCCCCAAGCCTCGGTCATCGCCTGCGATGCCGTCGACCCCGGCGCGCGCAACGGGATGTCGGGCTCGGGCACGTAGTTGTGGTCGGTGCTCGGTCCAGGGTCGAGATATCTGTCACGCACCGTGGACAGCACCGCGATCAGCGCCACCCCAGCCATTCCCAGGACGGTCAGCTCGCCGAGGGTGTCCAAGGCTCGGAACTCCACCAGGATCGTGTTGACGATGTTCTTTCCACCGCTTTCGATCGGAGCCTCGTTGAGGTAGTACACGGCGACTGAGGGTCGATCGCGTCGGCCCGTCAGGACGAAGACGGCCACGCCGGCGGCGGCCCCGCAGACAAGGGCCAAGCCCGCTGCTGCCGTGTTGCCATAGCGCGGCCCGCGGCCGAAGCGAAGAGGCAACTTCTGGAGCACCAGCATGATCATCAGCACGGTCAAGCCTTCGACCAACAGCTGAGTCAGCCCGACATCGGGCGCGCCGAGGGCAAAGATCTGGACGGTCACGGCAATCCCGACCGCGGACAGGCTCACCGTTGCGGACAGGCGAGAGTCCGACACCGCGGCCCCGATCACGCCGCCGAGCACCACGATCAGCACGACCGCGTCGATCGGCTGGGTCAGATCGACCTGCTGAGGCGCCAGACCCGAGGACCACACCGCGATGCTGCCACCGAGCAACACCGCGCTGAGCACGACGAGCTGGGCGGCGACGTGACGGGTGGGGTTGTTGGCGGCCACGAGGAGGGCCAGTTTGGTGCCGAATCGGCGATGGCTCTTGACGATCCTGCCGATCACCCACGCTCCGTCGACGGTGAGGGTGTCGTGCTCGATGTAGGACCGTAGGCGCGTCCGGTTCATGATGATGACCACGCCTGCGATCACGATCAAGGATGACAACAGCAGCTCGAAGTTGAAGCCGTGCCACAGCGCCAGGTGGACCTCGTGCTCCACCTCGCCCTCGGGAAGCGCGGCTTCCACGGCCCGCTGCACGGGCGTGTCCAGGGTCCCGACCCCGAAGGCCAACGGCAGCCCGACGAAGATCGGCAGCGCGGCCGGGATCAACAACGACGGGGCAGCTTCGTGGACGTCGATGTCCGTCCTGGTGCCGTCGACGAACCCGCCGAAGACGATCTTGGCGCAGTAGGCGAAGGTCAGGACCGCGCCGCCGGCAGCACCGAAGAGTGCCACCCAGCCGATGAGCTCGGGGCCGGGTGCGTCCTGCATGGCCACGAAGATCTCTTCTTTGGACACGAAGCCGAGCATGGGTGGGATGCCGGCCATGGAGGCACAACCGAGCACGACCGCGGCGAACGACCACGGCATGTCCCGCCACAACTGCGGGAGTCGACGCATGTCGCGGGTGTGGGCCGCGTGGTCGATGACTCCGACCATCATGAACAGACCCGACTTGAACAGGGCATGGGCGATGGTGTGCAGCATCGCGGCGGCGATGGCTTCCTCGGTGCCGATCCCGATAGTGGCCACGATGAGGCCGAGCTGACTGACCGTGGAGTAGGCCATCAGCTTCTTCAGGTCGGTCTTCTGGGCGGCGAACCAGGCCGCCATCGCCCCGGTGAAGAGCCCGACGAAGATCAGCGTGTAGTTCCATATCGGGGTGGCGTGGAAGGCGGGGCTGAAGCGCAGGAGCAGGAAGATGCCTGCCTTGACGACTGCCGCCGCGTGCAGGTAGGCGCTGACCGGCGTGGCGGCGGCCATCGCGTCCGGCAGCCAGACGTGGAAAGGGAACTGCGCCGACTTGGTGAAGGCCGCGGTCAGCACCAGGACCGCCATCGTGATGGTGAACCCTGCGTTCTCCGTCCACACCGGATCCGCCAACGCTTCAGTCACCGACGTGGTGCCGGTCTTGGCGATGATCGAGACCACCGCGGCCAGGAAGGTCAACCCGCCGATGAACGTGATGGTGAGGGTGCGCAGCGAAGCCAGCTCACCGCCATACCCGGATCGGGCGATCAGCAGGAACGAGGCGAGCGAGGTCAGCTCCCAGGAGATGAAGAGCAGCACCATGTCATCGGCCAGCACCAGGCCGACCATGGACAGCGTGAAGGCGCACATCGTCAGGTAGAAGCTGAGGTTGCGTCCGTCCTCCAGGTAGCGCGCCGAGTACACAAAGACCACCGCGCCGATCAGCAGCGCGATATAGGTGAAGATCACCCCGATCCCGTCCGCTTGCAGCGCGAAGTTGACGTCGAGCGTGGGGACCCACGCGGCGGAGTAGGTGGTCTCCTCGCCGCGCATGGCTCCCGCTGCCGCTGGGAAGAACACGGCGGCGGCCAGGAGATAGATGGCGGCAAGGGGGTATCCGGCGTCGCGTCCCAAGTACCGGGTGCAGACAGGCGAGACCGCGACGGCCACCACGAGGATGATCATCGTGAAGAGCAGACTCATCGAATCAGCAGCCTCGCCCAGAGGTTGGTCACGAGGGACCGACACTGCGTGGGGCTTGGCATGCGCGGGAGTCTAGCAACGAGCAGACCCCTTTACGCTAGGTCACCTCGAGCGAGGCTGTCTGGCCGGACAGGCGGAGTAGTGTGCTGAGACATGCCGCCGGACGTGCTGAATCGGGAAGGACTCAACCTCTGGGACCTGCTCACGGTGAGCCCGCTGGAGAGTGTGGCCGTCGTGCTCTCGACCATCGGGATGTACGTCGCGATGCTCCTGCTCGTGCGGGTTCTGGGCCCGCGAATGCTGTCCGGGATGTCTGGCTTCGACTTGGCAGCCGTGATCGCTTTCGGCGCGGTGATCGGACGTAGTGCGTTGGGGGAGTTCCCCGCTTTCAGCGCCGGCCTCATCGCCCTGGCTACGTTGATCCTGCTCCAGGGGCTGGTCGGGATGGCGCGGCGGCATCGCTTTGGTTCGGCGTTGATCGACAACCATCCGGTCCTGCTGATGGCTGGTGAGCGCATGCTGGCCGAGCCGATGAACCGCTGTCACGTCCTCCCCGGCGAAGTCCAGTCACGGCTCAGGTTGGCGGGGGTGCGTCATCCGCGGGAGGTTGCCGCCGTGATCCTGGAGCCGAACGGCACCATCAGCGTGCTGCGGCGCGGACAGACCATCGACCCTCATCTGCTCAGCGGGGTGGTCGGTGCATCGCAGGTGCCGCCGGAGCTGTTGTCCATGCCCACGCCGCAGAGCGCGGAGCCCCCCGAGCCCGTTGCCGAACACGGACGAGAAGCTTGACCTGCTGTCGTGGGCCCGGTGGCGTTTCTTCCGTCTGATGTTGCGCGATCCGGCAGCATCCGACGGAAAATGCAGCGCGGGAGACCCTGACGGGTGAGGGCAGAAAGTGTCGGGGTGACAGGATTTGAACCTGCGACCTCGTCGTCCCGAACGACGCGCGCTACCAAACTGCGCCACACCCCGTGGCTCGCACCCAGGCGGATGCGCAGCGTCGGTCACGATATCCCACGCCTGACCCCGTGGCCGAATCGGTGAGATTGTCAGGCCGGGTGGGCTCCGTCGGTGCGTGCTGTCAGTCTGAGCAGGGTCGCTTCGGGGCGACAGGCCAGCCGGAACGGTGAGTAGGTGGAGGCCCCCAAACCGGCCGAAACGTGAAGGTATGCCGCCCCGAGAGGCGGGGCGCTCGCCGCGCCGGCGGGGTTCGCTTGTCCGGCTCCGGGCCACCATCGCGAGAGGCCTTTGGCGCGGCCGGTGTCCAGGTCACAGTTGGTCACCAGTGCGCCCCAGCCCGGCACGCACACCTGACCGCCGTGGGTGTGCCCAGCGATCAGCAGCTGTGCCCCGTCCGCCGCCATCGGATCGAGGACTCGCTGATAGGGGGCGTGCAACACCCCGATCGTCAGGTCGGCGTCGGCTGCGGCAGGGCCGGCGACCCGGTCGTAATGGTCATAACCAATGTGCGGGTCATTGACGCCGACCACTTCGAGATCGACCCCGCCAACCTGCAGGCGAAGGCGTCGATGCATCGCGCTGAGCCATCCCGAGCGCTCGAAACCGTCGACGAGGTCCTGAGTGGGCAGACGCCGGTGAGTCATCGACTCTCCGCGCCGGTGGCTCTGGTTGAAGTAGCCGAACGGATTCTTCATCGTCGCGGGGAAGTAGTCGTTGGAACCGAGCACGAAGACACCGGGACGATCGAGCAGCGGACCGTAGGCGCGGAGCACCGCGGGCACCGAGTCCGCCTGGACCATGTTGTCTCCGGTGCTCACGACCAGGTCCGGCTCGAGCTCGTCGAGTCCCCGCAACCAGGCGGCCCGGTAGGTCTGGCGAGGGTGCAGATGAAGGTCACTGACGTGCAGGATGCTCACCTCTGGGACGCCAGGGGGCAGCACGGGGACGTCGACGAGCCGCAGGGCAAAGGCTCGCGGCTCGATCAGGGTGCTGTACGCAAGGACCCCGACTCCGAGGCCGAGGGTCGCAGCGGTGAGCGCCGGAGCGCCAGGCAGGGCAGACATCGGGCGAGCATGCCAGAAATACCTGTCCGCGGGCCCGCAGCCCTTAGCCGTTGTTGTTCAGATCCTCGAAGAAGCCACCCTGCCCGTTGCCATCTCCGGACCCCTGGTTAGTGCCGGCTTGGCCAGCTGAGTTGCCCGGACCGTTAGAGATGAAGACCTTGACCGAGCTGCCCGTGTCGACCTTGCTCCCCGCTCCCGGGACGGTGTAGAGCACTGTTCCCGGCGGTTGGGGTGAACCGGTCGGCTGACGTGTCGCGGTGAGACCCTCGTCGCCCAGGGTTTCGATCGCCTTCTCGACGTCGGTGCCGCGCACGGTGGGAACGGTGACCTTGGCGCCCTTGAGAATCTTGGCCGACGGCTTGTCGAACTTCTTGACCGGTTGGCCCTCGAGCGCCGCGGTCATCATTTCCTTCCACATCGGGGCACCGAGCTTCGATCCGTAGAGCTGCCCCTCGATGAAGCGACCGCCCAGCGTGATGTCGGCCAGCCGCCCGGAGTAGCGCTTCTGACCGGTGGGGTCACCGATCCACACCGCCGTGGACAGCTGCGGGGTGTATCCGGCAAACCAGGTGTGCACCGAGCCGTCGGCGGTGCCCGTCTTGCCCCCAGCAGGTTGCCCGCTGTCCAGCACCGCACGGAATCCGGAGCCTTGAAGATCAACCACGCCCTTCATGAGCTCGGCCACGCCAGCGGCGACCTCGGGCTCGACCACCTGTTCGCATTTCGGCACGTCCAGCGGGATGTCTTCACCCTTGGCGTTGGTAATCTTCGCCACCGGAACCGGCGGGCAGTAGGTGCCCCCGGAAGCGATCGTCGCGTAGGCGCTGGCCACGGTCAACGGAGAACTGTCGTCGGCACCCAGGACGAAGGCCGGGGGACGATCGTCGGCATCCTCGCCGTACGGGTCACCGTCACCACTGTGCAGCCCCATCCGTTTCATGGTGTCGCGGATGTTGCACGTCCCCACCTGCGACGCGAGGGTGGCGAAAGCTGTGTTGACGGACTGCGCGGTGGCCTTGCGCAGGGTGATCGTCGGCGTGAAGTTGGCATCTTCGGCGTTACGCACCTTCCAGACCGGTTCACCAATGGTGCACTTCGGGTCGAAATCCTTGCGGAAGAAGATGCCGGCCGGGTGGACGTTCCCGACCGGTCGTTTGGGATTGGACGGATTGTTGATCCAGGTGTTTTTGGAGTCGACCCTGCCCGGTTTGCGCACGGTCAGCGTCGTGTCGACCGGCACGCCTTCCTCGAGGGCCGTCACCAGGCTGAAGGCTTTGGCAATCGACCCGATCTGGAATCCGGTGCTGCCGCCGTAACGATCGTCCACGCTCCAGTTCGTCTCCGTCTTGCTGATCAGATCGCTGGAACCCTCGTTGGAGTACGTCGAGGACTGGCCGATGGCCAGCACCTTCCCGGTGCCGGGCTCAACCATCGCTGCCGCCGAGGCCAAGCCATACTTGTTGCCGGGGGGCACCGAGTCCGACGTGACCTTGTGGATTTCCTTGTACAGCTCTGGGTCGAGGGTCGTTTCGATCGTCAGGCCACCGGTGTTCAGGGCCGTGGCACGTTCCTGCTGGGTCGCGCCCAGCGTGTCGTTCTGAAGCAACCAGTTGGTGACGTAGTCACAGAAATAGGGGTACTTGCTGTTCAGGCAGGTCCGCTGACTGTCGGTGATGTCGAGATTGAGCTTGGCCTTGCGTGCTTTCTCCCACTCTTTCGTGCTGATCATGTCCTGGGCATACATCTTGTCGAGCACGACGTTGCGCCGAGCGATCGAGGACTTGGGGTTGTTCACCGGGTCGGTCACTGACGGTGCGCGCACCACTCCCGCGAGCGTGGCTGCCTGCTGCAAGTTCAGATCCTTGGCTTTCACCCCGAAGTAGTGTCGCGCCGCCGCCTCGACCCCGTAGGCGCGGTCGCCGTAGTAGGCCAGGTTGAGATAGCCCTCCAGGATCTCCTTCTTGTTCAGGCGCTCTTCCAACGTGACCGCATACTTCAGCTCACGCAGTTTGCGCACGTAGCCTTCGGTGCCGCTGCGAGCCAACAGGGCCTGTTGCGCCTCGGCGTCGCCTTCGCGCTCCGCCTGCTCCGCCAGCGTCAACTTGACGTACTGCTGGGTCAGGGTCGAACCCCCCTGGACGTCGTCGGTGGTGGCGTTGGTGACCAACGCGCGGCCCAACGCCTTCGGGTCCACGCCCCCGTGGTCGTAGTAACGCTCGTCTTCGATCGCGATCTGCGCCTGCTGCATGACCGGCGCGATGGCGTCCAACCCCACGATGATCCGGTTCTGCAATGCCGGAGTGGCGATCAGGGAGCCGTTGGCGGCCTCGATGCGGGATTGCTGCGCCAGCGGGTTGGACTCCAGGTCTCCGGGCAGCTCCTCGAACAAGCCCACCCCCTCGCGGGCCGCGCTTCCGGCGGTGCCCACGACGGGCAGCAGCAACCCGGCGCCGAGGAGCCCCATCAGCACCGAAATCGCGACGAAGGCCCCCAACAGTGAGGTCACTCGCGCCAAGGTCGTGACAATACGCATGGCGCAACGGTACGTGGCTAACCTTAAAGTGACGTGAACACGCCGCTTCGTCACTGACGAATCGCCGACGGGCGCCCGAACCTTCCGTCTTGGTTACGCTGAGGATCATGACCACTTGGGAATACGCCACCGTGCCGCTGATCGTGCACGCCACTAAGCAGATCCTCGACCAATGGGGCCAAGACGGCTGGGAGCTGGTCCAGGTCGTGCCGGGCCCCGACGGCGGCTCCAACCTGGTCGCCTACCTGAAGCGGGAGAAGTGAGTCGATGACCGGATCGGCGGTGGAGCAACGGCTACACGACCTGGGGTATGCCGTCCCTCAGGTCGCCGCTCCGGTGGCGGCCTACGTGCCGGCGTTGCGCCAGGGTGACCTGGTCTTCACCAGCGGCCAGTTGCCGTTCGTCGACGGCGCCCTGCCGGCGACCGGCAAAGTCGGCGACGGTGCCGGTCAGGTGAGCCCGGAGACCGCGAAGGACTGCGCACGGCTGTGCGCGCTGAATGCCATCGCCGCGGTGAAGTCCGTCGTCGGCGACTTGGACCAGGTCGTGCAGGTGGTGAAGGTCGTCGGCTTCGTGGCGAGTGACCCATCGTTCACCGGACAGCCGGGAGTCATCAACGGGGCGAGTGAGCTGCTCGGCGAGGCCTTCGGCGACGCCGGTGTGCATGCCCGCTCCGCAGTGGGCGTCAGCGTGCTGCCGATGGACACGCCGGTCGAGGTCGAGATCACCGTCGCCGTGCGTCCCACGGACTGACCTTCGGCGCCCTGACCATGGACAGCGTGGCAGCGGCGAGGGTGGGGGCGACCCACCGTGACTTCGAGCTGCCGCAGGCTTTGCGGTCGGCCTTCCGGGCCGCGGCTGCCCGATGGCTGAGCACGCCGCGCCGTTCGTGGACCGCGGCGTCGCCCAGACTGTCCGCGAGTGTCGTGCTGGTCCGCGACGGAGCGCGCGGCGTCGAGGTCTTCATGCAGCACCGCGTCGCGTCGATGGCGTGTGCGCCTGCCGTGTGGGTCTTCCCAGGCGGTGGGGTGGACCCTGCAGACGCGCTCGACCCGGCCGCGGCCGACGCCGCCCCTGACCGCTGGCCGGTGCTGCCCGGGCTCGATCCGCACCGCGCCGGCCTCGTGCTGACCGCGGCCGTGCGCGAGGTGTTCGAGGAGTGCGGGGTGCTCTTCGCCGGTCCTGACCTCGATTCCGTCGTCAGCGATCTGAGTCACTACCGGTGGTCGACCTATCGGGCATCCCTGCTGGATCGCTCCATCTCCTGTGCCCAGATGCTGCGGCGCGAGGGCCTGGTGGTGCGTTACGACGCGCTGACGCCCCTGGCTCGCTGGATCACCCCGGAGTGTGAGCCGCGCCGATACGACACGGTCTTCTTCGCCGCGACCCTGCCACCGGGTCAGCACGCTGATGGGCGCACGAGCGAGGCCCTGACCTGCCAGTGGATAGCGGCCGACGCCGCGGTCCGCCAACACCATCAGGGACCGGGCACGCTCATGCCACCGACCCTGGTCCTGGCCGAGCAGATCGCCCGGTGCGACACCGTGGCGGACTACCTGGCGAGTCCTCGCACGCTTCGCGCGGTCATGCCGGAGCCGGTCGACCTGGGCGACCGGCTGGTGATGCGCGCACCCATCGATCCGGACGGGCACGCCAGTGATGCGGGCTCTGCCCTCGGGTCAGGAACGGACTGAGGCGTATGCAGTCACCTGGCTCCTCGCCGGACCCGCCGTGGGTGGGGGGAGGAATGAGCGAACGGGCGTGGTGTCAGCTGTGCCCCAACCCATCGCCGATGACGCTGGACGGCACCAACACCTGGATTCTGACCGAGCCCGGCTCAACGGCCTCGATCGTGATCGATCCGGGGCCGTTGGACGAGGACCACCTGAGCAGCGTCCTGACCCACGTCCAGAGCATCGGTTCGCGGGTGGCTCTGACACTGCTGACCCACCGCCACGATGACCATGCCCAGTCCGCAGGCCGTTTCCGGGACCTCACCGGCGCTCCGGTGCGGGCCATCGGGCGCGGACACGACGACCTCGGCGAGGGTGACCGGGTCACGGTCGCCGGGCTCGAGGTGTGGGTGGTGAGCACGCCCGGGCACACCGACGACTCGGTCAGTTTCGTCCTCCCGGCCGAACAGACCCTGCTGACCGGAGACACCATCCTGGGGCGGGGAAGCACGGTGGTGGCCCACCCGGACGGCCGGCTGTCGGCATACCTGGAGTCGTTGGAGCGTCTGCGGCAGCTAACCGCGTCAGGACAGGTGACCCGGCTTGCCCCGGGCCACGGGCCCGCCGTGTTCGACGCGGAAGCGACGGTGACCGGCTATATCGAGCATCGAGCTCGCCGGTTGGATCAGGTCCGCGAGGCGGTGGACCGTCACCGAGACACCATGGCGAACGGCGAGCACACGGACGACCTCGCTGATGCCGTGGTGCGGACGGTCTATGCCGACGTTTCCCGGGACCTGTGGCCCGCGGCACGCCTCAGCGTGCTGGCCCAGCTGGAGTATCTGGGCCAGGTCAGCGGGCGCGACGAATGAGCCGGTCGGTGTCGACCAAGGTGACCGACTTGGCCCCGAGCACGAGCCAGCCGCGAGCTGCGAAGTCAGCCAACGCCTTGTTGACCGTCTCGCGGGAAGCGCCGACGAGCTGCGCCAACTCCTCCTGAGTCAGGTCGTGTCGAACCTGCACCCCGTCGTCGCTGGGCTGCCCGAAACGTCCCGAGAGATCCAACAGGGCCTTCGCCACGCGCCCCGGCACGTCGGTGAAGACCAGGTCCGAGAGCCCCTCGTTGGTGCGTCGCAACCTGCGGGCCAGCCCCGCCAACATTTGCATCGCCACTTCTGGGTGCTCGGCGATGAACGTGCGCAGGTCTTGGTTATGCAGCGCGATGAGGTCGGTGTCGTTGATCGCGGTGGCGCTGGTCAGTCGGGGGCCCGGGTCGAACAGGCTCAGCTCGCCGAACATCTCGCCGGGGCCGAGCACCGAGAGCAGGCTCTCGCGACCGTCCGGGCTCGTCCGCCCCAGCTTCACCTTGCCGCCGGTGATGACATACAACGAGTCGCCGCGGTCGCCCTCGTGGAAGATCTGACGACCTTTGGGGCATTGCCGTTCGGACATGGACTCGATCAGCCTCTCGGCTGCCCCCACGTCCAGAGCAGCGAACAGCGGCGCTTGCATCACGACCTGTTTGTCCACGCCCGTCATCTTGCCACCAATGTGGCTGTTGCGGCAGGGGTGAACGAATGGCCCGTAGGCTTTCGCGCGTGGAGATGCCCGCGGCGCAGCCCGAAGAGACAGCCCTCGCCCTGACCCGGCGGGCCCGGAAGATGTATCGCACGTTGGCGGTGCGCTATCCGGATGCCCACTGTGAGCTCGACTTCCGGACCCCGTTCGAGCTGCTCGTGGCCACCGTGCTGTCGGCTCAAACCACCGACGTGCGGGTCAACTCGATCACCCCGATCCTGTTTCAGCGCTATCCCGACGCCCGAGCGCTGGCCGCCGCCGACCGTGCCGAGCTGGAGGCGATCGTCAAGCCCACCGGGTTCTTCCGCGCCAAGTCGAACTCCTTGCTCAACCTGGCCGGTGACCTGGTGGAACGCTTCGACGGCGAGGTGCCGCCCCGACTGGCCGACCTCACCACCCTGCCGGGGGTGGGCCGCAAAACCGCGAACGTTGTCCTGGGCAATGCCTTCGGAGTCCCCGGCATCACGGTCGACACGCACTTCGGCCGACTGGTCCGACGATTCGGATGGACCGAGCTGGACGACCCGGTCACAGTGGAACACGCGGTCGGTGGGCTGATCCCGAAGAAGGAATGGACCCAGCTCTCGCACGTGCTGATCTTTCACGGCCGACGGATCTGCCACGCCCGCAAACCCGCCTGTGGGGTGTGCCCAGTGAGCCGGATGTGCCCGGCCTACGGCGTGGGGGAGACCGATCCCACACGGGCGGCAGCACTGGTCAAGACCGGACCCCCGCGGTGACCTCGGCCGCTGTGCCGCCGCTGTGGTTTGACGAGCTGGTTGCGCAGGTCGAGGGCCGGCAGGGTGAGTCGTTCAGTCGCTTCTTGCCGCCACCGGGCGGCGGACGTCGTCAGTCCGCGGTGCTGATGCTGTTTGGACCAGGGGTCGGGGGCACGGAGGTCGTGCTGACCGAGCGTGCCCACACGATGCGCTCGCATCCCGGACAGGTGTCGTTTCCGGGCGGCGGACACGAGGTGGGCGACGCCGACGCCACGGCGACAGCGCTGCGCGAGGCCCGTGAAGAGATCGGCTTGAGCGCGGACGGCGTCTCAGTGCTCGCAGAACTGCCTGCGTTGCACATCCCCGTCAGCGGGTATGACGTCACACCCGTGCTGGCGTGGTGGCACCAGCCCGGCGCGATAAGCGTGCGTGACCCGGCCGAGGTCCAGCAGGTGCTGCGGGTGCCGGTGGCCGACCTGGTGGATCCTGCCCGACGATTCCGGGTGCGCCACCCCAGCGGTTACACCGGTCCGGGCTTCGGAGTGGGTTCCGTGATGGTCTGGGGGTTCACGGCCAGTCTGCTGGACCGGGTCTTCGACCTCGCTGGCGTCACGCAGCCGTGGGACCCGAGCGTGGTGCGCGAGGTGCGCTGAGCGCCCCTCAGGCGGAGGACTTGACCGCGGCCACCGTCTTCTGGGCGTTGTCGATGGTCTTTTCCGGCTTGCCCTTGACCTTGCCGATCTGGCCCTTGCCGACCAGGGCCAAGATGCCCGCGATGATGAACAGCACGCCGGCCACGATCAACAAGCCGGCCCAGACGGGCAGCCAGATGGCGATGACCCAGGCCAGGCCGAGCAGCAGCAAGCCGAAGCCGTAGGCGCCGAGCACCCCTGCCCCGGCAAACATCCCCGCACCCTTGCCCGCGTGCACGACGTCGTTCTTGATCTCAACCTTCGCAAGCTCGACCTCGTTGCGCACGATGGCCGACAGGTCGGCTGAGGCGTCGGCGACCAGTTGCCCGATGGTGCGCTCGTCGGTGGGAGTGGGTTCCAGCGTCGTAGACATGAGCAGAACTGTATCGCCTACCCAGAGCGGACGCAGAGCCAACCACGGGTCAGGACGAGCAGGGCGACCGTGCCCGCGCGCCACGCTGCCCAGCTGCACGGGTTGTCGCGGGTGGGCACCAAAAGTATTGGTGCCCACCCGGCACCCCCTGTTAGTGCCGGGTGGGCACCTGCCGACTACCCGGTCCCGTGACAGCCAGGGGCAGGCGCGTAATAACGCGTAGCCGCGTCGACAAGACAATGATGCCTGGTCGCGGTTGAGGAGTGACTCTAGAATCAGTCAAGGTTTGGCAAAATCTTGGGCTAGTCTTCGGAAAGCCCCTGTTTGATCTTGTCCATGACCGTCGAATCGGCCAGCGTCGTCACGTCGCCGACCTCACGATCCTCGGCTACGTCCTTCAACAGCCGGCGCATGATCTTGCCCGATCGGGTCTTAGGCAGCTCGGCGACGACCATCACTTGGCGCGGCCGGGCGATCGCTCCGATCTCGTCCGCGACGTGGGCCCGCAGTTCGGCGACGATGTCGGCGTGGTCGTCGTCCTTCTCCTCGCTCGCGCTAGCCGCCTCGGATCGCAGAATGACAAAGGCGCACACGGCCTGGCCGGTCATGTCATCTGAGGCGCCGACGACCGCCGCCTCCGCGACCGAGGGATGGGACACCAGCGCCGACTCGATCTCGGTGGTGGACAGTCGGTGGCCGCTCACGTTCATCACGTCATCGACCCGGCCGAGCACCCAGATGTTGCCTTCCTGGTCCTTCTTGGCCCCGTCCCCGGCGAAGTAGGTGTCGGGGAAGCGCGACCAGTAGGTGTCGGCATACCGCTGCTCATCGCCCCAGATGCCGCGCAGCATGGCCGGCCACGGTTCGGTGATGACCAAATACCCTCCCGACCCGTCCGGGACCGACGTGCCCTCGTCGTCGACCACGTCGACGCTGACGCCCGGTATGGCGAGCTGCGCGGAACCGGGTCGGGTCGCCGTGACGCCAGGCAGCGGACTGATCATGATCGCGCCGGTCTCGGTCTGCCACCAGGTGTCCACGATCGGGCACCGATCCTCGCCGATCACCCGGCGATACCACATCCAGGCTTCGGGGTTGATGGGTTCGCCTACCGAACCGAGCAACTTCAGCGACGACAGGTCGAACTCCGCCGGGATCTGCTCGCCCCACTTCATACAGGCCCGGATCGCGGTGGGCGCAGTGTAGAAGACGGTGACGCCGAGGTCCTGCACGATCTCCCACCAGCGGCCCTTGTGGGGGGTGTCAGGGGTGCCTTCGTACATCACCTGGGTCGCACCCAGGGCCATCGGGCCGTAGACGATATAGGAGTGTCCGGTGACCCAACCCACGTCGGCGGTGCACCAGTACACGTCCTTGTCGGGATGCACGTCGTGCACGTACTTGCTGGTGAAGGCCGACTGGGTGAGATAACCACCGGTGGTGTGGAAGATGCCCTTCGGCTTCCCCGTCGTGCCGGAGGTGTAGAGGATGAACAGCGGGTGCTCCGCGTCGAAAGCTTCCGGCTCATGGGTCGGCGATGCTGACTCGAGCGCTTCGTGCCACCACACGTCCCGGTCCTCATGCCACTCGACCTCACCCTTGGTGCGCTGCACGACGAAGACCGTGCTGACCGTGCTGTCGGCGTCGATCGCCGCGTCCACCGCTGGTTTCAGTGACGAGGCCTTCCCCTTGCGATAACCACCGTCGGCGGTGATCACGACTTTGGCCTGCGCATCAGCGATCCGTGCGCGCAGCGCCGACGCCGAAAACCCACCGAAGATGACCGAATGCGGTGCGCCGATCCGGGCACAGGCAAGCATGGCCACGACAGCCTCGGGCACCATTGGCAGATAGATCGCCACCCGGTCACCGGTCTCGACGCCGGCCTCGACCAACGCATTGGCGGCGCGTTGGACCTGTTCGTGCAGCTCGGCATACGTGATGTCCTGGGTGTCACCCGGCTCACCGACGAAGTGCAACGCAACGCGGTCTCCGTGTCCGGCCTCGACGTGCCGGTCGACGCAGTTCACGCTGGCGTTCAGGGTCCCGCCGCCGAACCAACGGGCCACCGGAGCGCCGGACCAGTCGAGGGCCTCCTGGAAGTCGGTCTCCCAGGTCAGCAGCTCCCGCGCCTGGTCCGCCCAGAAGCCCACCCGGTCGTTCTGCGCCGCGTCGTACAGCGCCTGCGTTCCGTTGGCTTGGGCCGCGAACTCATCACTGGGCGTGAAGAGCCGTTCCTCGTGGGACAGGTTCGACAGTGTTTCCTCGGGCACAGCAACTCCTGGGCAGAAGGTAAGTGGTGACTACAGCCAACATCGTGGATGCGGTTTGAGCAAGAGGGAAGATAGGTCGGTGAGTTCCTTCGCCAACCCTGACCGGCTGACCGATCTGCTCGCCCTGCCCGGCGTGAATGAGGCCATGGCCGGGGCTCGCGCGTCGTGTGAGGAGCTGCGCTGGCACCCCGCGTTGCGTCGCCGCATCCCGGAGGCCGCGGCGGAGTCCCGAGTCCGGGGGGCGGCCGCCAGCGCGGCACTGGAAGGTGCCGAAGTAGCGGGGAGCCGGCTGAGTCTGTCCCTGGTCCGCGACGTCATGCGGGGGGCCCAAAAGCTTCCGGACCAACCGGACCCGGTATGGCGCACGCTCGTGGCGGCAGTGCAGGTCACGGCGGCGGCCGAGCAGGTGCAGGTCCAGGCCCTGTCCGCTCCGGTTCAGGTGTTGTCGCGGTTGCACGTTGCGGCCGGTGCGCCGCTGCTGCCCGCGCCGCAGATCGGCCGTCCGCGCTTGGCGAGCGAGACGTGTCACGAGTGGGTGGAGCTGGGCGATGCACCTGCCGAGGGTGAGATGAGGCAGCGCCTGGCGGGCATCGCAGACCTGGTCAAGGCGGTGCACACGGGCGTCGCACCGACCATGGTGCTAGCCGCGCTGATCCACGCCGAGCTGGTGGCTACCCGTCCGTTCGTGGCCGGCAACGCGTTGGTGGCCCGTTCGGTGGAGCGCGTCGTGCTCCAGCACGGAGGCCTCGACCCCACCGGGGTCGCGGTCATCGAGGCCGGTCACGCCGCCGGCAGCGGCACGGCGTATCGGGGGGCTATGACCGCCTACGTGCACGGTGGGCGCGAGGGGGTTGGGCTCTGGTTGGTGCACTGCGCCGAGGCGGTAGTCGAAGCCGCTGCGGCGGGCCAGCGCATCGCCGATGCGGTGCTCGCCGGCCGGTTGACCTGAGCCTCGGCGCTGCGCGTGTGACCCAGAGCCGAGGCGACGAAGGGGTTGTATTGGCGTCCGGCCGGGTGTAAACCTAGGCATGGAGCAGTCGTAGGTTGAGTGCTCCGGGCGCAGACGACACCAGCACCCACGTGCGGGCAGTCCACTGATGGACTTGTCGAGGCCGGGCTTGTCCCGTCCCGATGTGTGCGTTGCACGCTCTGATCACTGGGCGCCTGCGCCTTGGAAGGCGCTCCTGAGGCAGGAGCGTCTTCCATCATGTGGCGGCGACGCGGTCCGTCGTGCGTGTCGTTCCGCGGACGGACCCCCCGGGCACCTTTGGTTAGTTGCAACGTGAGGTTATTGAAGGCACAATTATATGTAAGCGCTCCCCTCCGGGGTCGAGCGCTGGCGTTCCAGCCCACCCCCCAAGGTCTGGGACGCCGACGGCCCCCGCTACCCCCCCAGCGGGGGCCGTCTCATATCACCCCCGACTATCACCCTGGACATGATCCACATCCCACGCCAGGGGCATGCCTTATCCACAGGTAGGCGCTGAGGGCGGGGTTCGAGCGGGCGCGCTGTGAGGCTGGCTCCATGAACGATCAGGGTGTCGACGCGGGGGCCGCCGGCTGTGTCATCGGAGTCCTGGGAGCCAGTGGTGGCCTGGGCTCAAGCACGTTGGCCGCGGCGATGGCCGTGCGAGGCGCGATGGCCCGAGACACCAGCGTGCTGATCGACGCCCACCCCTGTGGCGGGGGTTTGGACATCCCCCTCGGCGTGGACGGCGAGCCCGGTCTGCGTTGGCCGGATCTGAGCTCGGTGCGGGGGGACATCGACGCCGCTGCCGTGCTGTCCCGGTTGCCCGCGGTGCACGGCTGTGCGGTGTTGTCCTGGGGTCGCCGGCCCGGTGCAGTGCTCAAGGGGCAGGGCGTCGAGGTCGCCGGCGCGGTGCTCCGTAGCGAACACATCACCGTCATCGACCTGCCGGGCGCCCACGCCGAGGGAGCCCGGGCCTGGTGGCGGCTGTGTGACCACATCGTCATCCTGTGTGGTGCCGGTGTCCGTCAGATCGCGGCCGCGGCCATCGCGGTGGACCTGGTGGAGGCCGCGGTCGCGGGTGAAGGGCCTGGCGGGTCGATCGGTGCCACCGTGCGGGGCGTGGTGCGCGAGCAACGCAACGGCTCACTGGACCGCGACGCGCTGTCAGCAATTCTGGGCCTCCCCTTTGTGGGGGGCATGAAGCACGACCCCACCGTGGAGAGCGCCCTGGTGAAGGGGGAGCCCATCGGCGGGAAGGCGGGATCGGTGGCGCTCCTGTGCGATCAGATCCTGGCTGAGCTCCTTCCGGCTGGGCGGCGAGTCGCGTGAGTGCAATCGACCCCCTGGTCCAGGAGGAGATCGACCGGGGCCAGCTCCCCACCGCCGACCGGGTTTCCCGAATCTCTCGAGCACAGCGCCTTCGGCTGGGATCGGAGGGGGCTGCTGAGGTGGAGCGGACGTTGGGCAGCGACGTCTTGGGCTTGGGGCCGCTGCAGGCGTTAACGACCGACGAGCGAGTCACCGACATCCTGGTCAACGGCTCGCGAGGGGTCTGGCTCGATCGCGGTGACGGCCTCGAGCAAGCTGCCGTTCACCTCCAGGACGACGCGGCGCTGCGCCGTCTGGCGGTCCGGTTGGCGGCGATGGCCGGGCAACGTCTCGACGATGCTGCGCCCTACGTCGACGGGCTGTTGCCGGGTGGCATTCGCCTGCACGCCGTCCTGCCACCGCTGGTCGACGGCGCCGCACACATCAGTCTGCGCATCCCGCGGCGGGTGCCACCGTCCTTGGCGGTGCTGCGCGCGTGGGGCATGTTCGACGAGGGTGTCGAAGCGTTGCTGCGTCAGATCGTGAACAGCAAGATCGCGTTCGTGGTGGGTGGGGGCACGGGCAGCGGCAAGACCACGTTGCTGTCGGCCTTGTTGGCTCAGGTGCCCCACGCTGAGCGGATCGTCGTCGTCGAGGACGTCCGCGAGTTGGCCATCGCCCACCCCCACGTCATCCACTTGCAGGGTCGCGCGGCCAACGTCGAGGGTCGTGGAGAGATCGCCCTGACCACACTGATCCGACAGTCCTTGCGCATGCGGCCCGACCGAGTGGTCTTGGGCGAGGCCCGAGGACCCGAAGTGCGTGAGTTGATGACCGCGATGAACACCGGCCACGAGGGGGGCTGCGGCACGATCCACGCCAACTCGGCCGGCGACGTGATCTCACGGTTCGAGGCCCTCGGCGCCCTGGCCGGGCTCGGCCCGGCTGCGGTGCACACTCAACTCGCCTCCGCAGTGCAGGTCGTGCTTCACCTGGACCGGGCAGGAACGCACCGGCAACTGGGGGAGATAGCGGTGCTTGGCGTAGGCGACGGGCGCGTCGAGGTCACCAGCGTGTGTAGGCGAGTGGGTGCTGACTACGTTCGCGGTCCCGGCTGGGAGCAGCTGGAGCAGCTGATCGCGGCGCGCGGCCCACGATGAGCCTTGCCGGTGGGTGGGCGTCGTGGTTGACGGCGATGCTCTTCCTGAGCGCCGTATGGCTCTGGCCGACACGTTCGGTTATCCGGGGGCGGGCAGCGGCCTCGATGGTGAAGGCGCCGCCCACCCGCAACCTCGCGCCTTCACGGTGGCTGACCCGGTGGCGCACCCGGGGCGAGCAGCGGCTGGACATCGTGCCGTTGCTCGATGGGCTGTCCGCCAGCCTGGCGGCAGGACTGACCCCCGAGGACTCATTGCGGATGGCGGCCCAGGCCACGACGCAGCAGTCGATGCGCGCGGTGATCGCCCCGGTGCTTCAAGCGGCCACTCAGGGACGTCCGCTGGGGGCGCCGTGGCAGCGCGTAGCCCGTCAGCACGACCACCCGGATCTCTCGTCGCTGGCGCGAGCATGGCTCATCAGCGAGCGCCTGGGATGCCCACTGGCCGACGCGGTGGCGACGACGGCCAGCACCTCGCGTTCGCGCACGATGCTGCAACACAGACTCGACGCCGCCACGGCCGGGGCCAGGGCAACCAGCACGCTGTTGAGTGTGCTGCCGATCGGAGGAGTCGGCATCGCCCTCACCCTGGGGATCGACCCGATCACGCTCTACGGCAATCCACTCTCGATGGCCTCGGCTCTGGCCGGGCTGTCGCTGTTGGTCGGCGGTCGGTGGTTGGTCCGCCGGATGATCGCGCGTGTCGGTGATCGCGGGACACCAGGGTGAACCCCGGCTTCCTCGCCCCGTGGGTGTCCGCGGCGCTGGTCGGGGCGGCGGTCCTGGTGTGGCCGCGCGTCCCGACCGGGTGGCAGCTGCGCCGAAGACACCGAGGGAGGCGCCATGTTCCCGCGGCCGATCCGCGCGCTCCGGACCTGCCCGAGGTCTT
>JBASAZ010000229.1:0-2172 GCA_049650845.1 Ornithinimicrobium sp.
GTCTTGGGCCGAATTGGGGTGATTCCCGTGCCAATCAGAAGGCTCCGTTCGGCCAACCTGGACAGTCTGATTGCCAGCGTTCCTCTGTCGGTCGTTCGGGCCGAGGAGATCTTCGCAAGTGCCTCTAGCTACTTCGTCGCGGCGAAGAAGGAAGCCATAGGGACGGCACCGTAGAGTAGACAGCCGGCTTCGGCAGCAGCGCGTCACTCGCACGACACCGCTCGGTGTCACGGCCCGGAAATCCCGATTCGCCCATAGCCGGCTGACAGGAGCACATTTGGCTCGCTGGTCATCGAGGTCGAGCACCATCGAACCCGCCCGATAACGCTCGGTCTGGCCCCCGACCCGTAGCGTCGATGGTGCATTGACCACTCGAACCCGCCATCGTTACTGAGCAAGCGGGTAGTGACGCCAAGAGGCGTGATGTGCTGCGCGGTATTCATCATGATCGACCTGTGCCCTCGCCTCGGCCATCGCGGCAGGACTGCCATCGGTGAGCAAGATTCTGGAGACCCTGCTCTTCGAGACCTGGAGCTCGGCCGCGATCTGACGCACGCTCATCCCACGAGCACGGGTGGCTGCTACCGCCCCCGCGAGGCGCTCGTCAGCCACAGCAACGGATGCCTCGGGAGTAATAGTCAAGACTTGTGGATCAGCATGTTACGCGACTTGCTGATCACCTCCTGATTCGGCAGGTGGTCGTTCGACCAGGATGCCCTTGTTGAAGGTGGCGCCGGCCCGGACGAGAGCGACGAGGTGGGGTGCGTTGACTGCTCGCCACCGGCGCCCGGCGGACTCGATGAGCTTGAAGGCCATCGCAACACCAGCCGCACGCGAACCGGGTCCTTTGGTGACGCGCTGCCGTAACCGGACGGTCGCAAAGGTCGACTCGATCGGATTGGTCGTGCGTAGGTGGACCCAGTGCTCGGCCGGGTAGTCATAGAACGCCAACAGCACGTCCAGGTCGTCGGTGATCTTCGCAGTGGCCTTGGGCCACTTGGCCCCGTACGCCTCAGTGAACGCCGTGGCGGCTTTGGCTGCGTGGTCTTTGTCTTCAGCGTTCCAGATCTGCATCAGCGCGGCCTTCGCGTCCGGCTGGGCCGACTTGGGCAGGGCGTTGAGGACGTTGCCGATTTTATGGAACCAGCACCGCTGCTCACGGGTGTCGGGGAACACCTCACGCAGGGCAGCCCAGAACCCGAGCGCGCCGTCACCGACTGCCAGGACCGGGGCGTTCATCCCGCGGCGCTTGCAGGATCGCAGCAGGTCGGCCCACGATTCGGTGGATTCCCGGTGCCCGTCATCGAGGGCGATGAGCTCCTTGGTGCCATCTGCGCGGACACCGATCATCACCAGCAGGCACACCTTGTCCTGCTCAAGGCGGACCTTGAGGTGTATCCCGTCGACCCAGACGTAGACGTAGTCCGTGTCGGCTAGGGACCGTTGATTGAACGCAGTGGCTTCGTCTTGCCAGTCCTTGGTCAACCGGGTGATCGTGGCCGGCGACAAGCCAGCCGAGCTGCCGAGGAACTGCTCCAACGCCGGGGTGAAGTCACCAGAGGACAAGCCGTGCAGGTACAGCAACGGCAATACCTCCGCGACCTGCGGGGACTTCCGTGCCCACGCGGGCAAGATCGCCGAAGCGAACCGCTTGCGCTCACCCGTCACGGGGTCGGCGCGCTTGTCGTTCACCCGCGGCGCCCTCACGTTGACCGCGCCCGCCGCAGTGGTCACCTCCCGGGCAGCGTGGGAGCCATTGCGCACCACCAGGCGGAGACCGTCCTGATCGACCTGGTCGGTGAACGCCTCGACATAGGCGGCAACCTCAGCCTGCAACGCCGCGGCCAACATCTGACGTGCACCATCGCGGACAACCGCATCCAACAACGACCCACCGGCCGTGTTCTCGTTGGACCCCGCTTCTTCGTGGACTACCTTGAGCATGGGCGTACCTTCCCGAACCAGCGCGCCAACGCCGGCCCTGATCAGAACTGCTAGGACTTTCAGATCATCCTCGGGAAGGTGCGCCCCTTCAGGTCACCTCGCCGAGGACCATCCACAAGTTCTGATCAGTGCTCGTGAGACCTAGTTGGATGCTGCTAGTCCTCACCGGTGCGATGTTGATGCTGTCCGCGCTCCTGCAGCGCTGGTCACCGCATTGATCACTATGAC
>JBASAZ010000230.1:0-3694 GCA_049650845.1 Ornithinimicrobium sp.
GCTCCGCGGGTCCGAGGCATCCGACCCGATCTCGGCGCCTTGGGCCTGGCTGCGTCTGGGCAACGACCCATCGGGCTCGGTGTCCTGAGCGCCGCGGTGACTTCTCCCCCGGGTTCGAACAGGCGGCGTACGACGATCCTGCGACACGTGGCCGAAGCGGCGGTGGTGCTGCAGGACGCACCGCTCGCTCGCCGAGCGCTAGCGGCCATCACCGCCGATCCTGCTCGCGGGGACAGCCCGCTCCACCCCAGTGCGGTGGAGCGTACTCGCGCCCTCGTTGCCGCGGAAGAGGGACAGCTCAGCGAAGCCGTAACGTTACTGGCCCCGTCTGGCGACGTGCGCTCGCGCCTGCTGGCCAGACGACTGCGGGCCCACAGCGAGCAGCTTCAGGCGAGAGAACTCCGCGACGTCCTCGTGCATACGCCGCATTCATCACCCAGACCACACTCCGGCTCGCTCACTGCGGTGTTGCACGTTGTCAGCAATGCGTTGCCGGAACAACAGGCCGGTTACACCATTCGAACCCACGGAATAGTGCGTGCTCAGCGCGCACGCGGAATGGATGCCCACGTCGTCAGCCGACTCGGCTACCCGATCGATGTGGGAGTGCTTGCGGCGTCGACCGAGATCGAGGTGGACGGCGTCCCCTACCACCGCCTTCTGCCCAGCCGCCCGCTGCCCGTCGTCGGCAGGCGTCGCACAGCCATGGCCGCAGAGGAGCTGTCGCATGTGGTTCGACAGTGCTCTCCTGATCTCTTGCATGCCCACAGCAAGCACGACAATGCTCAGGCGAGCCTGATCATAGGGCGTCAACGCGGTGTGCCGGTGATCTACGAGATGCGCGGCTTCCTGGAGGAGACGTGGCGTACTTCCGGGGGTAGCGAGCACTCAGACTTCTATCGTTGGTCCCGCGACAGCGAAACATTGTGTATGAAGAATGCCGACGGTGTGGTGGTCCTGTCGACCGCCATGGCTCACGACATCATCAACCGCGGGGTCGACCCAAAGCGCGTGACGGTCGTGCCCAACTGTGTGTCCAAGACGTTCGCGCGCTCGCTGCAGCCACGAAGCAGTGTTCGTGCTCAGCTGGGTATCGACGCGCAGGCCACGGTTTTCGGCACCGTCTCGACACTGAACGACTATGAAGGTCTGGACACCGTCATCGCGGCATTGCAGCAGGCAGACGATGACGGCATGGTTCTGCTCATCGTCGGGGATGGGGCCGCCCGCGCCTCGCTGCGGCGTCAAGCCGAGCCGCTGGGCAGACGCGTGGTCTTCACCGGGCGCATCCCACACGCAGAGGTCCAGAACTACCTTGCGGCCATCGACGTCTTCGTCGTGCCGCGCCGGCCTACCCCAGTGACCGTCCTGGTGCCGCCGATCAAGCCTGTCGAAGCGATGGCTGCAGGTAAGCCAGTGCTGGCCAGTGATCTTGCTCCGTTGGTCGAGATCGTGCGCCCGGGGGTCTTCGGCGCCGTGGTTCCGGCCGAGGATGTTCTCGCGTGGGCGGAGCAGATGACGGCTCTGAGATATGCTCCCGAGCACGTACGAGGTATGGGTGAACGGGCAGCTGCGTTCGTCGCACGTGAGCGGACCTGGGCTCATGCGGCAGATCGGTACGCCGAGATTTATGCCACAGCGGTAGGCCGCTGACAGACTGGGTTAGTCCGGAGAGTTGTGAGTGCTCTCCCTCATCGCAAACAAGGAGTCTCATCATCGTGGCTGTGGATGCTGTCATCATCGGACTTGGATACGTCGGGCTTCCCCTGGCGCAAGAGGCCACACGAGCGGGAATGACCGTGCGGGGGTTCGACATCAACCAGGGGGTGGTCGACGCGCTGAACGCTGGGGTCTCCCACGTGGACGACCTATCGGATGCCGACATCGCCGACATGGTCGCAGCGGGGTTTTCGGCGACCACCGAAGAATCGTTGATTGCCGACGCAAGAGTAGTTGTGATCTGCGTGCCGACCCCGTTGTCGGAGGACGGCGGACCGGATCTGCGGGCTGTGGAGGGTGCCGTTGACGCAGTCGCGCGTAACTTACGACCCGGGATGGTTGTGATCTTGGAGTCGACCACGTACCCCGGCACGACCGATGAGGTTGTGCGACCGAAGTTGGAAGCCAACGGACTGATTGCTGGCCAGGAATTCTGCTTGGCATACTCACCGGAACGAATTGATCCCGGCAACCCGACCTTCGGGGCCAAGAACACTCCTAAAGTTGTCGGTGGCCATACGCCCGACTGCGCCGACGCCGCCGCTGAGTTCTACGGTTCCTTTGTTGACACGGTGGTGCGAGCCAAGGGGACTCGCGAAGCCGAGACGGCGAAGCTACTGGAAAATACCTATCGTCACATCAATATCGCTCTTGTCAACGAGATGACTCGATTTTGTCACGAGTTGGGTATCGACCTGTGGGATGTCATTAAAGCGGCAAGTTCTAAGCCCTTCGGATTTCAGGCGTTTTATCCAGGACCGGGAGTTGGCGGTCACTGTATTCCGATCGATCCCAATTATCTTTCGCATCAAGTGCGGGCGCGCTTAGGTTACCCCTTCCGGTTCGTAGAATTGGCACAAGAGATCAACTCCGGAATGCCGGCATACGTAGTGCACCGAGCGCAGGACATCTTGAACGATGCAGGCAAACCGTTGAAGGGATCCACCGTGTTGCTGCTCGGGGTCACCTACAAACCAAACATTGCGGACCAGCGCGAAAGTCCAGCGGTGCCCTTGGCCAAGCAGTTAGTCGCGAAAGGGGCGAAGGTCTCCTATCACGATCCCCACGTCAGCCACTGGGGTGCGCTGGGCGACTCAGCGGTGCGAGTGGAAGATGCTGCGGCAGGGGTAACCGAAGCTGACCTCACGATCTTGGTCCAGAATCACACCGGATACGACGTCGACGGACTAGCTGAGGGTGCCCAGGCGTTCTTCGACACCCGCGGCGTTGCGGAGGGTGAGAAAGTTACTCGGCTGTGACCCTAGGTGGTCCTGATCATGATGGGTCGCTACCGGGCTTATCGCCCAGGCAAGCCGATGATTTGGCCCGCCAGCACGGCATGCAGCAGGTCGGCGTCCGCCCATCGCTGCCAGCGTACTTAACTGATCTGTGGCGCCACCGTAGTTTCCTGGTGACCATGGCCTCGGCTGACTTCGTATCGCGACACCAACAGAACTACCTCGGACAGCTGTGGTCGATACTCAACCCGCTGCTGCTGGGCGGAGCCTACCTCTTGATCTTCGGTCTTCTTCTTGAGACTGACCGAGGTGTCGGCAAATACGTGCCGTTCTTGATGATCGGTCTGTTTGCGTTCATCTTCATTGCTGCAGGAATGAACCACGGTGCTCGTTCGCTCGTCGGTAATATGGGCATCGTCCGGGCACTGCGGTTCCCCCGAGTTGTGTTGCCCATCTCGGTGGTTCTAACTGAGTTGTTCGCCGCATTACCCGCTTTTGTGGTCGCGGCCATCATCGCGATCCTGTCGAAAGAAGCGATAACGTGGTCGTGGCTGCTGTATCCCGTGGCTATAGCCATCACGTTCGTCATGACCACGGGTCTAGCTATGATCTCTGCCGTAGTCGTCTACCGCTATCGTGATGCCGCCAACCTGATCCCCTTGTTAACACGGATGCTTCGTTACATCTCAGGAGTGTTTTTCCTGGTTACTGCCTACGCTGAAGGGCCTCTCCAGGTG
>JBASAZ010000231.1:0-5033 GCA_049650845.1 Ornithinimicrobium sp.
CCGCCCAGGTTGGAGCAGATGTGCTTGACGATCGAGAGACCGAGTCCCGTCCCCCCGGTCATCCGGGAGCGGGCGGTGTCGACCCGATAGAAGCGCTCGAAGATGCGTTCCTGGTCACTTGCCGAGATGCCCCGGCCTTGGTCGGACACCTTGATTTCGACGATCTCGTCGACCCGACGGGTCGTGACCGCGACGCGCGTGCCGTCCTCGGAGTAGGCGATCGCGTTGGTGATCAGGTTGCGGATAGCCGTGGTGATCAGCTCGCGGTCGCCGTAGACCCGCAAGCCGGCGCGAGCGGTAGCCACTCGAGAGGTGACGATGCGGTCGCCGGCGATCAGGCGGGTCTGCTCCACCGAGTCGGCAGCGCAGGTGGCGACATCGACGACAGTCAACTCCGTCATCAGATCCGCGGTCTGCAAGCGGGACAGGTCGACGATCTCGCTCACGAGCTTGGTGAGCCGCTCGGCCTCGACCTTCATCCGGCGAGAGAAACGTTTCACCGCAGCCGGGTCGTCGGCGGCGCCCTCCACCGCCTCAGCCAAAAGGGACAACCCGCCCACCGGGGTCTTCAGCTCATGGCTGACGTTGACCACGAAGTCGCGGCGAACCTCCTCTACCCGGCGGGCTTGGGTGCGGTCTTCGATCAGGATGAGCAGCAGCCCTTCGGCGATCATGGCCACGCGCGCACCGATGACCAGTCGCCCGGCGCCGACGGGGCCTCGGGCGGAGTCGAACTCGACCTCACGAGCACGTCCATCGCTCAGCACAAGATCGAAGATCCGACGAAGCTCTGGGTGGGTCAGATCATTGCCGCGCACCAAGCCGAAGGTCAGCGCCGACGACGTTGCGCGCAGCACCCGCCCGTCACGAGCGGCCAGGATCCCCCCGGATCGCGTGGCCGCGAGCAGCTCGGCCACTCCGATGGCCAGGGTCCCGTGGGCGTGATCCACCTCCCCGGTCAGACTCTGTGGTCGCGGAGTCGCCGGGGTCCCCGCGTGGGTGGCCTGACGCAGTCGCTGGGCCAAGATCCCGATAACGCCGACCAAGACCACGACCAGCACGACCATCACCCCCGCGGTGGTCGTGGATACGGTCAACATGCTGCCCAGCCTAGAACGCTCGGTTATGGTGACTGAACCCATAAACTCAAAGGGCGCCCTGCTGTAGTGCACTGTTCACTTTCAATCGGCGCATCGTTCACTCAACAATGACAGCGTGCTCGCGAACCTAGCGAAGAGGAGCACCATGCGCACGGCATACCACGAGGAACTGGTCTTCATCACCGACCAACTGGTCGAGATGACCCGACTCACCGCCTCAGCCCTGAACCGCGCCACCCAGGCCCTGATGGATGCGGATCTGGAACTCGCCGAGAGCGTCATCACCGCGGATGAGCACATCGACGCCGTGCGTCGGGACCTGGATAACCGAGCGGTCGACGTGCTCGCCCGGCAGCAGCCGGTGGCCACCGACTTGCGCACGCTGGTGACGGCCATGCGGATGAGTTCGGACCTGGAGCGGATGGGGGACCTGGCGCGGCACGTGGCGAAGGTGGCCCGACTGCGCTATCCGGAGGCGGCGATCCCGGCCTCCCTGCGGGCGACGTTCGTGGAGATGGCCCAGTTGGCCGAGCGAATGGTGATGAAGACCGGGTCGATCATCCACAACAACGACGTCGAAGGCGCTAGCAGACTCAAGGACGACGACGACCGGATGGATGAGCTCCACCGTGAGGTGTTCGGCGTGCTCTTGTCGGAGCGGTGGCAGGAAGCGACCGAGGCCGCCGTCGATGCGACGTTGCTGAGCCGCTACTACGAACGTTTCGGCGATCACGCCGTTTCCGTGGCTCACCGCGTCGTCTACCTGGTCACCGGCGAGTGGCACGATGAAGTCAACCTGGACAACGCCCTAGAGAACCGGACTGCTGAGAGCGCCAAGCACACCGCACCGGTGCGCTGACCCACCCGCGACGAACTGACGAACCCGCGACGAACTGACGAACCCGCGACGAGGCGAGCGGACGCGGGACGTTACCGAGTTTCGCCGACCACCTCGGCGTAGGGCTCGTAGACGCCGTCGGGGGGGAGCACGGGGACGAGGGTCGACACGGCGCTGTCTGCGGTGCTCAGGCGCAAGGAGACCATGCCACCGGGGACGCCGGGCACGGAGTCGGCCCGAACGGGGTCGACGAACTCTCCGTCGTCGGTTTTGCCGTCCATCCGCACGCCCTGGGATCGGGACACCTCGACGCTGGGGGTGAGCTCCGTGCGGGCTCCGTCGGCCTCCAGTGCGACCTGGACCGTGAGCGGTTCACTGGAGGTGTTGACCACGTAGCCGCTGATCACGCCGGGTGCACCGTTGCCCTCGCTGATGACGACGAGGTCGAGGACCTCCATGTCGTCGGTCTCGGCGCTGACCCCGTCCGCGGGGTCGTAGGGGTCGTTCGTCTGGACGGGCGAATTCAGCTGACACGCACTGAGGGCGAAGGCCGCAGCCAGGGCCGTCGTGGTCACCGCGAAGCGACGGGCGGGCGGGGTCGATGTCCTGTTACTCGGCACGCCCGTTAGCCTACCGGGTGGTCCAGTTCGCTGCACAGGTCCCTGACCAGCACAAATGTCACACCTGTCATTTAGTGATCCACGCCACTCGTGATATTCTGAGCTTCCGCGAAAGGGGCTAACTGAAGATGACATTCAAGGTCGGCGAGACGGTCGTGTACCCACATCACGGCGCCGCACTCATCCAGGAAATGAACAAACGCACCATCAAGGGTGAGGAGAAGATCTACCTCAAACTGAAGGTCGCCCAGGGCGACCTGACGATCGAGGTTCCCGCCGACAACTGCGATCTCGTCGGAGTCCGTGATGTCGTCGGCCGGGAGGGTCTCGACAAGGTGTTCAAGGTGCTGCGCGCCGATCACACCGAAGAGCCCACCAACTGGTCCCGCCGTTACAAAGCCAATCTGGAAAAGTTGGCCTCCGGTGACGTGGTGAAGGTTGCCGAGGTCGTCCGCGACCTGTGGCGACGTGACCGTGACCGCGGCCTGTCCACCGGCGAAAAGCGCTTGCTCAACAAGGCACGGCAGATCCTGGTCTCGGAGTTGGCCCTGGCCGAAAAGACAAACGAGGACAAGGCTGAGGCCACGCTCGACGAGGTCCTCGCCTCCTGAACGTAGGGGTCGTCCTGGTCGCAGCCGGCCAGGGTTCTCGACTCGGAGCTGGTCGTCCTAAGGCATTGGTGTCTGTGGGCGGCCAGCCTCTCGTGGTGCACTCGATGCGCGCCGCGCTGGTATGCCGCGACGTCACGGAGGTCGTGGTGGTCGCCCCCGCAGGTCACGGGGAGCAGATGCGCGAGGTGGTGCACGAGGACGGCCTGCCGGACGCGGTAAGCGTGAGCGTCGTTGAGGGCGGTGCTGAGCGGGTCGACTCGGTGGCAATCGGGGTCGCCCGGCTGTCGGCATACGTCGGGATCGTGTTGGTCCACGACGCTGCTCGCGCCTTGGCGCCGGTCGAGGTGTTCGACGCCGTCGTCGGCGCAGTGCGTGCTGGACATTCGGCGGTCGTGCCGGTCGTGCCGGTGACCGACACCATCAAGCAAGTAGGGCCCGCGCGCCGCCGCGAACCGGTGGAGCCTGACCGGCCGACGGCGGGGGTGGGCGAGGTCGTGCTGCGCACGATCGAGCGTGCTGACCTGCGCATCGCACAAACCCCCCAAGGATTCCTGCGGGAGACGTTGCTGCACGCGCACGCCGCAGCCCGCGCCGAGGCAGCCTCCACCGATGATGCCGCCATGGTCGAAGCGCTGGGCGGCACGGTCTTCACTGTCGCGGGGGATCACCGCTCGTTGAAGATCACGACGGCCCACGACCTGGCCGTGGCCGAGATGCTGCTGGCGGGTGCACCGTGAGCGGTGCGCCACGAGTCGGTGTCGGCACCGACGTCCACCGGTATGCCGACGACGCCCGTGACCTGTGGCTCGGCTGCGTGATCTGGCCGGGTGAGCAGGGCATCGAGGGACATTCAGACGGTGACGTCGCGGCGCACGCGGCCTGTGACGCGTTGTTGGCGGCCGGGGGTCTTGGTGACCTGGGGACCGTGTTCGGAACGGGCCGTCCCGAGATGGCCGGAGCCGGCGGAGCGCGGATGCTGGCGCACGTGCTGGATCTGCTGCAGGCCCGCGGCCTCAGCGTGGGCAACGTGTCGGTGCAGGTCATCGGCAACGCCCCCAAAATTTCCGCGCGCCGGGAGGAAGCTCAGTCCGCGATGTCGCTAGCCCTCGACGGTGCGTCGGTCTCGCTCAGCGCCACCACGACCGACGGACTGGGGTTGACGGGGCGCGGCGAGGGGATCGCGGCGATCGCGACCGCCCTGGTCTCCTGAAGGATCTGTGCCGGCGCGTTGCAGTAGGCCGGGCCGCGTTCTGTCACGTCTCGATGTTCACACAGCGTCTCGGGGCGGCATACTGATCCGGTCATTGCCGCAGTCGAGGAGGACCACGCATGCCCAGCACCGTTAAGGGCGTCATCGCCCGCACCAAGAACGCTCCCGTCGAAGTAGTCGACGTCGTGGTGCCGGACCCCGGACCGGGCGAGGTCGTGGTCACCATCGAGGCCTGCGGCGTCTGCCACACCGACGTGCACTATCGCGAGGGTGGCATCAACGATGACTTCCCGTTCCTGCTCGGGCACGAGGCGGCGGGCACAGTCGAGACCATCGGCGAGGGCGTAACCAACGTCGCGGTCGGCGACTTCGTGATCCTCAACTGGCGCGCCGTGTGCGGCCAGTGCCGCGCCTGCTCGCGCGGCGAGCCGTGGTACTGCTTCGACACCCACAACGCGTCGCAGTCGATGACGCTGACCGATGGCACCGTGTTGTCGCCCGCGCTGGGCATCGGAGCGTTCATCGAGAAGACGCTGGTCGCGGCGGGACAATGCACCATCGTCGATCGCGAGGCCTCGGCCGTGGCGGCGGGGCTGCTCGGCTGCGGCGTGATGGCCGGGTTCGGTGCGGCGGTCAACACCGGCGGGGTGACCC
>JBASAZ010000232.1:0-3898 GCA_049650845.1 Ornithinimicrobium sp.
TCGCCCAGGCCTGGCCGGCCGGGACCCCAACGGTGTTCTTGGCTAGCGGGGAGACGTTTCCCGACGCGCTGTCGGCCGCCTCTCGAGCCGGGGCCCAGGCCGCTCCGCTCTTGTTGACGCGCAGCGAATCCCTGCCCGATGAGACCGCTGCGGCATTGCGGCGTCTCAAACCCGCTCGCATCGTGCTGGTGGGAGGAACCGGCGCGGTGTCGATCGTGGCCGCCGACGAAGCGCAGAGCTACGCGACATCGGGCCAGCTGACCCGGATCCAGGGTGGAGGCCGCTACGCCACGTCCGCAGCGGTCGCCGCGCTGTATCCCGCTGGGGTGGAGACGGCATACCTGGCCAGCGGGGAGGACTTCCCCGACGCGTTGGCCGGCGCCGCCCTCGCCGGCCAGCAGGGGGCGCCGCTGCTGCTGACTCCCAAGGCGGGGCTGGCCTCTTCGGCACGGGACGAGCTAGCCCGACTGGCCCCACAAGAAGTCGTCGTGCTCGGTGGATCGTCGGCGGTGTCCGAGGACGTCCTCCGGGCCGCCGAGCCGTTCAGCAACGCACCCGTGCGGCGCATCGGCGGGGCCGACCGCTATCGCACCGCCGCAGCCGTCGCGGTGGAGGTCGGCTCCCCGTCCGGCACGACCTATGTCGCCTCTGGGCAGGATTTCCCGGATGCTCTCGTGGGTGCCGCTGCCGCAGCACGTGACGGGGCCCCCATGCTGCTGACGCCGAAGGACGAGGTGGATCCGGCGACCAGTCAGAGCCTGACCAGCAGTCCCCCGCAGGCCCTGTATGTGCTGGGTGGGACGACGGTGATCTACTCATCGACCATGAGGTCCCTGGCTGACTATCTCGCCCCGGCGGGCGCCGCCGAGCAGTTCACCCCGCTGGACTCCACTGTCAGTTTCGACTGGGCGGGCCAGCAATGGTCTGCCAAGGAGGCCCTTCGTGAAGGACCCGGACCGAACCGCTGGCATCGCAGCGGTGTCGAGCTCGGGGACCAAGGATCGGTGAAGCTGAAGGTGGCGAAAAACGCCGCCGGCCAGTGGCAGAGCGCCGAGATCGCGCGCGAGGCCCCCACGGGCTACGGCACGTTCTCCTTTTCCACGACCAGTTCGGTGTTGCCGCCGAACGACCACACGGTCCTGGGGATGTTCACCTACCAGCACCTCAGCCCGAGCGAGGGCCACGAGGAGATCGACATCGAGTACTCCCACTGGAATAAGCCCGGCACCGGGCCGGGGTCGATCACCACCCACAAACCTGACCCGCCCTGGACCCGCGAGTTCAGCCTCGACTACACCGGGCCGATGACCCACTCGTTCCTCTGGGCCCCGGGCTACGTGCGGTGGCGCATCGTCCGTGACGACACCGACGTCACGCTGTACGAACGTGAGCTGTGGGGCGCCGACGTGCCGGCGTATGTCGACGCGCGGATGCGGATGAATGTGTGGCTGATCGATGGTGTGGCCGCAGCGCGCCAGGAGCCGTTCGAGGTCACCTTCTCGACCGCAAGCTGGACCCCGCTGCCCGCCGGCTTCACCGCGCCGCCGGCGGGCCCGGCAAGCTCGCCGACCGCCACCCTGATGGACGCCTTCGACGGCCCCCTGCAGACGTCTCGCTGGCCAGGCCAGTATCAGTACGGCACACCCACGGTGCCTCAAGGGCGTCTCGACATCCCGTTGGGACCAGGTTTCCACGGAGTGCAGTCCCCGAAGGAGTATCGACTGGCCGACTCTTCGATTGCCGTGGAGCAGGTCCGTCCCCCCGGCCTTCATTCGAACAGCGAATCCGAGGTGGCGTTCGTTCAGGACGAGCGCAACAGCGTGGCGCTGATCACGGTGGGCAACGACACCGGGCGTGCCCGGATCAGAACCGGCGGTGTCGATCACACGGTCGATTTTGCCTACGACCGGGTCACCCACCGCTGGCTGCGGATCAGGCAATCCGGAAGCCGCCTCGCCTTCGAGGCCAGCCCCGATGGGCGCACGTGGAGTGCGGTCATCGCCGAGCAGAGTTCGCCCCCGTGGCTGGCCGACGCGATCGGCCAGGTCAAGCTAGGCGGTGGCAACTACGACGTCGACGATGCCGCGGGCAGTGTCCAGTTCGACAATCTCAATAGCCGGTAAGCCTCAGTCGGAGGTGGTGCCGAGTTCTGGCGGGGGGCCTTGGTCTCGACTCACCTGTCGGTCGATCGTGGCGTAGACCACCATGCGCTGGGCGGCGCTCAGCTTGGGATGACACGAGGTCAGCACCATCCAGGACTCCGTCGGGACGGCTTGCGGATCGTCCGGCACCGGCGCAAGGACGTCGACGGCTTCGGGGTCGACGATCCGCTGGCGCTGCATGGTGTAGACGTCCCAGCCCCGCGGAGTCTGCACGACGATAGGGTCGCCGACCTCGATCTGGTCGATGTCGTACAGCGGCGCCCCGTGGGTGGTGCGGTGTCCGGCCAATGCGAAGTTTCCGACCGCCCCCGGCCGGCCGGTTCCGGGATAGTGGCCGAGCACCCCTTGGTCGAGAACCTCGGCATCGATCCCCTCCAAGACGGGCAGCTCGAGGTCGATCGAGGGGATGGACACCACCCCGACGAGGTCCCCGGGTGCGAGATCGGACTGCGGGTCCGGCGAGCGCGGGGTGGTGGAGGATGCCTGGGCGCCGGTCGCCTGGCGGGTCGACGGCTGGGCGCTCGCTGCCCGGACCGGGGGCACGACCACCGGGGAGGCTTCACCTGCGTCGCTGTGGTCCAGCTGCGTCGAAGCGCGTTCGAGGATCTGCGCTGCGGCGTGGTCACCGGCCACGTTGCTGCCCCAGAACACGTAACCGCAGAACAGCACGAGGGCGATGCCGACGGAGAGGAAGGCGAGGCCCACCCTTCGTAGGGCTCCGGTATGCCGTGGTTTGCGGTGGGGGCGGGTGCTCATGGCAATTCCTGCTTCGCTCCGAGGGAATCGACCGTCGGGAGGGATGGCCTCCCGACGGTCGGACCCTTCCATGGCCTAGTAACGGTGACGGCCCTGATACGCCGAGGCCCAGTGACCCGAACGAGCGGCCACGGCACGCGTCCGGATCGGGGCGATGCGCATCAGGGCGGTGCCGACGGCCAGGAAGGCAAAGGCGGCCAAGATCAGCCACAGGGAGTTGAAGCCGGTCATCGCCAAGGCGCCGGTTCCGCCGGCGGCCAAAGGTGCAGAGGGGTTGTTATACACGGTTACCACTTTCTTTCACGGTTGAGTGCCACGTCGGCATAGGCTTTTGCGTGCACAGCTTGCAAGAACATGTCGATGATCAGTTCATACATCGAGGCGGACAAAACCATCTGCGGCCAACCCCGGTATCGGACGGTGAGCACGCGCTCCAGCACGAACACACCCGTGACCCCTATCCAGAACGGATGGATGCTCAGACCGCCGTCGAGCGTCAACGCCCAGACGATGGTGCCCAGGTAGACGACCGTCACCAGCAGACCGAGCGCAGTCAGGATCTGTCGGCCCCAATAGCGCCAGGTCACCGTGGTCAGGCCGTACTGCAAGCAGTTCTCAACCGCCCCGCGCTTCCACCGCAGCCGTTGGTTCCACAGGTCGGACCAGGACTCCATGACTTCGGTCAGCAACGTACAGTTCGCGGGCGAAGCGATCTTGTGGCCCAGGTGCAGCAACGCAAACGACAGCTCGTTGTCCTCGGTCAACACCGTAGTGTCGTAGATCCCTCCTCGGCCATCTCCTGCAGGCAGCGTCCCGGCCAACCGGGCAGCACTGACATCACGCAGGGTCTGAGCGCGGAACAGGGCCGCCGTCCCCGTCACCACCAGGCACTTTCCGTTCATCCGCTGCACGTCGCGTGCGTAGCGCGCGTACTCGTTGCGCTGTAGGTGACCCACGAAGCCACCCCCTCGGCTGCCCGC
>JBASAZ010000233.1:0-5662 GCA_049650845.1 Ornithinimicrobium sp.
GAACTCGGCGACCGGCCTCAGCGACCCCGGGACGATTGCGTAGTAGACCCACGGACCGCGCCGATCACCCTCGATCAGCCCCGCTTCGCGCAGCTTGCGCAAATGGTGGGACACCGTGGGTTGAGCGACTCCGACGTCGGGAAGGTCGCAGACACAGATCGCGCGAGGCTGGGAGGCGATCGCGCTGAACAGGGCCAGCCGGACGGGATCGGCCAGGGCCTTGAAGAGGCCGGCCACGGACTCGGCGTCGCTGACCAGACCATCTCGCTGTGCGGCATCATTCGGCATACCGCCATATTGACAAACGTCGAACTCTGAGGCAAAGTTTCGTATTGATGTTCATCGATACCAGACCCGGAACCCGGCCCGTCCTCGTCATCGGGGCCGGCCCCATCGGCTTGGCCGCGGCGGCCGAGCTGCACCTGCGCGGCGTCGAGGTGACGGTGCTGGAGGCCGGGCACCGCGCCGGCAGCGCCGTGCGCTCCTGGGGACACGTCCGTCTGTTCTCGCCGTGGTCGCAGCTGATGTCACCCGCGGCTGCCGAGTTGCTACGACGCACCGACTGGATCGAGCCTTCGCCCGATGACTACCCCACCGGCCACGAGTGGGCCACCCGCTATCTCGACCCCCTCGCCGCACTGATGGAGCCCCGCGTGCGCTACGGGCATCGAGTGATCGGGGTCGCCAAGCGCGAGCGCGACCTGACGGTGGACGGCGGACGGGCCGACGAACCTTTTGTGGTGACCGTGCAGGATTCACGCACCGGCTCCGTGGATCGTCACGAAGCCCGGGCCGTCATCGACGCCTCGGGCACCACCGGCCAGCCCAACCCGTTGGGCGCCGAGGGCTATCCGGCCGCTGGGGAGGTGGCGCTGTCGGGCCGGTTGCGCTACGGCACCCCGGACCCCATCACGGAGAAGGGGCGATACGCCGGCCGCGCCACTGTGGTCGTGGGCGCCGGCACATCGGCGCTGACCTCGCTTATTGCGCTGACCTCCATCGCCGCGGAACACCCGGACCGCCGCGTAGTCTGGGCGCTGCGGCGCAGCGAGGCGGGCGTCAGGCTCGGGGGTCACGACGCCGATGAGCTGCCCCGCAGAGGTGCGCTCGGGGCCGCAGTAGCGAAGCTGGTCCGCGACCGAGCAATCGAGGTGGTCACGAGTTTTCGGACGGTCTCGGTCGAGCCGGACGGTGACCGCCTGCGACTGGTCAGCGCCGATGGCGCTGCCGTGCGGGGGCTGGACGAGGTGGTGGTCGCCACCGGCTATCGACCGGATCTGTCGTTCCTGTCCGAAGTGCGCCTCGACCTGGACTCGCGGCTGCAGGCCCCCCGCGCCTTGGCGCCGAGCATCGACCCCAACCAGCACTCGTGCGGCTCGGTCGCACCGCACGGGTTCGAGGTGTTGCAGCAGGGCGAGCCCGGGTTGTTCCTGGCCGGCATGAAGTCCTACGGCCGGGCGGCGTCCTTTCTGGCCATGGTCGGCTTCGAGCAGGTCCGATCGATTGCGGCGGCTATCGACGGCGACCTCGCCGCCGCACAGGCCGTCGCCCTGCGTCTGCCGGACACCGGGGTATGCGGAGGGGCCGGGCTCTTCGACCCGGCCCCCGCGTAGCGCCCAGAGGTTCAGCGCTCAAACGTTCAGCGCTGAGACGTGTCGCGCTCAGACGTTCTTGACGGCCGAGATCTCGATCTCCAGGGTGATCTTGTCCGAGACCAACACGCCGCCGGTCTCCAGCGCCGCGTTGAAGGTCATCCCGAAGTCCGAACGCAGGACGGTGGTGCTGCCCTCGAAGCCGACCCGCTGCATACCGTAGGGGTCAGTGGCGGCTCCGGCGTAGGCGAAGTCGATGCTCACGGGCCGGGTGACTCCCTTGATGGTGAGGTCGCCCCCGATCCGCAGGGTCTCCTCGTCCACCGCCTCGACCGCGGTGGAGACGAAGGTGATGGTGGGGTGGTTCTCCACGTCGAAGAAGTCACCGGTGCGCAGGTGGCCGTCGCGGTCGGCGTTGCGGGTGTCCACGCTGGCCACCTGAATGGTGATCGAGACAGTCGAGTCGCTCAGGGACTCGCCACCCGTGATGGCCCCGTCGAAGTCGGTGAACGAGCCGCGCACCTTGGTGACCATGGCGTGCCGGGCCACGAAACCCATCTGCGAGTGCTGCGGGTCGATGGTGTAGTCGCCGGTGAGGGCGGTGAGTGCGGGGGCCTGCTGGGTCGTGGTGGTCATGCTCGCTCCTATGCGTGATCTGGGCTGGGACTGAAGCCGTTGAGTGATGTGTCAACTACTTTAGGTTCAACTGCATGACGTGTCAACCAATCCGGTAGACTGCAGCATATGAACAGCGATGAACCGGTCTGGCTGAGCCAGACCCAGCAGCACGTCTGGCGTCAGTGGATCGCTGCCCACGCTGAGTTGACGGCGGCCTTGGGACGACAGCTGAACCGCGATTGCGGTATGTCGCTGGCTGACTTCGAGGTGCTGGTCCGCCTCAGCGAAGCCCCGGAGGGCAGGGTGCGCATCGTCGAGCTCGCGGACGCGATGCAGTGGGAGCGCAGCCGCCTCTCCCACCACCTGACCCGGATGGAGAAGCGGGACCTGATCTGTCGGCGTGACTGCCCCAACGACCGGCGCGGGGCCTTCGCCGAGATGACCGCGGGCGGTCGCGAGCTGATCGAGCGCGCCGCTCCCGGCCACGCCGAGATGGTGCGGACGTTGTTCTTCGACGACATGTCGGCCGAAGACCTGGCCGCCATCGACCGGCTGACCGGCTCGCTGCGCAGCAGGCTCGTCGGCCTCTAGCGGGGGCACGGCACGCTCTGCCGGGACGGTCGGCGAATGGTGTTAGTCGCGTAGCTGGGAGGCCAGGGGACAGTCGAAGGGGTCTCGGGCCTGCAGACCGACGTTGTTGAGGTAGCTCACGACGATGGCGTAGGAGTGGAACAACCCCGTTTCGGTGTAGGGCACCTGGTGCTGTGCGCAGTAGTCGCGCACGATGGGCCGGGCGTGTTTGAGGTTGGGGCGCGGCATGCTGGGGAACAGGTGGTGCTCAATTTGGTAGTTCAGTCCGCCCATCACGAAATCTGTCACCGCCCCGCCGCGCACGTTGCGAGACATCAACACTTGTCGGTGCAGGAAGTCGATCCGCATCGTGGCCGGGACGATCGGCATACCTTTATGGTTCGGCGCGAACGCACCGCCGAGCAGGACCCCGAAAACGGCCAGTTGCACCCCGATGAATGCCGCTGCCTTTCCGGGTGACATCAGGAGCAGCACCAGCACGACGTAACCGACCAGTCGGCTGATGACCATGGTGGCTTCGATGCGGCGGTGAGCGATCCTGGGTGAGGCAATGAGCATCCGCACCGACGCCACGTGCAGATTCAGCCCTTCCAAGGTGAGCAGCGGAAAGAACAACCAGCCCTGGCGGTTGATGAACCAGCCGCGCACGCCGTGCTCGCGGCCGTCGGCGATGTCCCGAGTGAAGGCGATGACTCCAGGGGCAATGTCCGGGTCGGCGCCTTCCCGGTTGGGATTGGCGTGGTGCTTATCGTGTTTCCCTTTCCACCAGCTGTGCGATAACCCGGCGAAGGCCCCGGAGAGCACCCGGGCGACCCATTCACTCCATACCGGGGAGCGGAAGATCTGCCGGTGTGAGCAGTCATGTCCGAGGAACCCGAACTGCGTTAACACCACGCCCAAGGCTCCCGCCATGAGCAACTGAAACCACGAGTTCCCCAGCATCACGATCCCGGCCCACACGGCCGCGAAGGCGAGAGTCACGACGACGATGCGCGACCAGTAGTACCCGTACCGCCGGTCGAGCAAGCCACTGTCCCGAATCGTTCTGGACAGCTCTGTGTACTGGCTGACGTACCGCTGTTGCGGGCGGGACCCTTCGTCCACACGGTGGACAGAACGGGCGCCGGAGATGCGGCTGCGCTGTGGCGTGGTGTCGAGACGACGCATCACCTGGACATCCCCTTCCATCGGATCCGACGCGGCCTAAACCGCGCGCCGGGCCTGGGACACCTGCCCAAGGGCCTCGCTACCCGCCACTGGCACAGGTGAAAAGCCGTGCTGGGGCCCGACGGCAGGGGCGGTCGCGAAAGCATCCCAGCACGGCGTTTTTCTACCCATGAGATTAGGTCGCTCGGTGGGGGCGGTCACCACCCCCCTAGGTGTCGATTTTCGCTGGATTCTCTGTCAGGCGGACGACGGGTGAGGCCGACCTATGCGGCTATGCTCGAACTGGTTGCCCCGGACCCGGTGATCATGGCCACCTTGATCGCTGCCGGAAGGGCCCGCCCCTCAATGTTCCGTGTGTCGTGCACCCCCGCAGAGCACCGAAGGCGGTGACCGGAGTGCCCCCGAGCCCTAGCCGATCCGTTGAGCTGAGAGCCTTGGTCGACGCGGAGCCGTCGACGTCGGGCACGAGTGGGAGCAGGGCCAGTCAGTTGCACCGGTTGTGCGGGGTGCTCCTGCGGGTGGTCCCCGCCTCCGCAGCAGGTCTGACGGTCGCCGTGGGGCACAGCGTGCCGGCGGTGATGTTGGCCGGAGTCGGCCCACGCGCCGAGGAGCTCGAAGAGCTGCAGCTCACCGTCGGGGAAGGGCCCTGCGTGGAGGTCGAGCGTCTGGGCCGTCCGGTCCTGGAGGCCGACCTGGTCACCGCGGGTTCACGCCGGTGGCCGGCCTACGGACCTGCCGCCGGCCAGCTCGGTGCGGCGGCGGTGTTCGCGTTCCCGTTGCAGGTGGGCGCAACCCACCTCGGGGTCCTGGATGTGTATCAGTCCTGTGCGGGTGAGCTCTCCAACCGGGCGTTGCAGGACTGTCTGCTCTTGGCCGATATTGCCCGCAACGTCCTGCTCGAAGACTGGGACCGTGCTGACGAGTCCGAAATCGATCCCCAGTGGGACGAGGTGTTGCCCACCCCGGAGCTGTTTCAGGCTCAGGGCATGGTGATGATCCAGCTGGGGGCCAGTCCTATCGACGCACTGGCGCGGATCCGCGCCCACGCGTACGCGAACGGGGAGCGCATCGGCGATGTCGCACGCGAGATTGTCGACGGTAGATTGGCATTGGAGTGAGGCCACGCACATGCACCCGTCACGGGCGAGACAAAAGGAAGTCCTGCTATGAGCACCATGTCCACCGAGCAGCTCACGGATATCTTTGTCGAGGTCGCTGACACGTTGGTCGAAGAGTTCGACCTGATCGAGTTCTTGACCATGTTGGTTTCCCACGCCGCCGAGGTCAGCGACACCGCAGCGGTGGGCCTGCTCCTCGCCGATCCCCAGGGTCGCCTCCAGCTCATGGCCGCCTCTCGGGAGTCGGCCCGGCTGCTGGAGTTGTTCGTGCTGCAGAACGACGAGGGGCCGTGCCGTGAGTGCTACGCCACCGGGGAGGTCATTGTCGTGCCCGACCTGGACGCAACCGAGGCGCGCTGGCCGGCGTTCGCCCGACGCGCTGGCGAGGCGGGTTTTCGATCGGTCTGCGCGGTCCCGATGCAGCACAACCACACCACCATCGGCGTGCTCAACCTGTTCAACCTGAACACGGACCCGTTCGAGCCCCAGACCGTGCGCGTCCTCCAAGCGTTGACCCATATCGCCACCATCGCGATGTTGCAGGAACGGGCAGTGCGCAGCAGCACGGTGTTGACC
>JBASAZ010000234.1:0-3996 GCA_049650845.1 Ornithinimicrobium sp.
GCGCCCACGACATACCCACCCCGATCGTGCAGCACCCGTTCGTCGCCGGTCGCCAGGTCGCGAGCGATCACGTCCATGTCCACCCCGTTGCGCCGGTTGGTGGAATAGAGCAACGTCTGCGCGGTGATCTCCCGTAGGTCGTGCATGTAGGACTCGTCATGGACCAGCGGACTCAGCCCGGCCAACCCCGCGGCTCGTCTCGGGAACTGGTCGAGGTCGAGCAACGACAGCTGCACCTTCTCATCACCGCCCTGATCGTGCTGAACGATGACGGTGCGCTGACCGGGCACGTAGCGCCCCGAGCACCTGCTGGGAAGGTCGGTCAGGGGGACCCAGGAGCCGTCGGGGTCGATCTCGACGAGCTGCACAGACCCGAGTTCGTCGTGGCCCGCCAGCACTCTTCCCTGGTCATCGACATCGAAGGCGGTCCAGGTCCGAGCGGACAGAAGTTCGGTGATCAGCGGGGTGACGTCCACGCCACGACCGTAGCGTCTCGGGGTTGTCCTCGTGGGCTCAGCCCCGGCGCCCGACGTCTCAGGATCGTCACCTGTCCCCTATTTAATAACAAGGAATTGTGCAAATATTGAGGTCACTCAACGAGCGACGAAGGGGACCTCCCGATGACGTACGTGATTGGCGCTCCGTGCATCGACATCCTGGACCGCGCCTGCGTGGACGAGTGCCCGGTGGACTGCATCTACGAGGGCCGGCGCGCCCTCTACATCCACCCGGATGAGTGTGTCGACTGTGGCGCCTGCGAGCCGGTCTGCCCGGTCGAGGCGATCTACTACGAGGACGACCTCCCTGCGCCGCTGCAACCCTTCCTGCCGGACAACGACCTCTTCTTCAGCCAGCCGCTGCCGGGCCGGGACGAGGCGCTTGGTTCACCCGGCGGAGCGGCTCGAGCGGGCGTCATCGGAGTCGACACGCCCCTCGTGGCGTCCTATCCCGACCAACGGCCTTGATCCAGACCGGTCACTGACAAAGGGGCAACGGATGGCTACCACCGAGACGTCGACACCAACGGCCCCGGCACGTCTGGCCCACGCGACTCGCACCCGCGCGAGCCTGGGCACGCGGCTCGTCGGCGTGATCACGACGACGGATCACAAGGTGATCGGGAACCTGTATTTCGTGACCTCGTTCGCCTGGTTCGTCCTGGGCGGCGTGATGGCGCTGGTGATTCGGGCCGAGCTGTTCGAGCCCGGTTTGCAGGTGGTGGACAACCCCGAGCAGTACAACCAGATGTTCACCATGCACGGCACGATCATGCTTCTGCTCTTCGCCACTCCACTCTTCGCCGGGTTCGCCAACGCACTGATGCCGCTGCAGATCGGTGCCCCGGACGTCGCCTTTCCCCGGTTGAACATGTTGGCCTACTGGCTGTACCTGTTCGGCGGGCTGATAGCCGCCTCCGGGTTCCTCACCCCCAACGGCGCGGCAGCGTTCGGCTGGTTCGCCTATCAGCCGCTGGCCGGGCCCGTGCACAGCCCCGGCCTGGGCGGTGACCTGTGGGTGATGGGCCTGGCGCTCGCCGGGTTCGGCACGATCCTGGGCGCGGTGAACTTCGTCACCACGATCATCTGCATGCGCGCACCCGGCATGACGATGTTCCGGATGCCGATCTTCTGCTGGAACGTGCTGCTGACCTCGCTGCTCGTGCTCATGGTCTTCCCGGTGCTGGCCGCGGCGCTGTTCGGGGTGGCGGCGGATCGCATCGTCGGGGCGCAGATCTTCAATCCGGCCTACGGCGGGGCGATGCTCTGGCAGCACCTGTTCTGGTTCTTCGGCCACCCTGAGGTCTACATCATCGCCCTACCCTTCTTCGGGATCATCTCCGAGATCATCCCGGTGTTCAGCCGCAAGCCGATGTTCGGCTTCAAGACGCTCATCTTCGCCACTGTGGCGATCTCTGCCCTGTCGGTCGCCGTCTGGGCGCACCACATGTACGCCACCGGAGCAGTGTTGCTGCCGTTCTTCGCGATCATGTCGATGCTGATCGCGGTGCCCACGGGCATCAAGTTCTTCAACTGGATCGGCACGATGTGGGGCGGGACGTTGGTCTTCGACACGCCCATGGTCTGGGCGATCGGGTTCTTGGTCACGTTCCTGTTCGGCGGGCTCACCGGGGTCATCCTCGCCAGTCCCCCGCTGGACTTCCACGTCACCGACTCCTACTTCGTGGTGGCGCACTTCCACTACGTCGTCTTCGGCACCGTCGTCTTCGCGATGTTCGCCGGGTTCTACTTCTGGTGGCCCAAGCTCACCGGCCACATGTTGAACGAGCGTCTCGGTCACCTGCACTTCTGGTTGTTGTTCATCGGGTTCCACGGCACGTTCTTGATCCAGCACTGGTTGGGGGTCTACGGGATGCCCCGCCGCTACGCCGACTACCTGCCCGAGGACGACTTCACCTGGATGAACCAGATCTCCACGATCTTCTCCTTCGTCCTGGCGGTGTCCACCGTGCCCTTCCTCTACAACGTGTGGAAGAGCTTTCAGAGCCCCAAGGTCGAGGTCGACGACCCCTGGGAATACGGGATGTCCCTGGAATGGGCCACCTCGTGCCCCCCACCGCGACACAACTTCACCTCCATCCCCCGCATCCGATCCGAGCGCCCCGCCTTCGACCTCCACCACCCCGACGTGGCTACCAGGCAATCGCCCGAGCCGGACCCGGAGACCATCACCAGGCTTCGTGACGAAGGGCCCGGGCACCGCTGACCGATCGGTTACTCCGTTGTCTCCGGCTCCCCGTGAACGATCACGACAGGACACGGATGTGCACGGTGCAGGATGCCTCGGCTCACCGACCCCACCAACAGCCCTGCGAATCCCCCTCGGCCCCGCCCCCCAACGACGAGCAGCCGTGCCGACCGCGCCTCCTGGGTGAGTCGGTCCACCGCGTGCTGCCGAGAGACGACGTAGCGCACATGCACGTCGGGGAACCTCTGGGCCCACCCGCACAGCACCTCGTGAAGCATGCGCTCCTGAGACTGGACCAGGCCACGCATGCCCTCCTTGCTCATCCACGGCAACGTCACGTGCTCAGGAAGGTTGAGCTGCCAGGCGTAGACCGCGACCACCATCCCATTGCCACGTTCGGCGGCCTGGAAACCGTATTCGATCGCCGCTCGGTTCGCCGCCGAACCGTCGACCCCGACCACCACCTCACCATTGGATCTCGGCGGCGCGTGGTCGTCGACCACAACCACCGGCGCCTCCGCGTGCGTCGCCACCTGAGCGGAGGTCGACCCCAGCACAGCCTCGGCGAGCCGGCCCCGGCCATGCCGCCCGACCACAATCACTTCGGCTGCTCGCGAGGCCCCCACCAACACCGCTCCAGCGCTGCCGTTGCAGACCCGCCCGCTGACCGGCACCGACGGGTCGTTCTTCGTCACGTGGGCCACGGCCCGCGCGATAGCTTCGTTGGCCACTTCGTCCGGCATCAGAGTGTCGATCGGCACTTCGGCTTGGGCCGGCACCGGCACCCCCCGGGCAATCCACACCTCCAGCGGCCGATGTCGCGATCCTGCCTCGACCGACGCCCAGTCCAACGCGGCCGACACCGGCCGACTCGGATCCAAACCCACCACGACTGGTTTCACGACGCTCCTTCGACGAGCGTTGAAGCACCTCGATGAGAGCCAGCCGAGGTGCCCACAATCTGACTTCACCCTAGTCTCCGGTGCACACTAATGGAAGGCTGCAGCGGTCCGATCTTGCGACCTACGTTGGGGTTTTGGCCGACCTGTCGGTAGGGCGTACGCGGGCTGAGTCCCCTCCCGGGCTACCGGTGCAGCCTTGCCTGCCAGGCGCGGTGGTCGGCCCAGGTGTCGATGTCACCGATCTGCTCCGGCGGCGCGGGAATCGGCTCGAAGCGCAAGCCGCGCACGAGTCGACCGACCGAGACGGCGTGCCCGGTGCCGACAGCTGCACAGGCCCGGCGCAACGACCCCACCCGGTATGCCGCCAGCAGCCACTGGGGGTGCTCGT
>JBASAZ010000235.1:0-6176 GCA_049650845.1 Ornithinimicrobium sp.
GGGCTGACCGTCGCAATCGGCCTTGCATCAGTGGATGCGATCGAGGACCAGATCACCGAGTTCCGGCAGAACGTCACTCCAGCCGTGGACGGGGCGGGCCAACTGCGCACGTCGCTGACCTTGGCCCAGAGCAACTTCCGCGGCTACGCCTTGACCGGGCAGCCTCTCCTGTTGGAGGACTATGAAGCACAGCGCGCGCTTGTCGAGCAGCTCGAAGCGGACTTGGCCGCCCGGCCCGAGGTGGTGGACCCGGTCAGGATCGAGGCCGTGATCCAGCAGACGCAAGAGTGGTTCGAGCTGACGACGCCGCTGGTCAGCCGAACTGAGGACGTCACGCCGCAAGATCTGGTCGCTACTCGTCAGGCCTACGACGAGATTGTGACCGACTACGATCTGCTCTACACGCAGATTCTGGAGACCCGAGGTGTGCTGCGCGAGGAGTACCGCCAGGTCATCAACGTGGGCAAGGGCGCCATCCTCGTGGCCGGCTTGCTCGGCGTCGCCACCGTGCTGCTCAGTACCCGGCGGGTGGGGACGCGGCTCGCCGCTCCCCTGTCCGAACTCGGGGACGTGGTGGCACGGCATCAGCGGGGCGACACCGCTGTCCGAGCCCGCGTCGGCAAGGGGAGCGAGGAGGTGCAGTCGGTTTCCGCAGCGTTCAACTCCTTGGCCGATGCGACCGAACTCGCCGAGCGGCATACCCAGGAGGACATGGAGCTGGCCCGGATGGTGGGAGCCGTGTCGAACATCCTGACGGCGTCGGTCACCGACGAGAGCCATTGGGATGAAGCCTGTTCGGAGTTGGGCCGCAGCCTGGGGTTGGATTGCGTGGCGATCGTCGCTCACCAGGAGGTGCCGGCGACGACGAGTCTGGGTCACTGGGGCTGTGATCGACATGGCGAGGCAGAGAACCTGGCAGCTGGGTTCGCCGCCGCCGTTGAACCGGGCGAGACGACCGGTCCTGGTCTGCTGCTGGCGGAGACACCGGAAGAAGTCGAGCGCCGGTTTCCGTCCCTGGCGGCAGAGATCATGCGCCAACATGGGGCGCAGGCCGGTGCGCTGGCCGTGCTGTGCGAGTCTGATCGCGTCATTGGAGCCTTGTTCCTGCTGTCGGTCCAGCCGCGGATCTGGCAGGAACGCGAGGTGGCAGCCATCAAGGACGTGGCGATCACGTGTACCCAGTTCCTCGAGCAACGCGAAGTCGTCGAGCGGCTGCGGGAGCTGGACCGGCAGAAGTCGGATTTCATGGCCACGACCAGCCACGAGCTACGCACCCCGCTGACCTCGATCAGTGGATACCTGGAAGTGCTCGAGGACGGTGACCTGGGGGAACTGACCACCCCGCAGCGTAGGGCGCTCGGTGTGTTGGGTCGGAACGTGAACCGGCTGCGGGCGTTGATCGAGGATCTGCTCATCCTCAATCAACTCGACAGCGGCAAGGGGGGTGCCGCGCGCGAGCGGGTTGATCTGCGCCGTAGCATCGTGGAGGTCATTCAGAATCTGGACCCCATCGCCGCCAAGAAGGGGATCGCCTTGATCGGCCCCAGGCCTGAGCTGACCGGCGATAACACCACAAGCGATGACACCACAACCGATGACACCACAACCGATGACACCACAAGCGATGACACCACAACCGATGACCCCACAAGCGATGACTCAGCCGGGGCCTGTCGAGCGGATGAGTTCCACGTCCTGGGTGACCGGGACCAGCTCGAGCGGGCCCTGACCAATGTCGTGAGCAACGCGGTCAAGTTCACCCCCACCGGGAAGCAGGTGACGGTGGGCGTCCGTTTGCAGGATTCACGAGTTGAAGTCGTCTGCGAGGACTCCGGCATCGGCATTCCAACGGAAGAGCTGAAAGACCTGTTCGTCAGGTTCTTCCGAGCCTCGAACGCGGTCCGGGAGCAGGTGCAGGGAAGCGGGCTCGGTTTGCCGATCGTGTTGGCCATCGTGGAGGGGCACCGAGGCACGGTCGACGTCAGCTCGCGTGAGGGCCGCGGAACCCGCGTGACGATCAACCTGCCCGCGGCCGACGCGGAGGACTGACACCGCTGCGACCGGGCGTCGTTGACGGCCCCTGGCGCGCAGGAAGCCTCCGCTCAGGAAACCTCTTAGGAGGCGTCGAGTCGGGCGAGCTCGTCCTCGGTCAGCTCCAGGTCAGCGGCGGCTGCCGAATCGGTCACCGACTGAGCACGCTTCGCACCCGGGATGGGTATGACGACCGGGGCCGCGGCGAGCTCCCAGGCCAGCGCAACCTGCTGCGGGCTGATGCCGCGAGCCTCGGCCACCTCGGCGAAGGCCGGATGCTTGGTGGCGAGGTCCTTCGCGTCGGCGAGCCCGCCCAAAGGGGACCACGCGAGGAAGGCCAGACCGAGCTCACGGCATACCTCGATCTCGCGCACACTGGACCGAAACTTGGGGTTGAACTGGTTCTGCACGCTGACCAGTGAGTCGCCGAGCACCTCATGCGCGGCGCGGATCTGGTCGGGGTCGGCGTTGGAAAGCCCGATCATGGCGACCTTGCCCGAATCGGCGATCTCTTTCAGGGTTCCGACCACCTCCTGGTAGGGGACTGAAGGGTCGGGGCGGTGATGCTGCCAGAGCGCAATCTGCTGGACCCCAAGCCGCCGCAGACTCGCGTCCAGGGCCGACCACAGGTGCTCCGGGCGACTGTCGGTGTCCCATCCGCCGGCTTCAGTGCGCACGTGTCCGCCCTTGGTGGCCAGTAGGACCTGATCGCCCACCCCGAGCTCGGCCAACAGCGAGGCCACGAGCGTCTCGTTCTGGCCCTGCGCGTTCACGCCATCGTCCCCGGATCCGTATGCGTCTGCGGTGTCGAACAGGGTGACCCCGGCATCCAAGGCGGCCCGGATCGTATCGAGCAGTTGCTCCCGAGGCTGCTCACCCTCTTGGTTCATCGTCATCAGGCCCAGCCCGATAGCGCCGACGTCATGACGGCCGGTGGTGTCGTTGCCGATGGTCCGTGTCTGCATGGTTCGAGCCTACGCACTGTGTGCCGCGACCTCATCACCACCCACAGCTGTTCACGCCGCCTAGCGAAGCGGTGGGTCAATCGGAACCCGGCAGGGTTGGGCCAGCATCAAGGATGTGCGGACCGCTGCCCTGCTGCGATAGCTCGTCGCCGGGATTGTTCAGTCGGCACGATCTCAGCGACAGGCAGCCGCAACCGATGCACGCGTCCAGCTCGTCACGCAGGCGCTCCAACTGCTCGATGCGCAGGTCGAGGTCACCGCGCCACATGCGGGACAGTCGTGACCAATCCTTCTTTGTCGGCGCACGCCCCGCGGGCAAGCTGGCCAGTGCCGCACGGATGTCGGCCAGAGGTATGCCGACTCGCTGCGACGTCCGGATGAACGCGACCCTGCGCATAGTGTCTCGGGTATAGCGCCGCTGGTTGCCATGGGTCCGGCTGCTCGCGATCAGACCTTCGCGCTCGTAGAAGTGCAGCGCGGAAACGGCGACCCCCGACCGTTCGGCCAGGTGTCCCGGGGTCAGCTCGGCGGTGTGCATTTGACCTCAACCGTACTTGAGGTTGTTCAGTGGCCTGGTGACCGCGACCGACCCTCGCACTCGAGGCCCTCAGCTGTTCGACTCGACCCACCGTGCCAGCACCACGGGTCTCCTTGCGCTGGTGACGATGTTTGCCTTCGAAGCGGTGGCGGTCAGCCTGGCCATGCCCCGGATCGCGGACGCACTGGAGGGCCAGAGGCTGTATCCCATCGCGGTCGTTGGGCTGCTCACCGCCGCGCTTCCCGGGATGGTGATCGGTGGCATCTGGGGTGATGCCCGAGGGCCCTCGCGCCCGTTGGTGCTGGGATCGCTCGGCTTCGTGCTCGGCCTGCTGGTTTCTGGCCTGGCCACCACCATGCCCCTGTTCGTCATGGGACGGCTATTGCAGGGATTGGGGTCAGGGCTGGCGCTGACGGCCATGTACGTGGCGATTGGCGACGCCTTCGCGCCGGAGTTACGGACCCGGATCTTCTCTGTCTTTGCCGCGGCCTGGGTGCTGCCCTCGATCATGGGGCCGTTCCTGGCCGGCGCGATGGTGGACCTTTTCGGTTGGCGCTCGGTCTTCCTGGTGGTCGCGGTGGTCGCGTCGATCAGCACCGGATTCGTCCGGATCGCCATGGTGCCGCATCTCAGCACCCGGCGGACGCCGATCCGCTGGGGTCGGCATCCGGCATACGCGCTCGCTGTTGCTGTGGCTGCCGTGGTGTTGCACCTCGGGGGGCAAGCCTCAGGGTGGTGGGCCGGCCTGCTTCCGCTGGCCGCACTGGGGATCCTGGTGCTCGCCCTGCCGCCCCTGCTTCCACCCGCGACGATGAGTGCAGGTCGCGGGTTACCGGCAGTGATCGCGGCTCGGGGAATCTTTGCCGCCGTCTTCGCCAGTGTGGAGATCTTCCTGCCCCTGGTGTTGCAGCACGAGAGCGGGCTGAGCCCGACCGCCAGCGGACTCGTGCTGATGGTTGGAGCTCTCGGCTGGACTGCCGGCTCGTGGTTCGCGGGCCGCTACGCCTCGCCGACCAACGCCGGCGTCGTGTTGCGCGCTGCAGCGGTGTGGCTGCTCGGTGGAGCGGTGGTGATCCTGGTGCTCGTGCCGGTGGATCACCTCACCTGGGCGGCCGTGCTCGTGGCCACGATCGGGTTCACCGTCATGGCGGTAGGGATGGGGCTGGCGACTCCGCTGCTGTCGACCCTCGCGTTGGACCTGGCACCCGAGGGGCGGCACGGCGAAAGCGGAGCGGCCATCCAGGTCAGCGATGCGCTCGGCCAGAGCATTGCTGCCGGGCTGATCGGCGCAGTCTTCGCCCGCTGGTACGTGTGGGATCAGGGCACGTCCTACCTGTCGGGCTTCGGCCTCGCGGCTTTCTTGGCGCTCCTCGCGTTGATCATCGTGGGCCGCGCCACCGAGTCGGGCGGGCGGGCTGGGAAGGCGGTCGACCCTGGCGATCTGCGCTCAGCCGCGTAGGGCCTGCGCCAGCCGTCGCTCGACCCCGCACACCGCGGAGACCCGACGGGCTAGCTCGGGGATAGCGACCCCGGGGTCGGTGGCCACGGCCGCGACATCGGCGATCCCGGACCACAGGCCTCCCGCCTTTCTGGACAGCGCGGCTGCTTCACCGCGACCAACCTGGGCCAGGAAGTCGGCGTACACCAGGCGGGTGGCACCCGGCGAACCGTGGGCGGACGTCAGGCACTCGGCCAGTCGGGCCATGGCGATCCCGAACGCCGGCTCCGCGCCGAAGCGTCGGGCCCATCCCCGACTGGTCGAGGTATCGGCGAGGTCGTCGGTGAGCCGGCCCATCCCGCTGAGACCGAAATTGACGTCGAACGCATGCCCCAGCACCGGCCCGGTCAGGTGCGCATGGGTGGTCGCCACGGCCCGCGCAACGGCGCCCGGCAGGTCCGGGGTGCCGACGTCATCGAGCGTGGTGAGTGCGAACCTGCCCTTTCGATGTGCCGCCCAGGCGTCGCCCAGCAGCTGAGCGTCGATCCGTCGTTCCACCTGGTCGAGCACCAGCAGGTCCTCGCCCTCGGAGCCCGTCACCAGCAGCGCGTAGGGGTCGGCGCCCTCAGCGGACGGGACATCCGAATGCCACGGCAAGAGCCCCCGTGAGACGTGGATAAGCGATGGCCGTCCCGCGTCGAGTGCGGTGCGCAGCTTAGCCAACGCGGGCCTTTTCGCCGACGACGTCACCACGGTGGGACGTACCTCGAGGTGGGAGGCCACGGCCTCCACCCAGGGCGTCGGGTGGTGCTGAGTGACGATCGTCAGCAGCGGATGGCCCACCTCGTGGTAGTCGAACACGGCATACAGAAAGCCGATCCCACCGCCCAAACCGCAGACCATGGTCTCGGTCAGGTCTACGCCGGCCGAGGACAGCATCACTCGGATCAGCGCCGACTCCCGATGCTGTCCGGCGGCTGGACCGACCACCTGGCGGTGCGCGGTGCTGTAGGACTCCCTGGTGCGCGCCATCCGCTCGCGGACGATGTGCTTGAGGGCTCGTTGTGCAGTCATCTCGAAACCGATCCGGCAGCCGTTGGCACGCGCCCTGCCTGCACCCGGGTTCGTGCCGACCGCCGTCGTCAGTTTGAGGACCGCTGGATCGTCCGCGACGGCATGGTGGCCACCTGTGCCCTCCGCGTAG
>JBASAZ010000236.1:0-6099 GCA_049650845.1 Ornithinimicrobium sp.
GACGTGACTCGCCGCAGCGGACTGGCCAACCTGCACGAACGTGCCGTCGCGCGCTCGGGCCGCTGCGAGGTCACCGCGAGGCAGCCCCGGGGCACCCGGATCATCTGGAGCGTCCCGGCTGCCGAAAGCCCTGAGGATCGAAAGCCGGACTAGGCCGGCCATGACCGCCGTCAGCACCGAGAGCGTCGCGTGCGCCTCTTGTCTCGGCCTATGTTTGCCCCGCGGGAGCGGCAACGTGCTCACCCGGCACTCCTACGCGTCAACTGAAGCAGTTTCCACCCCACAAGAGCGAACCAGATCGGCAGAAGGAGACCGTAGAACGTATAGCCCCACCCGATCGTGGGCGCCAGGGGCTCGGACACGATCCCGGCCGCACCGGTGACCACGCCCACGTTTCCCACCACGTTGCCAAAGGTCCCCCTTCGCATGATCAAGGACAAGAGCAGGATCGCGATCGCGGTCAGGATCCCACCCAAGGACACCGCGTTGGTGGCCGCGATGAGTGCGTCCGCAGCGCTGACGAAGCCTGCCCGCTCGGCGTCCGACTCGGTCGCCGCGTAGGAGTTGCTGAGCAGGACCAGACCCCCGTGCAGTGACTGGGGGCTGCTACCCATAGCCAACGCGATGACCTCCGAGGCGATCCCGAACAGACCGCCGATGGTCGCCATGGTCTTGTTCAAGTCCTTCAGTGCCAACGCCAGAGCGCTGAACATGACGAGAGCAGGCACGCTCAACCCGACGAAGGACACCAGTTCGGTCAGGTAGACGACCTTGTGGGCAGCAATGTACTCCAGCAGCGCGCGGCCCTCGGTGGGTGGAAGGGGCGCGAAGAAGACCAACACCACCGGTATCAGCACGAGGACCACATACAGCAACGCCGCGACGCCGCCGGCCCTGTACAAGGGTCTCCAGGACATATCCGGCCACCCCACGTCGGTGGGGTGCCTGGCCACGTTCGACTGCGCCTCGCCGGCCATCAGCGAGCCTGTTTCGACGATCGTGACCCGCCGCGTGCGCAACCAGCCATCGGCAGGCGCAAAACGCCGACACCTGCCACAGCGAATACCAGGCGCGGCACGCCAGCGATGGAAGTCGCCCTCATTCGAGAGGGCATCCGACTCCCCTCATCACGCGCAACTTCTCCCATTCGCCTCAGGTCCACACGGCCAGAGTCACCCCGGTGTCAGCGGTTGCGGAAGGGTCTTTCGCCCTGCTCGTCAAGACACACCAGACGGGAAGACACGCCGGACGGGAAGGCACGCCAGACGAGCCCAAGACCCATCACAGGACGTCTAGACATCCCCGTATCCAGTCGATGTGTCCTGTCATGCATGATTGGCACCCGCGCAGGCCCGTGACGCCGGCCGGCCTTACAGTCGGAGGTGGGTGATCGAGATCGGTGCCAGGTCGTATGCCGAAGGGAGACGTATGCTGAACGGAACGATGGTCGATCCCACTCTTGGAGGACATCATGGCCGAGTCAGCAGCGCGCACGTCGGCGTCGCCTCACGTTGACGCAGCCTCGCCCGATCCAGCCCCTCCGCCCGGATTCTGGCTGGTGGTTCTGGGCTGCGGACTGGCGTTCCTCGCGCCGCTAGCCGGGTTCCTCGGGGGGACGATCTGGGGTGCCCGCGTGACCGGGCAGGACGTCGGAACCCTGAGCTTCTGGCTTCTCGGGGGGCTAGGTATCGGCGGCATCGGAGTGCTCATAGCGTTCGCCGGCGGCATGCGGTGGATGGGGTGGCAGCACCACAGGTCCTGACTCGTGCCACCTCAGGTCGAGGGTTCGGCCCTATTCAGGGTTTCCGGCCGGAGGACCATCTCGGCCATCTCCCTTGAGGCTTTGAAGGAACGGCCCGACGATGTCCATCGGCAGCGGAAACACCACCGTCGAGTTCTGGTCCGCCCCGAGTTCGAGCAGGGTCTGCAAATAGCGCAACTGTAGCGATGCGGGGTTTTGGGAGAGAGTCTCTGCAGCCTGACGCAGTTCCTCGGAGGCCTGCAACTCGCCGTGCGCGTTGATGATCTTGGCCCGTCTCTCTCGCTCGGCCTCGGCCTCACGGGCCATCGCTCGCTGCATCGCTTCAGGTATCTCGACGTCCTTGATCTCTACGACCCGCACCTCTACACCCCAGGGAGTGGTCTGGGCATCGATGGTCCTGCGCAGGTCCTTGTTGAGGTCGTCGCGGTGCGCCAGGAGCGTGTCCAGGTCGGCCCGGCCGACCACCGAGCGCAGGCTCGTCTGAGCGATCTGAGAGGTGGCCACGGCATGGTTCTCAACAGCCATCACGGACTTGACCGGGTCCACCACCCGGAACAGCACGACAGCATTGACCCTGGCCGGGACGTTGTCCTTCGTGATCACCTCTTGCGGTGGGATGGTTAGGGTCACCACGCGCAGGTCCACCCGCACCACTTTGTCGAATCCGCGGAACACCAATCTGACACCCGGTTCGAGCAACGGGCGCAGACGGCCGAGCCGGAAGGCGACACCGCGTTCGTACTCGCGCAGGATGCGCACCGAAGCGAGCATCCCGACCAAGACGATTAACGGAGCGCCCACGAGGAGAAGCAGGACGACGCTTCCAGGACTCATCGGCGCTTGATCCTGCTCCACCCTGCCCGGGTGGTCGCCTCGTCATCGGCGTCCGTAGGGTGCTGGCCCGGCGCACGGCCTGTGTCATGACCGAAACTGCCCCACCGCGTGACGAACCGATCGGGATCCGCTACGGGAGGCTGCCGGATCTCGACTGGCACCGGGCCCCCGAGGGTCTCGACCGGGACGTGCTCAGGGAACGCTGGAGGAGTGCTGCGAAGGTGCGACCACAAAGGCAAACTGGCCAACGCCATTAGCACGCTGGTGCCCGCCAGGATCGCCGTCTCGGTGATGGGCTGTCCGATCATCGAGAACAAGGGTATGCAGGTGGCCAGGACTGTCACGGCGCAGGCGATGCCGCGATGGAATCTGCCAGCCTCCGAGTGGGGCCACGGGTCGACATTGCGGGAGATCTCCCGTCCCTTCGCCGACGTGGTGCAGGTGTCTTTGACCGGGCAGGCGTTGCAGACCAAGGGGTTGGCTCGATAGCGCATGACGCGGTTCTCTGGGTCGAAGGACTGCGGCCACAGCCACTGGTCCTCCGGGCAGACCCAAGCGTCGTGGTCCTCGTGGTACGTGAACGAACCGGTACGCCAGTCGGCGGTATGCCGCGACGTCCGCCTCGCCATCAGGTCCAGCCCATAGGCCAGCAGGAGCAGGAAGCCCGCATAGCCTCCAGCCAGCCACACCATCACGGAGACGCTGCTCACGGCCCGGGTGCCCGCGGGTCCGACGTCCCACCATTCGGGCCGCCACCTGCCGCTTCATCGCCACCCGGGTCCGGCTTGCGGGCGTCCGAGGCGTAGCGGGAACCGGTCCTTGGCGCGGCAGCCGGTTCGAGCTCGGTGTACAGCGCCTCGATCGGCACCTCCAAGGTGGTGGCCTCCCGGGTGTGCCGAATGCCCAGCCAGGCGATCCACAAGAAGGGCAGCACACCGAGGATGATGAGCACGTCACCGGGCATCCGCAACCACTCCAGCACGGCATTGCCCGGTCCGGTGATGAAGTCCAGGCTGCGCGCCTCGTAGTATCCCTCGTTGATCGAGTGGTAGAGCTGCACGACGCCCAGCGGGAGCAGGGTAGCGAACATCATCCAGGCCAACCCGATGTTCAAGAACCAGAAACAGAGCTTGGCCAGCTGGTCAGGCCATCGCTGTGGCGGGATGAGATAGCGCAGGGCGAACAGGGCCAAGCCGACCCCGAGCATCCCGTAAACACCCATCATCGCGCCGTGTGCGTGGTTTGCCGTCAGCGCCGTACCGATCTGGTAGTAGGAGACGACCGGCAGGTTGATCAGGAAGCCGAAGACGCCGGCCCCCAGGAAGTTCCAGAAGCCCACCGCCACCAGGAACATCACCGCCCACCGGTGCGGGAACGGCGTACGACTACCGGACTCTTGGCGTGAGCCCAGCTGCAGGAAGCTCCACGCTTCGACCGTCAGGAAGGTCAGGGGGATGACCTCCAGCGCGGAGAAGAAGGCGCCCAGGGCCATGTGCTCCACCGGGGTCCCGGAGAAGTACAGGTGATGCATGGTGCCGATCACCCCGCCGGCGGAGTACAGGATGACGTCGAGCAGGATGATCCCGACCGCGATCCGCTGCCGGACGACACCGAGCATGACGAAGATGTAGGCGACCATTACGGTCGTGAACAGCTCCAGGAAGTCCTCCACCCATAGGTGGACGACCCAGAACCGCCAGAACTCGGCCACCGTCAGATGCGTGCCCGTGCTGGCGAGCATGCCCACTGCGTAGAAGGCGGGGATCGCCAGGGCCGAGTAGAAGAACAGCCACGGCATGTTGACCCGTGACTCGGTCCGTAGCCGCGCCCGGATGCCCCGGTAGATGATGGCGATCCACAAGAAGAGCCCGATGACCAGCACGATCTGCCAAATCCGAGGCAGGTCCAGGTACTCCCACTGCTGGTCGAACAGCGGCGACCCGGCCGCCCAGTCCACTCCGTGGATGGACACCAACGAGCCGAACAGGGTGCCACCGACGACCAAGGCAAGCGCACCGAGCAACCCGTAGGCCAGCCAATGTTGGCCGCGCGGTTCGCGCCCGGAGATGAAGGGGGCCAGGAAGATGCCCGCGGCCAGGAAGGAGGCCGCGGTCCAGAACAACGACAGCTGCACGTGCCACGTACGAGCCAGGTTGTAGGGCAAGACCCGAGCTAGGTCGATGCCGAAGAAGCTGGACAGGTCGGCTCGGTAATGCTCGACGACCCCGCCCATCAAGGCCTGCAAGAGGAAGAGCAGTGCCACTACGAAGAAGAACCAGGCGGTCGCCCGTTGGGCCGGCGTCACCTCGACCTCCCCGGGTTGACGGAAGGACAGGCCAGGGGCATCCGTGCTCTGCCACCCCAGGTTGCGACTCCAGCGCCCGTACACCGCGAACAGTGCACCGGTGCCGACCAGCAGCGCGGCCAGAGACAGCACACTCCACACGATCACATCGGCGGTAGGACCGTTGTCGACCAGCTTCTCCGGTGGCCAGTTGTTCGTGTAGGAGTAGGGCAAGCCTGGGCGTTCCGCGGCGGCCGCCCAGGCGGTCCATCCGAAGAATGCAGTCAGCTCGTGGATCTCCTGCGGGTCGGTGATGGCGTTGGGGACCAAACCATTGCGCGTGGTGGGATCTCCGAAGAAGTCGGCGTAGTGCTGCTTCAACCCCTCGAAGGCTTGGGCCTGTGAGTTGGTCCACTCCAGAGTCCCGGACTCTTCGTCGTACCGGTTGGTGCGGAACTCCTCGACCAGAGCCCCTCGTGGGTCCTGGACCCCGGAGGACTCCAGGTCCGCCAGCACCATCGTCGCCGAGCGACGCAGGTAGTCGGCTGTCCAGTCCGGCCCGAGGTAGCCACCGTGACCCACGATCGACCCATACTCCTGCAACCCGCGGCGCAGGAAGAGCTGTTGCCCGGCGGTGATGTCGGCACTGGTGAATACCTCCTGACCGGCGGAGGTGACCACCCGCTCGGGTTGCGGCATGGAATCGGTATAGGTGCGGTACGCCAGGATGCCCATGACGAAGAATCCGAAGATCATCACGAGGGCTACGGCTTGCACCCACGTTCTGGACACCAGTCCGGCTGTCCTCGGACCGCTCTGCGTGGTCGTGATCTGCACCATCTCGCCCTCCTGACCGCACCTCAGGGTCGTCGGTGAGCGTGTCCTGGCCGGGCCGTGATGACGCGCTGACCGCAATGATTGCTACGGAGTGTAGGGGACAAAGTGCCAACTGCGCTATGGGGACGGATAAACGACCACCTCTTCATCGCCTCCAGGTGCGGCAGGTCCGGTTGCGGGGCGAAACAGGGAGATCCGCCGGCCGGGGTCGTTCTTCCTAGCCGTTGGCTCAGCGCACGTCGCCGCGCTGCGACCGCTGCGCAAGGGGCAAGTCGAGCGTGAAGGTGGATCCCGTGCCTACACCAGCGCTCGTGGCCCGGATATGCCCGCCCTGCGCTTCGACCAATGCCCGAGCGATGGCCAGGCCAATACCGCTCCCGCT
>JBASAZ010000237.1:0-3044 GCA_049650845.1 Ornithinimicrobium sp.
CGTGAACGCGGTGCTGGCGCGAGCGTCGTCTTCACCGGCAAGGTCCCGCATCACGAGGTATTGGACTACTACGCGCTCTACGACACGTTTGTCGTGCCCCGCGTCGATGAGCGGGCCGCGCGGTTGGTCACGCCTCTCAAGCCCTACGAGGCCATGGCCATGGGCATCCCGTTGGTGGTCTCCGACCTGCCGGCCCTGGCGGAGATCACCGGTCACGGTCAGCGAGGCGCGACCTTCGCTACGGGTAACGCGCAGTCGTTGACCGAAGTGCTGGCCGGGCTCATCAACGATCCGACCCGACGCGAGGGACTGGCCGATGCTGCCCGGGCATGGGTGCTCAGAGAACGGGACTGGTCGCATAATGGAGCTCGCTATCAATCCATTTATGACGAAGTACGGCGGAGCCGGTCTACGTCATAAGGCTGCGATACACCCGATCCACCGACGCGGTGATGCTGGACCAATCCCGCTCACCACGGACCCACAAGCGGGCCTGAGCCCCCAGCGTCCGACGCTGCGCAGGGTCGTCGAGAAGTTCACCCAGAATCTGCGCCAAGGCCTCAGAGTCGCCTTTGGCGAACGCGCGACCGGTAAGGCCATCGCTGACGATCTCGCTCAGTGCCGCGACGTCAGACACCACGACCGCCTTTTCCATCGCCATCGCCTCGAAGGGTTTGATGGGTGAGATCAGTTCGCACACGGGCATCGGCGCCCGAGGGAACGGTGTGATGTCCACCAGCGACAGGTAACGTTCCACCTCCTCGTGGGGAACTCGCCCGGTGAAGGTCACCACTGCGGCGATGCCGAGGTCGTTGACGATTCGACGTAGCGCGCGCTCGTGCGCTCCGTCACCGACGATCAGCACATGGAACTCATCGGGGGTCCGGCCTCGAGCCAACATCGTCTCGACTGCGGCGAAGAGAAGGTCCAGCCCTTCGTAGTGCACCAGGCCCCCGGCGTATCCGATGACGCACTTGCCCCGAACCCCCAGCTCGGCTTCAAGCTCCTCATCCCGTTCGCGAGGAGCGAAACGATCGACGTGAACGCCGTTGGGCACCACGGTGATCTTGTCGCCATCGACGCCCATGTCAACCATTCGCCGACCCAGAGCCTCGGTGATGACCAGCACTGCGTCGGCCTCGCGCGCCACCGATGACTCCAATACGTCGAGGTAGGCGTCCTGGCTAGAGACCGCGAAAAGAGGGTCGCGCGCTTCCTCCAGCAGCTGCTTGAGTCCCCGCATTTCGTAGACGAAAGGCACCCCTAGCTTGCGTGCAGCCGTCAACCCGGCCATGCCGACGTCATACAAGCTGGAGGCGTGGATGAGTCCAGCCCCACGCTCTCTGGCCAGCCTGACGATCCCATCGGCACACGATTCGATGTACGGAGACAGCGGAGTCCGTGGGTAGTGGCGTACGCCGTCGATGAGTAGTCGGTAGTACGGGATACCGTCCACGACATCGACCGGAGCTGGCTCGCGAGGGTCGTCCGGCGCCCACCACAGGTCGAACGGGAACCCCAGGCGGGTCACGGCGGTCATGTCCCATCCCCGCTCCCGCAGGCTCGTCAAGATGCCGTGTGACCGTGTCGCGTATCCGCCGGAACGCAACGGCAGGGACTGACCCAGGACTTCGAGAGCGGTGTCCTTGCGGGCACCTTCGTAGGTGGCCCGTCTGGGTGGATAGTGCCATCCGTGGTTGAGGACCTGGGTGACGTCCGCACCCTCCTGGACCCAGCGGCGAGCTGTGTCGTCATCCGGATCGCGGCTCAGGACGATGGCGGCCAATCGTGCACTGACGTCAGTCCACCCGGCGACCCGTGCACGTTCGGCCACGTGACGCCACGTCGACAACGAGACACGGTCCGCGGACTCCTCGCTCATGGTTTGGCTGACACTGTCCAGAACCTGCCACGCTCGACCTCGCCCGAGCGCGCGAATGAGTAACTGGTCGCACTCACCACCGCGATCCAACAGCTGACGCACCAGAATCGAAGCCGATTCCGTTCCGGACCGTGCGTCCTCAACGAGGGCGGCAACGAGTTCGTTCTCATCCGCCACGCGGTGCAATGCTTCGAGATCCAAGTCTGGGTACTTTTGCGCTGAACGCTGCGCGAGCGCACGGAGAGTGTCGGATGGGTAGCGTCGCAGTGCCTGAGCCGTGCGCTTGACCTCTTGGGCGTTTCGCGGTGTCAACTGGCTCAGCTCCTCGGTCGCCCGTGCCACAAGCGCCATGTCTTTGTGGCCCAAAGCGTACTTTCGAAGGCGCAGCAGGTCGCCTGCCGAAGCGTAGCCACCATCTAGTGCTTTGCGGTCGAACTCGGCGGCTACGTCGCGTTGTCCGGACCGACTCGCCGCCAGGGCGGCCATCCGCAGCAGAGCGGTGTTGGCGGGATCTCGAGCCAACTCGGCGTCGATAAGGTCGAAAGCCCGGAGCGGGTGGGTGCGAAGGGTTGCCCGGATGTACTCAGCGCGCGCGGACCGGCTGGCCGAACGCAGACGGCCAGGTCCGATGTCAGCCGGCAAACGACGCAGGACCGGTCGCGCAACGCGTCTGGCTCGACCGGCTAAGCCGCTCTTGGTGATGAACAGTGTGATCAACCCTTCTCAACTAGGTCGCGTTGCGAGAGAGAACTTCAAAGAGTGCCCCCCACGGCTCCGAGGAACTTCGGACGAACTGCCTTCCACGTCGGATCAGATCATTGCGGACGTCTGGTTCGGCGACGAGGCGTGCCAAGGTGCCCTCTACCTCGGCGGGTGCGGCGTAGGCTGCAGCATGCCTGAAGGTGTCGCGGGCCGCCAGCGGAAGCACGGCGGGCAGCTCGGCAGACATGGCTTCAAGGGCGGCGATGTGGGCGGCGACGTCCCACGGCCCCTGATAGACGAACACGTCGAGATGATGCAAGAACTCGCGCGTCGACATACCCGAGCCAGCCATGGAGCACCAGCCTGGTGGGGGTAACTGCCGACGCAGGGCTCTCGTCCCAGTGGCCACACCGCCCAACATGCGCACATCGACAGGGAGGGCGGCGAACGCTTCATCGTC
>JBASAZ010000238.1:0-5635 GCA_049650845.1 Ornithinimicrobium sp.
GTGCCGAGCTGGAGGCGAAAGGGCTTGCGGTCACCTGGGCTCAGACCCTGTCCGAGGGCCGGAGCCTGGTCCACCAGCCGTTCGCTCTGGCGTTGATCGACCTGGGGCTGCCCGACGGCGACGGGACCGACCTGGTGCGCGAGCTACGTCGCGTTCAGCAACCCATGGTCATCGTGATCCTTACGGCCCGCGCCGAAGAGATCGACATCTTGGTCGGACTGGACGCGGGCGCGGACGACTACCTCGTCAAGCCGGTGCGGTTGGCCGAGCTCACGGCGCGGGTTCGGGCGCATCTTCGCCGGTCCTCCGATCGGCCGTTCCGCCGCGGTTCTCACCTCCATGCGGCCGGCCTGAGCGTTGACCTCGCAGCGCGGCGGGTTCACCTGGACGCGGTCGAGCTGAAATTGCGGGCCAGGGAGTACGACCTCTTGGTCCGCCTGGCCGGCGACGTCGGCGAAGCCGTCAGCCGAGAGACGTTGATGGATGACGTGTGGGACGTCAACTGGTTCGGGTCGACCAAGACCCTCGATGTCCACATTGCCGCCGTGCGTCGCATCCTTGGCGAGGCGGCGCACGGGGCAGGAGTCGTCCCGCCGACGATCACCGCGCTGCGGGGCTTCGGGTACCGCCTCGAGGCGTGAGGGTTGCGATAGGCATCCCTCACAGTTCTCGCAGGGTGCTCACGTCGACCGTCCGCGACCTGCGCATCATCTCGGCGACGACCAGGGAAACCAGACTCAGCACCACGGCGATGACGATGCCCAGGTATCCCCAGGGCACCGCGACCACCGCAGGGGGTGGGTCGAAGACGCCGGTCAGAACCTTGACCAGCATCCCGGTGAGCAGGCTGCCGGCAATCGCTCCGAAGGTGACGCCGGCGATCAGCACGACGGTGGCTTCGGCCACCACGAAGCCGGCCAGCTGACGGGCGCGCGCGCCCAACGCGGCGGCGATACCGAAGGTGCGTCGTCGCTCGGCGAAGCCTAAGGCGAGCAGGAGGGCACTCGCGGCGGCGGCCAGCAGGACCGCGAAGCCCAGCTCGATGCGGGTGAGGCCGGCCAGGTCGACGGAGGTCAGGCTAGAGCCGATGACGGTGCGGCTGGCGCCGATCTGGGTGACCGTAGCGTCGGTGCCCACGACCGCGGACACGTCCGCGGCCACGGTCGCGGTGTCCGTGCCGCCGGCGTCGACGAGGAACGCACCCACCGCGTCGCTGCCGGTCTGCTGGGCCACGTAGTCGGCGTTCGCGACCAGGAAACTGTCCCTGGGCGCGGTCGGGAACTCGCGAACCACACCGGCGTAGTGGAAGCGCACATCGGTGAAGGCCTTGGTGCGGCCGTTCTGCAGACGCAGGGTCAGCTGATCGCCCGGGTGGAGCTGGAAGTCCTTGACGGTCTCTTCCGAGACCAGGATGGAGTCGGGCTGATTGGCCAGTGTGCTCATCAGCTGGTCGGTGGTGCCGCCGCGGAAGTAGGTGTCCTGCAGGGCCGTGGCGTGTGCGACGGTGGCCGGGCGCACGCCATACAGATCCTGCAAATCGGCTCCGACGTAGGCGTAGCGGTGTTGCAGTGGCTCGACCGAAGCGACGCCGGGCACGGCGGCGAGCTGGGTCGCGGCACTTGGCCCGACGACCACCCCCGGGGACTCGGTGACGGTGACGTCGGCACCGTTGGTCAAGATGGCGTCGACTTCCGCCTGCTGCTGGTACGTCGAGTTGAAGGTGGCCGTCGACGCAGCGAAAGCCACGGCCAGGGTGAGCATGACCACCGTGTTGGCAACTATTCGTCGCTGCCGGCGCAGGGTGGCTATCACCGGCCCGGCCAACGAGCCGGCCAATGGTCGGGCAAGGGCCACCAGGACGCGGCTGCCCCGGCGTAGGGCCAGGTCGGTCAACCGCCAGGTCAGCAGAGCGCAGCCGATCCATAACAGGGCAGGACCAGCGAAGGCCCAGTAGCTCACCGACAGTGTGGGAACGCCCTCGGGAACCAGCACCAGCGAATATCCGGCGCGGCTGGTGGCCCAGAAAATGGCTGCCGAGAGGCCCAGGATGACGAAGTCGAGGCCCCACCGGGCCCACCACGGCGCCCGGTCCGCCACCCTGATGCTCGCCCTGGACGTCGCGACCGCCTGTTCGGCGAGCTCGCGACGAGCAGGAACGACGATGGTCACGCAGGCCAGGACGATCCCGAGGGTAGCGGCGCCCACCACCCAGCCGAGGGTGGTGGAGGTGTTCCAGGCGGCGCCCCCGAGCAGGGTCCTGGACAGCAGCCAGGCCGACCCCAGCCCGAGGACCGCACCAGCCATAGCGGCCGCACCGGCTTCAGCGGCGGCCAGCCAGAGCACTTGACGGCGGGTGGCACCTCGGGTGCGGAGCAGCGCTTGGTCTTGGCGCCGCCGGGTGGCCCCGGCCCGCGCGACCGACGCCGTGAGCAGACCAGCGAGAACAGCACCGGGGGCTCCCAGGAAGAGGAAGAGGACCTGGGCGTAGAGAGAGTCCTGGCGGGCCGCGTCCAAGGTGGCGCCGAGGTTGTCGCCCACCAGCCCGGCGCCGGCCAGGCTCACTTCCATGTTGCGGGCAGCGCCGGATTCCTCGGCGTATGCGGCAGAGGGGTCCGGGGGGAGGTCGTGGGTGCGGATGGCGTGGACCTGGTGGGTGAGCAGGTCGGTGCCGGAGGCGGCGGGCGGGGCGATGAGCCGGTCGAAGGCCGAAGCGGGCAGCAGCAGCACATTGTCCGGTGGGGCGACGGGCTGGGACTGCGGGGGCGCGCCCACCGTCTGGAAGAACGAGTCGGCCTGGGGCAGGTCCACGACGCCATCGACAGTGACGTCGACCTGGGTCCCGGCCACGGTGATGGTGACGGTGTCGCCCACCCCCGCTCGAAGGTTCGCCGCCGTCTGCTGGGCCAGGAGCACGCCGGTGTCCGCTCCCGCCAAGGTGCGTAGGGAGCCGGGGAAGGTGGACCGGTAGCCCGTGGGCACACCGATCACGCGACCGGCTCCGGTGCTCTGTTGAGATCCACCCGTGCTGGCAGAGAACCCGTCGACGGAGGCGAACGACACCGGCAGCGCCTCGACCGTGCCGGGCTGAGCTGCGACAGCGTTCTCCACGGCAGCGGGGGTTGTGTCCCGGGCGGCCTCGACCTGCCAGTCCACCGCCACGCTGGAGGTGGCTCGCTCCGTCATGGTGGCTTTGGACGTCACCACGAACGCGCCCAGGCTAGCCAGCAGGGCGACGGCCAGGGCGATCCCGATCGTGACGCCGAGCAGGCGCCCGTAGCGTCGACGGACGAGGCCGCCCAGCCACAGGGTGGATATCGGTGTTCGGGTCATCGGGTGCCCCTCATGGGTCGGGAGACGGAAGGAGGGTGGGCTGCCGACCCGTCGGTGCACAGCCGTCCGTCCTCGATGCTCCATCGGTGTGGGTATCGGTCGGCCACGACAGGGTCGTGGGTGGCCACCATCAAGGCGGCTCCGCTGGCGTTGGCGGCGGCTTCGAGCACGTCCAGCACGTGAGCGGCGGTTTCTCGGTCTAGCTGGCCCGTCGGTTCGTCGGCCAGGATGAGCTGGGGTTGCCCGGCCAGGACCCGGGCGATGGCAACCCGTTGCGCCTGTCCACCGGACAGTTCCTCGGGCAGCTGACCGGCCAGGGGTAGCAGACTCAGCGCTGACAGCGCCTCCGTGGCCCGCGCGCGCGCCTGGGTGGGGGCGACTCCGGCAATCAGGGCGACGAGCTCGACGTTCTCCATAACGTCCAGGGCCGGGATCAAACTGGGCGCCTGGAAGACGATGCCCACCCTGCCGGGGTGTTGTGCGGGACGGCCGAGGCCGGGCCAGGTGATGCTGCCAGCGGTGGGCTGGTCCAGGCCGGCGATCAGGTGCAGCACGGTGGACTTGCCCGAGCCGGAAGATCCGGTCAGGGCGATCCGGGCATTCGGGGGGATGGCCAGATCACTGTCGTGCAGCGCGACGAAGGACGATGGACCGGTGCCGTACCTTCGGGCCAGTCCGGTGCCGCGGACGAGCGCGGTGCTCACGAGGCCATCCTGGACACGGGTCGGACCGGACGTCCGTCGGCCAAATACAGCACCCGATCGGCCCAGTCCAGCACCACGGGGGAGTGCGAGGCGACGACGACCGCGAGCCCCCCGGCTGCGCGCTGACGCAGCAGGGCGAGCAGGCGCTGCTCGCTGCCGGTGTCCAACTCTCCTGTGGGTTCGTCGGCCAGGAGCACCCGGGGTCCGCTGGCCACCGCGACGGCCAAGCCCGCCCGCGCAGTCTCTCCGCCGGACAAGGTCGACGGCATGGCGTGAGCGCGGTGGCTGATCCCCAACTCCTCCAGGAGCCGGGCAGGAGCAGGGCCGCCGGTGGTGCCAGTGAGCCGTCGGCTCAGCTCGATGTTGCCGGTCACGCTCAGGTGCGGGAGCAGGTTGCCGGACTGATAGAGCACGCCGATGACATCGCGCCGCAGGCGGGCGCGCACCGCTTCGGGTTGCCGGGAGATCCGGACGTTCTCGATCCACACCGTGCCGCCATCCGGATCGTCCAGTCCGGCCAGGCACGCCAATAGGGTTGACTTCCCGGAGCCCGAGGGCCCCGCCACGGCCACGATCTCACCGGGACCCACACTCAGGTCGACCCCTTGCAGGGCCAAGATTTCCTCATCGCCGGCGTGATAGAACCGGTAGAGGTGGTGGGCGAGCACCACCGGTGCGTCGCGAGTCTCTTCGAGGGTGCTCATGACCAGGCGAAGCTGTCGGTAACGATTTTCCACGGGTCGACGTTGTCGGCGCCCGCTGGACCGGCCAGGGTGAGCACGACCTCCGTGCCGTCCTGGTAGTAGACGTATCGCTGCACATCGTCATGGACGACCTTGCCGGTGACCGGGTCCGGTTCGGAATCCGCCTGGTACGTCGACATGATCACCGGACCGCTCTGCCGTGTGACCTGTGTGGTCTCACCAGCCTGGTAGCCGGCTGCGGACGACGAGACCGCTGGCATCTCGGTGTTCTTGACGCTGTCGACCGTCGGGGCGGCGCCGACTTTCCGCGTCTGGATCGTCACCGAGTTGAGCTTGTCGGTGAAGGTGGTCGAGGTGGGTGTTCCGGTCCGAGCCCACCCCTCGGGCACCGAAACGGTGAACGGCTGGCCCTGTGGGGTGAACGGCACGAAGGCCTGGTTGTCCGGGATGTCGCCGGGCGGGTTGATCTCCGCGGCGTTCGGGTCGACGGCCGAGTCCGCGCCATTGCCGCTGCGAGTCGACGTGGCTGCGGCGGGTTCGCCGTTGGTCGAGTTGGCGGTGGAGCACCCGGTGAACACGACGGCGCCCATCACCAGCCCGGCGCTCGTCACGAGTATTCGTCGCTGTGCGGATGAGCTGGTTCGGAACATCTGGATGGCCTCCTGCGGGTCGGGCCGGGCCCGGTCTGGACCCGTCACTGTCGACGCTAGGAGCCTGCCGGCCAGCGTCTGGCCAGCCGTTGGTTAGCGCTGGGTTAGCACTTCTCGCCAGGCCCTCTGCCGCAGGTTCGGTGTGCCACGCTAACGGGGTGTGCACCGATGACCTGGCCTCCCGTGTCCGCGGGGTAGCGCTGGCGACTGCGGTGGTGGCCGTCTTGTGCCTGGGACTGCCACTGGC
>JBASAZ010000239.1:0-3186 GCA_049650845.1 Ornithinimicrobium sp.
AACAGCACGCTGGGGCCCGGAACAACAACTAGTACAAGCGAGGCGAAAGCGAACGCCAACAGCGCATTATTCGGGGGCACCTGCGCAGCATAGGGCGGACAGGACGATCGCCGTACAAGGATCCCCACGCGGGATTCCCGAAAAGGAAGGTGGGGTGTTCATCGGTCGCTGATAACGGCATACTCACAATCATGCTCGTGACCCGAGATTTCTTCCGTGCCTGGTGGGTCAGGTTAGTGGGCACGGCGCCAATGGCTGCTTGTGTCATCACGATCTGGGCGTTGGCACCCCAGGGTCCCGTTTTACAGATTGCGTTGATCTCGATCGTGATCCTTCTGGTAGCAATGCCGGCCATGCGGGTACTCAGCCGCGACCGAAAACGAGCCCGGTTGGACCCGTGCATGGCTGTACTCAAGGCAGATACCGAACAACCGCCAGCACCACCAGAAAGATCAGCCCCAACCCGTACATGAGCAAGACGCTGTCGCGCGCACACTCCTGACACCGTCGGCCAACAGCAGATACCTCATCGCCAGTGGACCGCTGGACGTTCGCTATTCGGGCATCTTCAATCGGACGTTGTGCTTCTGCAGGTCTTGATCTTCACGGTCAGAATGGTTGAGTGATCGTCGCGGTAGAGGGCCCTAGCGCTGCGGGCAAGACGACTTGGTGTTTGGCGCAGGCGGGCCGCTTTGTGCCCGAGTACGTGCCGACCGGCGCCGAGCCGGACGGCAGCGATCCCGATGCGCAGGCCGAGCACTGGGTCTAGGTCAACAGCGGCCGCTGGGCGCAGGCGCTGGAACTCGAGCGCACCGCGGGGGTTGCGATCTGCGATAGCGACCCCCTCAAGCTGCACTACAGCTGGTCTCTGGCCGTGGTCGGCGCCGCCCCGTGGGACCGGTTCGCGCGCGAACTGCAGCGCTGCCGGCTCGCATTCGCCACGGGCAGCCTCGGCCTGGCGGACCTGGTGGTCGTCAGCACCGTGTCCGAGGAGCAGCTGCGTCACCAGAAGACAACGGAGCGCAGCCGTCGCCGGCGCTCCTTCGACCTGCACGTCCGCCTACGCGAGCCCCTACTGGCCTGGTACGGCGCGCTCGAGCGATCATCTCCTGGACGGGTGCTCTGGGCGCTGCCCGACGACAACAACGCGCTCAAGACCACCAGCGCACGAGCGGATCGCACCGACCCGGCACTGCTCGACGCCCTCATCGACCAGCTACCGATGCCGTGAGTGGATCGTTAACTGGAACTCCGAAGGGTGATTCCGGTTCATGTCGTCCTCGAGGGATTTCCGGCCTGTCTGCACACCCTGACATCGGTGCTGTGCTGGCACCATTTCGCCCCGGTATGGCTTGACTTAGCGATCGGCCGGGCTCCTCTTCGAGCTTGGCTATTGCAACCGGCGGTGGGTCAAGTGCACAAGTAGCCCTGCACAGAAGGCACCGGTGGTACCAAGGATCTCATCGCTAAGGGTGTCCTCGTAGGCCCCGCTGAGCTCGGTACCCTGCTGGATGAACGTGAAGTACTCCCCAATCTCCCACACCACCGCAATGGTCGCGCCCAGTCCCGTGATCAGTGCGACCAACACCCACCGGGGCCGCACGTCCGCGCGGGCAAGGAACAGTCCCACACCCCACAGCAACAGAAACCACGTCACGAAGTGGCTCAGGTTGTCGAACGGATCCCACGAGTCGTACAAGTCCAGAGAATTGCCCAGCGCGTCCCATAGAAACGAAGAAATGATGAGCACGCAGGGCCACCACGGCACCGGACTTCGCAGCGCCCGACCACGCTGCACCGCACGCCAAATAATCGGTGCTGCGAGCATCAACACGGTGTTGACAGCCAGTCGGTAACCGAATCCCTTGCCCTCGAAGCGGTCGATGCCACCGAAGGTGCCCACCAGTAGCTGCACCTCGGTGGCCACAAACAGCGCCGCCGCAACCCAGAACGCACGGTCGCGAGGAAAACTCACGACTCACTGTCCCACGCAGGGCCCATCACAGTCTCAATTCAAACACCTGCGGGGCCGAGCGAGTGCCCAGAGCAGGAAGGATCTAGTGCAACCGTGGTGACACGAACTTGTCGCACCGCCATACGGGCGACCGCTGACGACTTGAGATGCCCCCGACTAGAACACGGACCACGGGAACGCTGACTATCCTCAGCAGGTTCACCAATCCCATACAAGGCACGTCATCCGGTGACCTTCGGGCCCTCCAGCCCAAGCCGACTGACTACCATCACCGATTGGGGATCGGCGACCGGGACGGGATCCCTGAGCGGCGACACGGGGCTCGTTGCTGTGCAGTCCCCGTTCATGGCCGGTGCCAGGCGACGTTGATCACCTGTCCATCGGGGCTACGGACGAAGAATCGTCGGATGCCCCAGGGCTCGTCGGTGATGGGGTGCACGATCTCATAGCCGCGCTGTTGCGCTTCTTCGTAAGCGGCATCCACGTCATCGACCTTGATGGTCATCACGGAGTCCTCCGGAGCCGTCGCGTCTCGCGTCACCACTTGGACGCACGCGTCCGTGTTGAGCGAGGAGAACCGAGCCACCCATCCCTGATTCATGGCGTCTTCCGTTAGCCCCAGGAACCCAAAGAACTCGCGTGCACGCTCGACATCAGCGGTGTGCAGATTTGGGACGACCTCTATCGCTTTCATCGTCCAAGTTTGCCACCCATGCCGCATCGCCATCAGCTCCGATAACGCAGCGGGGTCGGCGCAAAGGGATCCCGCTGCGGGGATATGGATGCTTGCCAGGGCTTAGTTGCCGGATGCTGCGACGTGTCGGCCGTCATGGTTGCCGCTAGGAGCCACTGAGTGCACGTCGTTCATTGAGTCGATACTTCTGAGTCAGCACGTTGAGCGATCACGCGCAGCCATGCGAGGTGTTCTTCGAGAGCGTTCCGGCCGACTGTCGTCAGTGATATCCACGTTCGCGGCCGCGGGACATGGCTCTCTTTTACGATGTCGAGGTACCCGGCTTCGCTGAGGATCCGTACGTGTTTGCTGAGTGCGGAATCGGTAATCCCAAGGTCCTCTCTCAGCGCTCTAAACGACGCCACCTCCAGTGGCCGCAGCGCCGCACAGATCCGCAACCGCTGCTCGGGGTGGATAAGCCGATCGTATGCGCCGGCTCTCACCGAAGTTCTTTCTCTGTCGTCCAGGAGGCCGACCA
>JBASAZ010000240.1:0-3936 GCA_049650845.1 Ornithinimicrobium sp.
CGCTACGCCCACGTCGCCTCCGCAGCGATGAGTATCGCCACCGCCAAGGCCGCCGGTGTCCCGCATATCGTTGCCTGCTCCCCGCCGCGCGGCGGCACAGGGATCCACCCAGCCACCATCTATGGGATGTCGCTGGCCGGAGCCAACACCATCATGTGTCTCGGCGGCGTCCAGGCGATTGCCGCGATGGCATTCGGCCACTTCACCGGTCACCGGGCGGCCGTGCTCGCCGGCCCGGGCAACCAGTTCGTGGCCGAGGCCAAGCGACTGCTCTTCGGCCGCGTCGGCATCGATGTCGTCGCCGGCCCGACCGAGGCCCTGGTGCTCGCCGACGGCACCGCCGACCCGTGGGTCATCGCGGTCGACCTGATCAGCCAGGCCGAGCATGGTCGTGACTCCGCCACGATCCTGATCAGCACCTCGCGCCGCGTCGCCGAAGAGACCATCGCGATGATCCCCCAGGCCATCGAACAGCTACCAGCCGAATCGGTGGCGCGCGAGGCGTGGGACAGCCTCGGTGAGGTGATCGTGACCGACACCCGCGAGGAGGCGGCGACTTTGGCCGACGAGTACGCCAACGAGCACGTCGAGGTGCACGCTGATGACCTCGACTGGTGGCTGAGCACATTGCGCAACTACGGTTCGCTGTTCCTCGGTGAAGAGACGACCGTCAGCTACGGGGACAAGACCTCCGGGCCCAACCACATTCTGCCCACGCGGGGCGCGGCGCACTACACCGGCGGCCTGTGGGTCGGCAAGTTCATCAAGACCGTCACATACCAGAGAATGACCCGCGAAGCTAACGCCCAAGTCGGGCGCGTAGCGGCGCGCATTTCACGCATCGAGGGTATGGAAGGGCATGCCCTGGCCGGTGACGTGCGGCTGCGCAAGTACTTCCCCGACGAGGCGCTGAACACCGCAGCCCAGGGCTGAGCCACCCATCGCACCGGCGTACTCCGGTGCATTTCGGACCCGGAAACCGGAAACCCACACCGCATACCTGAACACCCAAGAGGAAGAGGAACTCATGCATCTGGCTCGCATCCCCCGTCGTCACTACACCGCCGGGCACACCCCGATCGAACCCCTGAACCGTTTGAGTGAGCACCTCGGCGGCCCCAATATTTACATCAAGCGCGACGACCTGCTGGGCCTGAGTGGCGGTGGCAACAAGACGCGCAAACTCGAGTTCTTGATGGCCGACGCGCTCGCGAAGGGCGCAGACACCATCATCACCGTCGGCGCCGTGCAGTCCAACCATTGCCGACTCACCCTGTCTGCAGCCGTCAAGGAGGGGCTGAAGTGCCACCTGCTCCTGGAGGAGCGGGTGGAGGGCTCCTACGACGAGAACTCCAGCGGCAACAATCTGCTCTTCCGACTGCTCGGTGCCGCGTCGATCCAGGTCGTCCCGGGCGGCAGCGACCTCGCTGCCGGGATGGAACAAATCGCCGAGAAGGTCCGTCAAGACGGCGGCACTCCCTATATCGTCCCCGGTGGCGGGTCCAACGCCCTCGGCGCCCTCGGCTACGTCTCCTGCGCGGAGGAAATTCTCGCGCAAACCTTCCAGATGTCCCTGCCGATCGAGCATGTCGTGTGCTCCAGTGGCTCAGGTGGCACGCACGCCGGACTGGTTGCCGGTTTCTATGGCAACCAGAGCGGGATCCCGGTGACCGGCATCAGCGTGCGCGCCGAGAAGGCGCCGCAGGAGGCCAAGCTGCACCAACTTTCCAACGAAGCCTCTCGGCTACTTTCCGGTGCTGAGCGTGAGGTACCGGCCGATGCCTTCACCGTCGACGACGGCTATGTCGGCCCCGGCTACTCACTGCCGACCGAGGAGATGACCGCCGCGATCCAGACCTTCGCCCGGCTCGAAGGCATCCTGCTCGATCCGGTCTACACCGGCAAGACCGCCGCAGGTCTGATCGGCCTGGTTCAGCAGGGATACTTCCCCAAGGACAGCAACGTACTGTTCATCCACACCGGGGGCGCCCCGGCCCTCTACGCCTACCCGGACGCGGTGCTGGCGACGCCAGGTGGCTGAGCATCAGTCGCCCACCCCGTCGAAAGTGGTGGGCGTCTTAGGGGGGATGGGCCCCGCCGCCACGGTGGACTTCTACGCCAAACTGGTTCGGCATACTCCCGCGGAGCGGGACCAAGATCACCTGCGGATCGTGATGTGGGCCGATCCCACCGTGCCCAGCCGGCAAGACGCGTTGCTGGCCGGAGGGACCGACCCCACGCCCTGGCTGGAAGCGGGAGCCCGCGGCCTCGTGGCCGCGGGCGCGGAAATCTTGGTGGTGCCGTGCAATACCATCCACGCCTACCTGGATCCGGTCATGGCTGACCAGCCGGTGCAGTTCCTCAGCATCATCGACACCACCGTCGGCGCGATCCAACGCCGCGGCGTCCGCCGCGTGGGCTTGCTGGCCACCGACGGTGCGCTGGCGTCCGGCCTCTTCCAGTCCGCCTTCGAAGCTGCAGACATCGCCTGGGTCCTGCCGCCGAAAGAACAGCAGGAGTCGCTGATGCAGGTGGTAGAGGCGGTGAAGGCCGGCCGCATCACCCCTGCTCTGCGCGCGCAGGTCGACACGTTGCTTTCCGGGCTGTGCGAGCAGGGCGCCGCCACCACAGTCGCCGGATGCACCGAGATCTCTGCGTTGCTGGACGAGCTATACGCCGGGGAGGACCTCAACGTCATCGACCCCGCCCTGGAGCTGGCGTTGCGGACGATCGAACTGGCGACCTGACGATGATCGTCTGAGGACGCCCGGTCGGTCATGGAGTTGCTTGCCCTCGTGCTCGTCGGGCTCGTGGTGTTCACGTTCGCTGCTACGGCCCAGGCGGCCAGCGGCTTCGGGTACGCGCTGGTGGCGGTGCCGACCTTCGCGCTGGTCGTCGACACCCGCACGGCGGTCGTGGCCACCACCGCACTGGGCCTGATCCTTACGGCCGGCACGGGATACCGCGAGCGGGGCCACGTCCAGGTCCCCACCGCCCGCCGGATCTTCCTGTTCAGCCTGGTCGGTATGCCGTTCGGTCTGGTCATGTTGGCCACCCTGGACAACCGGCTGCTGTCGGTGATCATCGCCGTCAGTGTCCTGGTGCTGGTCTTCCTGCTGTGGCGTGAGGTGCGGCTGCCCCGCGGGGTGGGCATCGAACGCGGTTCCGGGTTCGTCAGCGGGGTGCTCTTGACCGCGACCGGTATGAACGGGCCGCCGATCGCGCTGACCCTGCAGGCCCTGAACTATCCGGCCCGAGCCTTCCGGGCCACCCTGCAGGCGATCTTCTGCGGCCAAGATCTCATCGCGGTGAGCGCCTTCGGCGTACTCGGCTATCTTGACCTTGATATCGCCGCCGTCGTGCTGGGCGGAGCGGCCGGCATCCCCGCCGGTTGGCTCGTGGGAGACCGGTTGATGCGGACGATGTCGGAGCAACAGTTCCGCACTGTAGTGATGGTGGTCCTGGTGACCACGGCCGTCGTGACCTTGCTCGGCCTGGCCCTCTGAGTCTGCCGGCTTCACCTCGACGCCGACGGAGAGCTTTGGCGGGCTGCGCCAGGAATGTGGAGCGCACATCGGTCGCGCTTATGCCCACGAAACCGACGAACTCCAGCACAAGGTCGCCAGGCGCGACGCCGCGTCGGTCACCAGTGAGCAGGGTCGTGTCCAGCGCCTCCGCTAGGGCGATGTAGGAGGCGTCATAGGTGGCGAAGTTTGTCCCGCAGCTCCCAGCATCGGGCCAACAGCCGAAGGTGGCTAGCGCGCCGGTCCGGTCCTGACGGCACAACGCCGAGACGACCTCGAGGGCGACCACCTCCGGCGCGGCCAACGCCTCTCCGCGCAGGCGTGCCCGCGCGGCATCCCCGTCCTTGCCGTCACCGGCTACCGCGACCGCCCAGACGCTGGCGTCAACGACGAGCACGGTCCTGCTGAACAC
>JBASAZ010000241.1:0-4051 GCA_049650845.1 Ornithinimicrobium sp.
TCGGCTGCTGCAGCGGCACAAAGAGTTGCCACCCCTCCGGTGGGCTGGGCCATGACTCGGGCACATGCCAACTCTGCGGGGGTCCCCACCCGGGGGGAGTGCGGGGCCAAGTCGGCGGCGGGTTGAAACGAACCAGTGAGGGAGCTTCGGCCATGGCGACCATTCTTTCAGTGACACCCCCGTTCTCACAGATTCAGAGACACCTGCCGCCAGAGAATCCCGTCCCGGTCGCCGATCCCCATACGGAGATCGATCGACGTTCAACGCTTGACGGGCGATCGTCACCGCAGGACGTTCCATCTACGAAACAGATTCCCGACCCTCGCCACGTAAACTTAGGTTCCACGAACTGGCGAAACCTCGCCGAGCAGGTTGAGCATGGTTACCGTCGCTAGTTGTGCCCCGATCATAACCTCTGCGAAAGGAACATGCGGATGAGCACTACGAAGCCGTGGGGCCAAGAGGGCTCAGAACTGCAAGACCTTCTAACAGAATTGCGGGACAGCAGTGGGGCGACGCTTCACCGGATTCGAGACGCGATGCGTGATTTCCATCTCTCGTTGGGTCCGAACAGTGTCTACCACCCGCCCGGCGCCAGCACTGTCAGCGAGACTTTCAACATTAATAGCCGGTTTCCTCCATGGCGGAAGATCGAGGTTGTCGTAGGTAGAGGTAAGAGTTGAGTTCGTTAAACGGCCCTTTAGTTTTGCGTGGATGTATTAGCCCAATTGTATCCAGTGCATTAATTGGACTGCTAGGGCTTTCGGCGATTGCGGGGATGATTGACTACTCAACGCATGCCGAGGTGGTGAAGATCTTTCTGGTTGTAGTTATTGCGGTATTTGTGGCTTTTTATGCGTGGAGGAGTTTCCTCATTCGGGTGGTATGTGAGGATGCGCAGATTGTTGTTATTAGTCATTTCCGAAGAAGAGTTATCGATCCACTTACGGTCCGTTCCGTGGATGTTGAAGCCTATGAAGGTTTGCTCAGCAGAGGACCCACGGAATTGTTCTGGATGCTGGTCATATATCTCGAGGGCGAGAAAAATGGTCTATTCGAAAAATCAAGGGTCTCTCTTCCGATACTGGCTTCCAGAAAGAGAACCACGGACAAAATGCAAAAACTACTTCGCGCCTATGTAGAAAATGAGAAATTAAAAAGGAGCACTACATAATTCTATAGTTTGCGTGACTGTTCAAAATGTTGTTCGTCTCGGGCCATGGTCTCGATAGTGCCACCTCACCGATCCCCGAGTGAGGAACGACGCACGGCGACGAGACCGTGGTGGACGGCGCAGGTCGACTGGTGTCCTGCGTGACCTTTCGGCGTGCGGGACAGCAATGGACGTGACCAGGTCAAGTCAATGCACTTTAAGGACGCCTCGTGCGAGGGAGATCGCCGTCGCACTCAGCAACAAGTGGATCCGCGCTCTCGCTGATTCAGGCGCAGTGGCCCGTATGCCGCGCCTCGACGGAACGATTTGCGGTCCGCCGGGGAACGGTCAGCACTAGCATCGCGGTGATGTCATCGATTGCTGATAGAACGTCCAGCACGTCGTCGAACCGCCCGCCGTGGCTCTGATGCTCTAAACGAAGCTTCCGCCAGCACTACGAAAGGGCAGTCCCATGAACCGCAAGGCGATCCTCTTTCACGGAACCGCCGCACATCCCGACGTCGTATGGCTCCCTTGGCTGCGAAAGCGGCTGACCGACCGCGGCTACGCCGTCGAGGCGCCGCACTATCCCGGCCTCAACCTCGAATCCATCGCCACATTCCTGCCGAAGGTGCTGGCCAACCACACGTTCGATGCGAACACCGTGCTGGTCGGCCACTCGGGGGGCAGTGCTACTGCTCGCGATCCTCGAGCACATCGACACGAGGGTGGACCAGGCCATCCTCGTCGCGGGCTATTGCACCCAGCCCAACACCGAGGACGAACCCGTCCTACAGGACGCCTATGACTGGGCGGCGATACGAGCCAGTGTCCGCGACCTGTACTTCATCAACTCCCGCGAAGATCCGTACGGCTGCGACGACAAGCAAGGTCGCGCCATGTCCGAACGGCTCGGCGGCACCCAGATCGTCCGCGACGACGGCCACTTCGGAGACATCGACCAGCCGTACGAGTCGTTCGAGCTCCTCGACAGGCTGATCGATTGACCCCCAGTACCGGGCGATGAGGCTCGCGCCTACGCCTCCACCCAGCTTCAGCCCTACGACCCGCCCACTCCGGCGCGCTAGATGGAAGCCAAGAGTTCAACTGCTGGGGGCCCTCACCATCCCGTATTGCTCGCGCCGATCGAACCAGGCTGGCCCCGCCGTTGACCGGACCGGTGGTCGCGTCTATCTGGGTGCTATGGGGCACTGCAACCAGTTACGCATCCCGTTGAGGATCCTCGACTGGACGCGGGTAAAGAGATGACACTTACGGTGATGTTGGACCGGTGATCGGCTGGAACGCCAAAACGCCGCGGCCCGACCCTCATCCCAACAACCTCAACAAGGAGATGCAGACATGGCCGGACCAGGCGAACCCCTCACCCGAGACCTGCGAGGGACGTTGCAGGCCGCCGCGAGCGGAGAAGGCGGTGGCCTGCGGCACGGACTGTGGTTGAGTTTCCTCGGCCCCTACGGTCTGGAGGTCGTCATTGGTGGTGGAGCCGACTGGCTCGGTGTCGACCTGCAGCACGGCAACCTCGAATTGCGCGACCTGCCAGGGCTGCTGCGCGTGGCGGAGCCCGCTGGCCTACCTGTCCTTGCTCGCGCCCCGTCGCACGATCCCGCCGTGATCGGCAGGATCCTGGACACTGGAGTCAGTGGGGTCATCATCCCGATGGTGGAGTCGGCTGAGCAGGCCCGAGCCCTCGTCGCAGCGTGTCACATACCCCCGCACGGCGACCGCAGCAGAGGTGGTTGTCGATCGACACTCGGCGTGTCCCACGCGCCCGACCTACCGCTACTGCTGCCGATGGTGGAAACGGCAACAGGTCTCGACCACGCGAACGACATCCTCGGCGTGCCAGGGGTCGACGGAGTCTTCTTCGGCCCCTACGACCTCTCGATCTCAGCCGGCTACCCCGCCCCGGACTCCTCCCAGACCGTCGAGGCCCTGCGGCGCGTCATCACCCTGGCCCGGTCCGCCGGAAAGATCGCAGGATTCATGGCCGGAAGACCCGAACTCCGCGCAGTAGCACCCGAAGCCGACCTGGTCGCCGTCGACACCGACGTCTCGGCTTTGCGCCTCGGTCTCGCCGAGATCCTTGCGTAAAGCCCTCCGCCCGACCCAAGGGACGGTGCCGTGTGGGTTTGCCCGAATTGCGAGCCGTACGTCCCAGAAGCCGAACGCCCTGCGGTGACGATTTCGGCTCCTCGCTGGACTGCGACCGATCGCCGTATGGGATCGTCACGCGGGACGCGCTCCAGTCAGGATCCTCCTGCGCGGTGCCGGTCGGCACCTGTACCCTCCCATCAGATTGCCGACGCAGCATGACTGGGGACGGGGAGCCGACGTGCAGGTGACCAAGGTCAAGGCGGCAACCTGATGGCCGACGACGAACTCGTGGCGTTCGCCAAGCAACTCGCTCCGCAGCCATTCGACCGGTCCACCGTCAGCGAGCGACGCAACTCGATCGAGGAGCACATCAAGAAGCACACGTCCTCGGTCGGCTTGGTCGAGTCGGGCTCATGGAGCCACGGCACGGCAGTGACCGGGCACAGCGACGTCGACTACATGGCCTTTTTCCCCGACACCTCCCGACCAGTCAGGCCGAGCACCGCGCTCACGAACCTCAAGGGCACGCTAGACGGCGCGCACTGGGGTATCACGAGCCGACACATCTCAAGCCCGACCGTCAAGGTCGGCTTTTACAGCGTGCCGAACTTCGAGATCGTCCCTGCCTACTACAAGGGAGAGAAGGACGAGATCGCGGTCTTCCGCATTCCCGGACCGGGCGACGAGTGGGCGGAATCCGTTCCCCTCGGGCACAACGGGTTCGTGTCCGCCGTGAACGACAAGCACGGCAAGAAGGTCAAGCCCATCGTCCGTCTTATC
>JBASAZ010000242.1:0-3255 GCA_049650845.1 Ornithinimicrobium sp.
GATCGGTGTCGACACCGCTGAGCGCACCGACCTCATCACCCACGTACTCTTCGCGTGGATCCGCAACCCCAACTTCACCGCTCTCCTGGTCATCCATCTCGGAACCACCATGATGGCCCCGACCTGGATAGCAATCATCGCTCTGGTGGCCCTCGCCCTGGCCTGTCAGGTGCAAGTTCGACTCGTCGAAGAGCCGTACCTGCTGGCCACACACACCACCACCTACCCCAAGTATGCGGCCCGCGCAGGCAGATTCGTGCCGCTACTGGGTCGCCTCCACCGGCACGACCAGTACACCAGCACCCAGGCAGGCACTCCCTAACGGCCACGGCCAGGTCGCCCCAGCGCTACGGCGACAGCCCGCACGTCGACCATCAACCCCGAACGAGAGGTCCACCATGAAACACCGCACCCTCTGGGCCGCTGTGGCCCTAGCCGGGACGGCAGGGTACGCCGCGCACCGTGCATCCTTGGGCAAGATCCGCGGCCCACAAGCCGTCAAACGGTTGTACGACCGTTTAGCACCCGCCTACGACGTCACCGCGTGGATCTTCCGGCCCCTCGGTGCCAGCCGCCTGCAAGAACGAGCGGTGGACCTGCTCGACCTACACGCCGGCGACACCGTCGTAGACCTCGGCTGTGGGACCGGTATCAACCTGCCCGTCCTGGCCGACGCGGTCGGCGAACACGGCCACGTCATCGGGATCGACCTGTCCGCCGGAATGCTCGAACAAGCGCGGCGCCGAGCCGACCGGCACAACCTGTCTCAGGTCACCCTCATCCAAGAAGACATTCGCAGCGTGCGACTACCCCCAGGCACGACCGCGGTCCTCGCGTCCGGGTCCCTAGAGATGGTTCCCGAATACGACGTCGTCATCCGCGGTCTAGCCGGGCAGCTAAGCCCCCACCGCGGACGGCTCGCCGTCGGCGGCTTCCGACGCCCCCCGGCCTGGCCCGCATGGGCCGTCGCATTCGGCCGCGCCGCCACCGCCCTGTTCGGAGTCACCCGCGCCTACGAGAACATCCAACCCTGGCGCTCGGTGCGCCAACACATGGACGAAATCGGGTTCGACACCGCCGCTGGAGGTGCGCTCTATCTGATCGTCGCCAGGGCAACATCACCATCCTCAGGCGGCGACACCGAACCCGTGACGGTGACACCGTGACCGACTTCCTCATCGTGCTGGCCTTCGCGGCCCTGCCAGCAGCCGGTAACTTCGCCGGCGGCCTGGCCGCCGAGATCCTCAACGTCTCCGACCGGGTGCTGAGCCTGGCCCAGCACCTCGCGGCCGGCATCGTCCTGGCCGTCGTCGGACTCGAACTGGTGCCCCAAGCTCTGGAGGGCAACCCGCCCTGGATACCCATTGCCGCGTTCATCGCCGGCGGCGCCGTGTTCATCGGCCTCGAACACCTCATCGACACCATCAAGAACAAGCTCGCAACCGGTGAAGGATCCACCGGCCCCCTGGCCATCTTCACGGGAGTCTCTCTCGACCTGTTCAGCGACGGCGTCATGATCGGCACCGGCAGCGTCATCAACCCAGCCCTGGGTTTGCTGCTCGCCGCCGGGCAAGTACCAGCCGACATCCCCGAAGGCTTCGCTGCCACTGCCACCCTCAAACGGGCAGGATTCACCCGCCGCACCCGGATACTCATGGCCGCCAGTTTCGCGATACCCGTCCTGCTCGGTGCCAGCATCGGCTACCTCGCGCTACGCCAAGCCCCCGAAATCGTGACCTTGTCCGTCCTCGCGGCCACCGGCGGCGTCCTCACCAACGTCGTCATCGAAGAAATGGTCACCCAAGCCCACGACGGCCCCACCAGCAGCCTCGGGCCACTACTTCTCACCGCAGGATTCGGCCTGTTCGCGCTCATCTCCGTCTACATCACCATCTAGAAACACTCAACAGCGCCTGGGCGGGGCCCACCAAGATGACTACCCACCCAACGCTCATCACACGATCCCACCCAACTCGTGCTATGGGACTGTGCATTAAACGGTGTTTCCGGCCCTACGCGCCGATGACGTCGGCGGGGAAGGTGGCGTGATAAGCACGACACTGGATGGCATGACAGCTAAGAAGAAGCCGGATCGCTCAGCGGAAGAGATCGCCGCGATCGAGCTGGTCCGGGCAGCCCAGGCACAAGGCCTGTCGTTGACGGGCCCCGATGGTTTGTTGAAGCAGTTCACGAAGAACGTGCTAGAGACTGCGCTGAACGAGGAGATGACCGAGCACCTCGGGCATGAGAAGCGCCGGGCCGATCGGGAGCGGGAGAGCGTCAACGTGCGCAACGGCACCCGCACCAAGACAGTGCTGACCCACGGCACCGGGGCGGTGGAATTAGAGGTGCCTCGGGACCGGGAGGGCACGTTCGAACCGGTCATTGTGAAGAAACGGCAACGCCGCCTCGGTGAGGTTGATGAGGTGGTGTTGTCGCTGTACGCGCTCGGGTTGACCACCGGTGAGATCAGCGCGCACTTCGACTCGATCTACGGCGTGAGCGTGTCGAAGGAAACGGTCAGCCGGATCACCGACGCCGTGATCGCAGAGATGCAAACGTGGTCGACCCGCCCGTTGGAAGCGGTGTACGCGGCGATCTTCATCGACGCGATCATGGTCAAGGTCAGGGACGGGCAGGTCGCTAACCGGCCGGTGTACGCCGCGATCGGGGTCACTCTACCCCCAGCTCCTTGAACGCATTGCCCAGGTCCTGCTCGACCTCAGTCACCGCGTAGCCCCCGACCAACGGCCCGTCGTGCGCGACCACCTCGGACGGCTGCAGGCCACCATCAACGCACAATCGTTCGACTCCGCCGCGCAGACCTCACTCAAGGCTCTCGCCCAGCAGATCGAAGATGAACTGGCCACCCCATCCACACAGCCCCACAACCGGTGAGTTACGCCAGCCCGGAGCTCACCCCCTGCCCCAACCACCAGTGGTGGCGACACACCGCCTGGGCCCGTGATCGAGCACGACCCCACGACGGGGCCAGCTAGGGGTGTGCCTGGAAGTTAGCTGAGTTCGATGTCATAGATGTCGTAGGGTGCCTGCGGTGGCATCACCGCGACCCGGACGCTGGCAGCATCCTTAGGTGTCTCGACACGTAGGGTGACGAGCGACCCAGGAATAACCGGAACGCTTGGCACAATGAGTGGGACTATCTCGGGCCCGCCCTGCAGACCGGCATCTGTGCCATCGAGTCGAACCCCGACCTCTGGCAGAACCTCGATCGAGCGGCCCAACGGTAAGAAC
>JBASAZ010000243.1:0-1798 GCA_049650845.1 Ornithinimicrobium sp.
ACCCGCGGCAACCTCACACACCAGTTCGACGATGAGCTCGGGAGGCGTCCACAAGGTGTGTCCCTCCCACTTCGGCATGGAGCGGGTCATCTCGGTCTGGACGAGACCGGGGGCGAGATTGAAGGCGTGGACCCCCGTGCCCTGGAGGGCCTCGTCCAACGCCTCAGTGAGCCGCATCTGGCCGGACTTGCCGACCGAGTATGCCGAGTAGTCGGGCACCGCGCGAGTCCCCATCCCGCTGGCGAGGTTGACCACCCGTCCGCTGCCCCGCTGCACCATCGCGGGCACCACGGCATGGATGGTGAGCATCGCGCCACGGATGTGGCTTTCCACGACGGCCCACCATTGCTCGGCGTCCGCCTCCCACACCGGCACCTCCGACGCGTCGACGAGGCCCGCGTTGTTGACCATAAGGTCAATGCGGCCGCAGTCCTCGAAAGCCAGACGCACCGCCGCCTCCACCTCGGCGGGCCTGGTGACGTCCGCGGTAAGGGCCATCGTCCGAGCCCCTGTCGCCTCGGCGACCGTGTCCATGGCTCGGCGGAGACGATCCTCACCACGGGCGAGACCCACGACGGTCGCCCCCCGAGCAGCGAGGGCGTGGCTGACTTCCAGCCCGATGCCGGTCGAGGCTCCCGTCACTAGCGCCACCGTGTCGTTCAGGTCGAACTGTGCCATCGATCCACTGTCCTTTGCTCTGGTCTGTCTCTGGTGGGCACCGATTGCTCCCACCACCGGAAGCCTCAGTCGCTCACGTGCGGGCGTCGGTGAGGGCCTCTTGGGTGGGTCCGAAGCTCATCGGTAGGTCAGGCGTCTGGGCAGCGCATGCCGCCACGCGCGGTCGAGCCTCAAGCACGACCGTAGTAGTCCGGGCTCTCGAGCAAGCATGGGTGATCTCCCCCATAGGAGGGTCCACAAGTCCTGGCTAACGTCCCTATCTAACGTCGGCGCAGTGGCGCGCCCCCATGTCGCCTCCAGTCGTTGGCGCCGAGGAAAGCCACTGTCTGTCCACCCGCGACCAAAGGACAACCATGCCAATCCCAGGACTGCACGGCACGGAGCACATCGGCTTCACCGTCCCCGACATCAACGAGGCGTGTGACTGGTTCGAGCGCATCCTCGGAGCCGAGACGCTCTACACCGCCGCCACGGATTTCCGCCGCGATGACGACGACTGGATGCAGGAGCACCTGCACGTCCACCCGCGCGCCGTGATCAAGGAGTTCCGTTACTTGCGCGTCGGCAACGGCACGAACTTCGAGGTCTTCGAATACGAGGCTCCCGATCAGGTATCCACCCCTCCCAAGAACAGCGATGTAGGCGGCCATCACCTCGCGTTCTACGTCGACGACATCGACGCCGCGATCGCCTTCTTGGAGGAGAACGGCGTCGAGGTCCTGGGCGAGCCGACGGCCTACACCGAGGGGCCCAATCTGGGGTTGACCTGGTGCTACTTCATGGCCCCCTGGGGTCTACAGCTCGAAGTGGTCTCTGCGCCGGAGGGCACGGTCTACGACAACGAGGCGAAGAAGACCGGAGCCACACGCCTCTTCAACCCCAAACACGCAGCGGAGACGCTGCTCTAGACCGTGGGGCCTGTGCCCCGCCGGAACGCAACACCGCGCAGCCCGGCTGCGTTTCCCTGGCAGTCTCGCTATCGATTGAGGAGCAACGTGAAATGAGCAGCAGGACTTTGTTGCACGGTCGGACCCTGTCCCGTCGAACAGTGCTGGGGGGTAGCGTAGCCGGCGCTGTGGCTCTGCTGGCCGCCTGCGGGAGTGATGAGGCGGATAGCAGT
>JBASAZ010000244.1:0-7199 GCA_049650845.1 Ornithinimicrobium sp.
GAGGAGGCACGGCATCCACGTCGGGGCCGTTGACGTTATGCCCGTGCGGCCGCGATGGCCGCAAAATCGGCCACGGCCAACCTCTCTCCGCGGGCACCGGGATCCACGCCCGCGGCTCGCAGGATCTCTTCGGCGCGAGCGGCACTGCCCGCCCACCCGGCCAGGGCGGCGCGCAGGGTCTTGCGGCGCTGCGCGAAAGCGGCGTCGATCACGGTGAAGACGTCGGCCCGGGTGGCAGCAGTCTCCGGTGCCGGCCGGGCCACCATCTGCACCAAGCCGGAGTCCACGTTGGGGGCCGGCCAGAACACGGTGCGTCCGATCCGTCCGGCAAGTGAGACGTCCGCGTACCACGCCGCTTTGACGCTCGGCACGCCGTAGACCTTCGATCCGGGCGGCGCGGCCAGGCGCTCAGCCACCTCCAACTGCACCATCACCAGCGCGCGGCGCAGCGAGGGCAGCGTGGCCAACAGGTGCAGCACCACGGGGACGGCCACGTTGTAGGGCAGGTTCGCGACCACCACCGTCGGCTGTGGATCCGGCAACGAGGTGAGGGTCAACGCGTCGGTATGCCGAACGTCCAGTCGATCGCTCAGGTGCGGCGCGCGGGCCGCCACGGTGTCGGGCAGCTGGCGGGCCAGGACGGGGTCGATCTCCACGGCGACCACGTGTTCCGCGGCAGCCACCAGGCCCAGCGTGAGGGATCCGAGTCCGGGGCCCACTTCGAGAACGACATCATCACGCTCGATGCGGGCCGTGCGCACGATGCGCCGCACCGTGTTGGCGTCGATGACGAAGTTCTGGCCCCACTGCTTGGTGGGTCGCAGGCCCAGTCGCGCTGCGAGATCCCGGATCTCGGTGGGTCCGAGCAGCAGACCGGGGACATCGGAGGGCATGGGAGCACTGTGACAGATCGCGATGTCTTGACCTGTATTGAACACACGTTTAGTATACTGAACATGAGTTCAGGAATCGACGACACGGAGGTGGCGCCGGCTGCCTCGCGCCGCTCCGCCGACGTGACGGCTCGGGCGAGGATCCGCGACGCGGCGATGGGGCTGTTCGCGGAGTTCGGATTCCGGGCCACCACGATGCGGGCCATCGGCCTGCGGGCGGGAGTGTCGGCCGCGTTGGTTGTGCACCACTTCGGCTCCAAGGAGGGCCTGCGGGAGGCCATCGATGATCATCTGGCCGACCAGATCCGGCAGGACAAGTTCGCCGCGATGACAGGCAATCTGATGCCGAATGAACGGGAGATGAGGAACTACGCGGAGCAGTTCGCCCCCGCGATGGCCTACCTCGCTCGAGCGCTCACCGAGAACACGGTGGTTGGCCGCCACCTGTACGACCGGCTCTACCGCGACTCCGTGGACTACCTCCAAGCAGGCGTAGATGCGGGACTGATCCGTCCTACGTCGGAGCCTGAAGCGCGCGCCGCCGCGTTGCTCAACGCCGGTTTGGGTCAGACCTTGCTGCAGCACCACCTGCAGCGAGCGTTGGGCAGCGAGGACCAGACCGACGCATTGATGCAGATCGCGCGGCCGATGATCGACCTCTACACCGACGGCTTGTTCACCGACCAGCGCATCCGGGACAGCTGGAACCCACCGCCGACCGATGAGGAGACGTGATGAACACCGACCCAAGCGTGCCGGCCGTCCGCACCCAAGGACTGACCAAGCACTACGGCGACATCCAGGCCCTGGTCGACCTGAATCTCGAGGTTCAGCGCGGCGAAGTCTTTGGCTTCCTCGGACCCAACGGCGCCGGCAAGACGACCATGATCCGCACGATCCTCGACCTCATCCGCCCCACCAGTGGCACTGCCAGCATCCTGGGACTGGACACTCACCGGGACAGCGTGAAAATCCGACGGCACATCGGCTATTTGCCTGGCGACCTCGCGATGTATCCGAAGCTCACCGGCAAGGACACCCTGACCTACTTCGCCAACCTGCGCGGGGGCGTCGACTGGTCCTACGTCCACGAGCTCGCGGAGCGGCTGAACGCGGACTTGACCAAGAAGGTGGCCGACTACTCCACCGGAAACCGGCAAAAGATCGGGCTAATCCAGGCCTTCATGAACCGGCCCGAGCTGATCATCATGGACGAGCCATCCACCGGCCTGGACCCGTTGGTGCAGCAGGAGTTCCAGGCCATGATGCGCGAGCTGGCCGAGCAGGGCAGGACGGTCTTCTTGTCCAGTCACACCCTCTCGGAGGTGCAACGCTCAGCGGACCGGGTGGGCATCATTCGCAGTGGGCGGCTGATCGACGTCGAGCGGGTGCACGACCTACGCTCCAAAGCCATCCGGCGGGTCGAGCTCGTCTTCGACGCCCCCGTCGACGCCGCAGATTTCGAGGACATCGCGGGGGCTCGTGACGTGCGGGCGGAGGACCACTCGGTCCGGCTGGCCTTCGACGGCAACATGGACGAGCTGCTGCAGCTCGCGACCGGTCGACACCACCTGGTCGACATCAACAGCGAAGAGGCGGACCTGGAAGAGATCTTCCTGGCCTACTACCGCGACGCCCGGGCGCCGCTCTGATGCTGCTCTCCGTGTTCACCTTCTCCGTGCGCGACCGGCTGGTCGGCATACTCATCGGGTCGTTGGCCATTGCGGTGATGCTGTGGTTCGCGATGGTGGTGTATGCCGACCTCGACCTGTCGTTCTACTACCAGCTACCACCGGCCCTGCTGGAAAGTATGGGCATCTCGCCAGAGGCCGGTGGGGTCGGCGGCATCGCCTACGGTGCGATGTACAACCTGATGGGCGCCATGACGTTGGCCGGCCTGGCCATCGCGATCGGCACCGCCGCGGTGGCGGGTGAGGAGGAGTCCGGCACCCTGGGGCTGCTCCTGGGCAATCCGCGGAGCCGGACCCAGGTCGTCGTGGCCAAGATCGTGGCGCTGGTGGTGCTGACCGGCGTCGGCGTCCTCGTCCTGTATGGCGCCGGGCTTGTCGTCCCGGCCTTCGTCGGCACCAGCATCGAAGGGGTGCAGGTGGGCGCCCTGGTCGTGCACCTGTGGGCCAACGCCCTGTTCTGGGGGATGCTGGCGATGGCCATCGGGGCGTGGACCGGTCACTCTGGGCTGGCCAGCGGCATCGCCGGCGCAGTTATGGTGATCTCGTGGCTGGGCGCCTCCACCCTCCCGATCATCGATGGTGGTCAGAGTGTCGCGCGGATCTTTCCCTGGTATTGGTTCAACTCCTCGATGCCGGAGGTCAACGGCGTGAACGCTGCGCATCTCAGCATTCTGCTGGGCGCCGCCACCGTGTTGGCCGTGGTGAGCGTGGCCGCGGTTAATCGCCGCGACCTGCGATCCGGCGGCGGCACCACCACGCTGTTCGATCGCCTGCGCAGCAACCCCAGGACCGCCGTGCTGGCCGACCGTCTCGGGGGCCAGGCGCGGGTGTCGTCGATCGCGGCCAAGACGGCCACCGATCATCAAGGTTTGACCACGGTGGTGGGCGCCGTCGCGCTGTATATGGCGTTGCTGATGCCGATCTTCTACACCCTGCTGCCCGCCGGCACGGGTGAGTTCTTTGCCCAACTGCCGGATTCGCTCATCGCGATGATCGGCGGCGTCGACATGTCCACCCCTCAAGGCTTCCTGCAGGGCGAGGTCTTCGCCATCACGGTGCCGATCGCCCTGATTACGCTGACCGCCGCGGTCGGGGCGAAGGCGCTGGCCGGGGAGGAAGAGGCACACACGATGGGGCTACTCCTGGTCAGCGGTGTTCCCCGCTACCGCGTGGTGCTGGACAAGGCGCTCGCCATGGTGGGGCTTGCCGTCATCGTGGGACTGATGACATTCGTGGGAAGCGTGATCGGGGTGCTGGCCGCTCGGATCGACGTCTCGTTGAGCAATCTCGCGGCGATCTGCCTGCTGGTCACGCTGCTCGGCATCGTCTTCGGCGCCCTGGCCCTGGCGGTCGGCGCCGCATCTGGACGCGTTCGTTGGGCGACCGGAGCGGCCGCGCTGACCGGCCTGGCGGCATACGTGCTGCAGTCGTTCCTGCCGTTGTCGGATCGGTATGCGGACTGGGCGGTGCTCTCTCCCTTCCACTTTTATCTCGGCAGTGATCCGTTGACCAACGGTATGCCGTGGGGTGACGCCGCCGTGCTGCTCGCGATGGGCGTGACCCTCGTCGCCGCGGCCATCCTGCTGTTCAACCGGCGGGACCTGCGGGGCTGATCCGCCCACCAGGACGGAACCGATCACCGCCAGGTCGACGTGGTCGTCGTGACCCCCGCGGTGGAGGGCCGCATCGGCGAGGCCGTTGCACCCTGCATTCGTGTCGCTCTAACAACACAACTGCCGGGGCTACGGTGCCGTGTGCGGCCAACCCGGCACGAGGATCACCACGGCCCGTAGACCGTTTCGCTATTCGCCGACAGCGCCTCGCACAGGGTCGGCACCGCAATGTTGAGGGTTGCCGCCATGGCCCGAACGGTCAACGGCACGAGGTATGAGGCGTTGGCGCGGCCTCGATGCGGGCTGGGCGTGAGGTAGGGCGCATCCGTCTCCACCAGGAGCAGCTCGGTCGGCACCACCGCCAACGCGTTGCGCAGGTCGCGCGCATTCTTGAACGTGACGGTGCCGGCGAAGGAGAGGTAGTAGCCGCGCCGCACGCACTCACGGGCCATCGACATGTCCCCCGAAAAGCAGTGGAGCACCGTGCGGTCCGGCGCCCCTTCCTCCTGCAAGATGCGCAGCACGTCGTCATGGGCGTCGCGATCGTGGATCTGCAGTGCGGTGTCGGTGCGTTTGGCGATCTCGATGTGCCCACGAAACGACTCGTGCTGTGCCGAAGCGCCCTCCGGGCCGGTGCGGAAATAGTCCAACCCGGTCTCGCCGACGACCCGGATCCGGGGATGGTGGGCGTGCTGCTCGATCTCCGTGAGCGCTGCGTCCAGCTCACCACTGCGCGCCAACGCAGGCGCCCCGTTGGGGTGGATGGCCACGCCACCGAGGACCGCGGCATACTCCTCGATGACCCCCATGGTCCAGGCTGCACTGACCGGGTCGCAGCCGATCTGGACGATCCGGTCCACCCCAACGGCCGCCGCGGCCGCCAGCGCCTGGCCGACCGGGACCGGTGGCTGCCCGTCCCGGGAGATGTCGAGGTGACAGTGGTTATCCACCACCGCGATCGGCAGGCGATCAGGCGCGGCGGGCGCGTGCTCAGGGGGCGGCATACCCCCATCCTGCGGCCTCAGGCCGTCGCCTCCGCGGTCAGGCCGAGTCGCGCCCGTTCCTCATCCACCACCGAGGGATCGAGTTTGGTGAAGATCGGGGTCGGCTTGGCGACCGGTGCACCGACCACCACCGCCCGGTGCTCCCAGCGTGGCATGGCGCTGTAGTCACCGGTGATGATGGGGTACGTCGCCCGGTCGGACTCATCGAGGTCGTGCACCTCTTCGATGTGCGGCATAGGCATGAAGCTGCCCGCGCCGCCGAGGGCCTGATGGACCGCGTTGGAAGAGTGCGGCAAGAAGGGGCTGAGCATCGTGTTGAGGTCGACCACGGCCTGGGCCAGCACGTGCAACACCGTATGCAGGCGCTCACGTTGGTCCTCACCCTTGAGCTTGAAGGGCTCAGTGCTCGAGACGTACGCGTTAGCCTCGCCGACGAGGCGCATCGCCTCGGCCAGCGCCGCCCGCTGACGGTGCGCGGCGATGAGGCTGCCGACCGTGTCGAAGCCCTTGGCGATGGCCCCCATCAGCGTCTGGTCCACGGCCTCGAAGTCCGCCGCTGCTGGGATCGAGCCGACGTTCTTGGCGATCATCGAGGCGGTGCGGTTGACCAGGTTGCCCCACCCGGCCACCAGCTCGTTGTTGGTGCGCTTCACGAACTCCGGCCAGGAGAAGTCGGAGTCGCTGTTTTCCGGTGCGGCTGCCGACAGGAAATATCGCAACGCATCGACCTGGTATCGCTGCAGCACATCGTTGACGTAGATCACCACGCCGCGGCTGGAGGAGAACTGGCGGCCCTCCATCGTCAAGAACTCACTGCTGACTACTTCGGTCGGCAGCTGCAACTCCCCGAACGGCCCGACCTCGCCGCCGTGCGAGCCCTGACCGTTGTGCGCCAACAGCTCGGCCGGCCAGATCTGGGAGTGGAAGGTGATGTTGTCCTTGCCCATGAAGTAGTAGGACAGCGTGTCCGGGTCGTTCCACCACTCACGCCACCGATTCTCATCCCCCTGGCGCCGAGCCCACTCGATCGAGGCCGACAGGTAGCCGATCACGGCGTCGAACCACACGTAGAGCCGCTTCGTCGGCTCCTCGCGCCATCCCTCCAGCGGGATCGGGATGCCCCAGTCGATGTCACGGCTCATCGCCCGGGGTTTGATCTCTTCCAGGATGTTCTGGCTGAACTTGATGACGTTGGGGCGCCACAGGCCAGAGGCGGCACGATCATCGAGCCACTCGCCGAGGGCGTCGGCGAGCGAGGGCAGGTCAAGAAAGAAGTGTTGGGTCTGCACGAACTCGGGGGTTTCCCCGTTGATCTTGCTGTGGGCATCGATCAGGTCGGTCGGGTCGAGCTGGTTGCCGCAGTTGTCGCACTGGTCCCCGCGCGCCTCGGCATACCCGCAAATTGGGCAGGTGCCCTCGATGTAGCGATCCGGCAGTGTGCGTCCTGTGGAGGGGCTGATCGCCGCAAACGTCGTCTGCTCGATCATGTAGCCGGCTGCGTGCACCGCCAGGAACATCTGTTGCGCCACCTCGTAGTGATTGACCGTGGTGGTGCGGGTGAAGAGGTCGTAGGACACGCCCAGGTCCACCAGGTCCTGCACGATCATCCGGTTGTTGGTGTCGGCGAGCTCGCGCGCGCTGACGCCCAGCTGATCGGCCGCGACCAGGATCGGGGTGCCGTGCTCATCTGTCCCGGAAACCATCAACACGTCGTGACCGGCCATCCGCATGTATCTGCTGAACACGTCGGAGGGCACCCCGAACCCGGCCACGTGGCCGAGGTGGCGCGGGCCATTGGCATACGGCCAGGCGACAGCAGACAGGACATGGGTCATGAGGAGCGAGTCTAGTTGCGCACACCGACTCTCCTGACGCCCCAGCTCATGGAACACATGGGCGGTGGCGTGGACGTTCGTCTGTGCTCAGTGGCGACTAATCATCGACTTTCCCATCGCCGTCGAGGTCGATGCCCTCGATCGAATCGATGTACAACTCAAA
>JBASAZ010000245.1:0-10576 GCA_049650845.1 Ornithinimicrobium sp.
GGTGGCGGCGCTGCGCGAAGCGGCTGCACAGCGCCGAGGTGACATCCGGGCCGTGATTGCCCGTTCGCCGGACATCGTGCTTGCGTTGCGCCCGGCCCTGGTAGCCAGCCCTCTGGTGGTTCCCGCCACGGTGCCGGAGTCGCTGCGGGTGGACCTCGTGGTCCTCGAGCACGCCCACCGCACCCGGACCTGCGCCGCCGTGGCGGCGCTGAGCCACGCCACCCAAGCGCTCATCGTCGGGGACCATCTGCGCATCGGTCCGCAACCCTTTAGTTACGTCGTGCAGGAAGGCCCGGGCACAGCACCCGCAGACCCCGCGACGGAGCATGGGTCCTCGCTGCTCGACGACGCGAGCGCGATCCTGCCCGTGCGCACCCTGTCCACCCACTACCGCGCGGTGGATCAACGCCTTGTCCGACCTCTCGCTGCCGTGACCTCGTCGCCGGTCGAGAGCTTCCCGGGGGTGTGGGGTGCCCCGCCCACCGGCCTGCGGGTGGCGGCCGATCCCCTCGACCCCGTGCCGACCGCCACCGCCGCCGCAGTGGATCTGCTGTTGCGTGGGCGCACCACATCGTTGGTGATCCTGACGGATAGGCCGGACGTCGCCGCGGCGATACAGCAGGCGTTGCGGGTCGCGGCCGCTGACAATCCGCTGGTCCGCGCAGCTCTGCAGGAGCATCGCTCGACCGGGTTGGTCTGTGTGCCGATGGCCCGCTGGGCCGGGGATATCCGGGATCACCTGATCTGGGTGCGCGGCGCTGACCCGCAGGTCAGGGACGCCGACGTCGTGACGGCACTGGCCGCCGCTCGCCGGTCGCTGACCGTCATCGGCGCCACCCGCGGCCACGGTGACGTCAGCCAGACGGGAGTACGCATGCTCCACGAGTTGCTGGCTGCCCCCCGAGAGCCTGCCCACGAGGCGATGGAGCACGACCATCCGCTCATGCAGGATCTGGTGTCGCGACTTCGCGCCGAGGGCTTCACGGTGCGCAGCAACGTCGGAACCGGACCGTATGCCGTGCCGCTGGCCATCGAGGACCCGGCCCGACCCGGCCGCCAGTTGGTCGCGATCGACGTCGACCTGGCGCCCCGCACAACGCCGGTAGGCCGTGACGACGTGCGGCTGCGACCCGACCAGCTCGCCCGAGGGGGCTGGACGCCGATGCGCATCTTGGCGACCAACCTGTTCCGCGACCCGGCGCGGGAAGTCTCCGCCGTGGTGTCCGCGGTCCGGCAGGCGTCGCTGGAAAAGGGGCGCGAGGTCCCGTGAGAGACGACGGCCACGCCTGCGAGGGGGATGCGCCCGACCCAGAGGAGGGGCTCTCGGCCTCCCCCCGACGCGTGCGCCATTCGCGTCGATCCCACCGTCCGGCGACCGACGGTGTCCCCGAAGGCGAACGAGAGCTGCTCACCGGGGGAGACGAGGAGGTCGGCGTTTCCGGCGACGAGACTGACCCGGGGGGTGAGGCGCCCAGCGGCGCCCCGACGGAAGGGGCTCCGCGATCACCGGGAGCGGGCTCGGACACGTGGTGGCAGGAGCAACGCCCCCCGCACTGGAGTTAGCGCGGCCCCACTTCGCGCTGCGGGTCGCGCTCGCGCATCAGGTCGCGGATCTCACGCAGCACCAGCACGTCTTCGGCCACGGCCTCCGGCTCGGGCTCTTCGTCGCGGGCGCGGCGCTCCGCGAGTCTGTTGCTCGGCACGACGAAGACGAAGTAGACGACCGCAGCGGTGATCAAGAACACCACGAAGGCGTTAATGATGGCGCTGATGTCGATCGCGGTGGCCTCGTTGCTGTTCACCAGTCGGAAGGTGAGCCCATCGGACTGGGCGCCGCCGAAGACGGCCAGGATCGGCTCGATGAGTGAGGACACCACGGTGTTGACCACGGCGGAAAAGGCGGTGCCGATGACCACCGCGACGGCAAGGTCGACGATATTGCCGCGCATGAGGAAGTCTTTGAAACCGTTCAGCATGGGGGAACCTCTCAGGCGCTGAAGCGCAGGTGGGGGAAGGACGCGCGCGCCAAGATACCCAACCACTGCGGTGTTCGCAGAGCCGAGCCCTCTCAGGGCGGGGATGCGTCGCCGTCGGTGCGCAGCACGATCGTCACCCCGGAGCCGGCCAACGCCGCAGCGGACCCCGAGCCGCTGGCCACCGCGATGGCTTGAGCATCGCTCGGGCTCACGGCCACGAACAACCCCGGCCCCTCCCCGCTGTCGTCGGCGGCGCTGACGGCCACCACCACGACGTCGGTGGCCAGCATGGATCCGTCCGCGGTCGACAGGACATCCACCTGGGCCCCGGCCGGAGCCGCCCGCGCAAGCGCCACACTGGACAACGGCAGATGCGTCACCACATACCCCCGCGGTTGTCCCTGAGCTAAGGCCGCGACACTGACGTCAGCGTCGGTGAGCACCTCGCCGACCCGGATCGGCGCTGCCAGTCGTTGGCCGGTCCAGTCCTCGATGCTCCCGGAGGACCCGTGCGGGGCCAACACGGACGGGACAGCCCGCACCTCCAGGTCAGCGGGTTGCAGCCAGTGGCCGCTGGCGGCATCGACCGCCATGGTCACCACGTCGGTGTGCGGTCCCTCGGGGTCAGCCGACGCGGCGCTCACTCCCACCCAGAGGGCACCGGCAGCCAACAGTGCGGCGATCACGCGCTGGATCTTGGCCCGCCGCCAGATGGTGCGCCGGGTGACCCGTGCGGGGTCGCGGCGCCGTCTGTCGCGCTTGGCCCGGGTATCCACCTCGTGAACGTAGGCCCCCACGCGTCCTCACCGCCGGGCCTCGACGGATCCTGTGGATGCCCGCGCTCGGGCCGCCGGGTGTTGACGAAGGGCTAGGCGCTCTTCTTCGTGGGTGACGCCGAGGTGGTGCTACCGGTCTTCGATGTCGTCGAGGAGGAAGACTCTTTGCCCGAGGACGACGACTCCTTGCTGGTGCTCGAATCGGACTTCTTCGCGGCGGTTTCCGTGGAGGATGAGCCGCCGGAGTCCGACCCCGACTCCGCGGATCCGCTGGAGCTGCCGTTGGCACCGGCGTGAGCGCTGGAGCCGGTGCGGGAGTCGTTGCGATAGAAGCCCGACCCCTTGAAGACGACCCCCACCGCACTGAAGATCTTGCGCAGGTTGCCCCCGCATACGGGGCAGGTGGTCAGGGAATTATCAGAGAACGCCTGCTGGATGTCGAAACGGTGCTCACAGTCCCGGCAGGCGTAGGAGTAGGTAGGCACGCAGGAGAGTGTATGTCGGCCAGCAGGTCGCCGGTGTGACATACCCTCGGATCGTGCCCCGACTGCTTCGACGCGTTCTGCTGCCTGCGCTGGCCGTTTTGGTCGTCGTAGCCGTTGCCGCCTCCGTGTTGGGGGTGGGGGTGGCCCGCCGGTCGTTCCCGCAGACCGAAGGCGAGCTGATGGTGGCCTCGCTGGACGGGCGGGTCGACGTGCTGCGCGATGAGCAGGGCGTGGCGCACATCTATGCCGACACGCCATCCGACCTGTTCCGGGGTCAGGGCTACGTCGCGGCGCAGGACCGGTTCTTCCAGATGGACCTGCGCCGGCACATCACCGCAGGCCGCCTGTCGGAGCTGGTGGGGTCCGGCGGCCTCGAGACCGACACCGTGATCCGCACCCTGGGCTGGCGCCAGGTCGCCGCGGAAGAACTGGGCATGCTCGAGCCCGCCACCAGGCAGTACCTGCAGGCCTACGCCGCGGGTGTCAACGACTATCTCGAGGACAAGTCGTCCTCGCAGGTTTCCCTGGAGTACGTCGCGCTCGGCACGACGGTGCCCGACTATCAGATCGAAGCCTGGGACGAGCTGGACTCGCTGACCTGGCTCAAAGCCATGGCGTGGGACTTGCGCGGCAACTACACCGATGAGCTGGCCCGGGCGCGGCTGGCCGGGCAGGTCCCGCTGTCCCAGCTGAACGACCTCTACCCCGAGTATCCGTTCGAAAGCAACGCGCCGATCCTGTCCAGGAACGAGTGGAGCCCGCCCGCGGTGTCGCGGCCGACCGAAGAAAGCCGCGGCGGCGGGACCGTGGACCCCGAGGACGAAGCCCCCTCTCCCGCGCCGGCCCCGCCGGGCACCGGGACCACGACCCAAGATCTCGCGGCCGGGACGGCATACGACGAGACCATTGCCGCGCTCGGCGCGATTCCGCCACTGGTGGCCGACGGCGAAGGGGTGGGGTCAAACTCCTGGGTCGTCTCGGGGGAGCACACCGAGTCCGGCAAACCGCTGCTGGCCAACGATCCGCACCTTGGCGTCACCCAACCGGGGGTGTGGCTGCAGGCCGGGCTGCACTGCCGGGAAGTCACCAAGGAATGCCCGTTCGACGTCACGGGCTACACCTTCGCCGGTTTCCCCGGGGTCATCATCGGTCACAACGCCAACGTGGCCTGGGGGTTCAGCAACCTCGACCCGGACGTGACCGATTTCTATCTCGAGGACACCGAGGGCACCGAATACCGGCGGGGCGAGGAGATGGTGCCGGTGCAGACCCGTTCCGAGACCATCTCGGTGGCCGGCGGGGATGACGTCGAGATCCTCGTCCGCTCGACCGAGCACGGACCTATCCTGTCCGATGTGCTCACCCCGGTGGCCCAAGCGGGGGTGAATCCGCCCCTGTCGGGGATCGAGTCGAGCGGGCGCTATGCCGTCTCGATGGCCTGGACGGGACTGACCCCTGCCCCGACGGCGGACGCCGTGTTCGCCCTCGACGCCGCCACCGACTGGGACTCCTTCCGGGCCGCAGCGCAACTCTTCTCCGCCCCCGCCCAGAACATGGTCTATGCCGACACCGAGGGAAACATCGGCTATCAGGCACCTGGCCTGGTGCCGATCCGGGAGTCGGCGACCTCGGGCGCGGTCCCCGGCTACTGGCCCTCGCCGGGGTGGGACGCGGCCTACGACTGGAAGGGATTCGTGCCCTTTGAGCAGATGCCCTTCGTGCTGAACCCCGAGGATGGCGTGATCGTGGCCGCCAACCAGGCCGTTGCGCAGTCCCGGCGCCCGTTCTTGACCACCGAGTGGGACCAGGGCTATCGCGCCCAGCGCATTGCCGACCTGTTGGCGACGGCGATGGCCGATGGCCCGGTGGGGGTCGACACGATGACCCGGATCCAGTACGACTCCTACAACTCCTTCGCCGACACGCTCATCCCGTACCTGTTGGACGTGAACCTGGCCAACGACGAGTTCTACACCGAGCCGGCCGCCCTGCTGCAGACCTGGAATCGGGGAGCCCCCAAGGGTGACGGCGAGCAAGGCAGCGCGGCGATGTACTACTACGCGGTCTGGGCCAACCTGCTGAACCTGACGGTGGACGACGAGCTGCCGCTGGACCTGCAGCTCTCCGGCAACAGCCGTTCGATGCACATTGTGGCCAATCTCCTGGAAGACCCCGAGAACGCGTGGTGGGATGACCAGCGCACACCCGGCGTCGTGGAGTCCCGCGACACGGTTCTGCGGCAGGCGCTGATCGACGCGCGGCTGCAGCTGACCGCTGACATCAGCAAGGACCCCAGCGACTGGCAGTGGGGGCGGTTGCACGAGCTCACCGCTCGACACCAGGTCCTGGGTGATGACCCGACCCCCGACATCGTGCAGTCCGTCTTCAACCTTGGGCCGTTCCCGATGCCGGGCGGATCATCGCTGGTCAATGCCAACAACTGGGATGCCGCCACCGGCGACTTCGACGTGACGTCTGCGCCCTCGATGCGCATGGTCGTCGACCTGGCCGACCTGGACAACTCGGTGTGGATCAACCAGGGCGGCAACTCCGGGCACGCCTTTCACCGCAACTACGGCGACCAGATGCAGCCGTGGATCGACGGCGAAACGTATCCGTGGCCGCACTCGAGACCAGCGGTGCAGGACGCCGCGAAGTTCACGTTGTCGCTGGTCCCGGAATAGGCACCTCGCGCACTCCGCCTGCGGTGAGCACGGCGTCGACGAGGATGTCGTGCGGGTGCCTCGGAACGTCCACGCCGCACTCGCTCGCGTAGGCCACGGCGATCACCGGCGCCGCTTGCCCAGCGGCCCTGGCGGCGCGCAGGGCCGGGATCGCCCGGTCGTAGTAGCCGCCGCCCTGACCCAGCCGGGCGCCATCGGGGCCGATGCTCAACGCCGGGATGAACGCTGCATCGACCTCGGCCAAGATCTCCGCACCCCACGTGGGACCGGCGTGCTCGTCGGCCCGCGCACCCATCGGGTTGGACCGCAGGCTCGGGTCCAGGTCGCGCCACCGCAGCTGGCCCTGCGGCAACGTGATCGGCACCAGCACCCGGACGCCGTGATCGCGCAGCGCAGCCACGAACCGGTCCACCGGGGGCTCGGTGGCCATCGGCTCGTATGCCGTCACGCACCGCACCGGGTGTGCCTGGATTGAGTGGCGCTCCAGCCACTGCATACCGGCTTGGGCGATCGCGTCGCCGTCACGCCGGCGAGCCTCCTCACCACCTGCGGCCAGCTGCGCTCGGCGGGCGGCACGGACCTCGGTCCGCAATGCCGCCTTGCGAGCCGGAACGGGATCGTGGTCCAGGCTCGGGCCCGGTTCGGTCGTCGGTGACATCTGTGTAGTCTCTCCTGCTCGTTTCGCAGCCGTGCAGCGGATTAGGCTATGGCACCATGAGTCCCGCTGCGCCCACGCCTGTGCGTAAGGCCGTGATCCCCGTTGCGGGACTCGGCACCCGTTTCCTGCCGGCGACCAAGGCCGTGCCCAAGGAGTTGTTGCCGGTCGTCGACACCCCGGCCATCGAGTACATCGTGACCGAGGCCGCTCGGGCCGGGGTCACCGACGTCCTGATGGTCACCGGGCGCGGCAAAGGAGCCATCGAGGACCACTTCGATCGGCACCTCGAGCTGGAGAGCGCCCTGGAGCGCAAGGGGGACGCGGTGCGCGCCGGGCGCGTGGCCACCAGCAGTGACTACGAGGTGCATTTCGTGCGCCAGGGCCAGCCGAAGGGGTTGGGCCACGCGGTGTTGTGCGCCAAGTCCCACGTCGGCAACGAACCGTTCGTGGTGTTGCTCGGCGATGACATGATCGATGCGCGGGACCACCTGTTGGAGCAGATGATCGCGGTCCAGCAGGAGCGTGGGGGGTCGGTGGTCGCCCTGATGGAAGTGCCCCACGAGCACGTCGACCGCTACGGCTGCGCGGAGATTTCGCCGTCCGACGGGGGCGGCGAGGGCGACAGCAACGCCGACGGCGACGCCGACGTGGTGACCGTCACCGGCCTGGTGGAGAAACCGGACCCGGCCGACGCGCCGTCCAACCTGGCGGTCATCGGGCGCTACGTGCTGCACCCCCGGATCTTCGAGGCGCTGGAGACCACCGAGCCTGGTCGGGGCGGAGAGATCCAACTCACCGACGCCATGTTGACGCTCGCCACGGCCACCGGCGAAGGGTCCGGCATGACCGGGGTGATCTTTCGCGGCCGGCGCTATGACACCGGCGACCGGTTGGACTACATGAAGGCCATCGTGCAGCTGGGCAGCGAGCACCCTGAGCTCGGCGACGACTTCAGCGCCTGGCTGCAGGAGTTCGTGGCGACGTCAGCATCGGCGGCCCGATGATCACCGTCAGCGAGCATCGCGACGAGGTCCTGTCGCAGATCCGTCGCAACCCCGAGGTTCAGCTGCCGCTGGACCGGGCTGTCGGCCTGGTCACGACGCAGGACATCCTCAGCGCGGTGGACCTGCCGCGCTTCGACAACTCCGCGATGGACGGATACGCGGTCAAGGCCAGCGAGGTGGCTGAGGCCAGCGAAGAGAGCCCACTGTCCATCACCGTCAACGGTGACATCCCGGCCGGGGACACCGAGCAGCACGTGCACGTGGCCGGGCGGGCGTGGCGGATCATGACCGGTGCGCCGATGCCCGAGGGCGCCGACGCCGTGGTGCCCGTCGAGGACACCGACGACCGGCCCCGCGAGACCTTGATCCGCAAGGCGCCGAAGGAGAACGCGCACATCCGTCGGGCTGGTGGCGATCTGCGGGCCGGGGACGTCATCGTGCGGGCCGGGACACTCATCGGGCCGGCGCAGGTCGCAGCCATTGCCTCCGCGGGAGTCGCCCACGTCTTCGTGACCGCGCCGGTGCGGGTGGTCGTCTTCTCCACCGGCGACGAGCTGCGGAACCTGGACGAGCCGATCATGTCCGGTCAGATCATCGACTCCAACGGTCCGATGCTGGCGGCGGCGGTGCGCGAGGCCGGGTTCTATGCCGTCCATATCGGGCACCTGCCGGATCAGGAGAAGGTGATAGAGGAGGAGCTGCGGCACCACTTGACCCACGCGGACGCCATCATCACCACCGGCGGCGTGAGCAAAGGGGCCTACGACGCGGTCAAGGCCGTGCTGAAGGGGAAAGGCTCGATGGAGTTCCCCGAGGTGGCGATGCAGCCGGGCAAGCCGCAGGGCTTCGGGGTGCTCGGGAAACGGCGCGTGCCGGTCTTCACCCTGCCGGGCAACCCGGTCAGCGCGTTGGTCAGCTTCGAGATTTTCGTCCGTCCTGCGCTTGCCGTGCGCGCCGGCCGCGCCTACGAAACCGTGACCTACCCGGCCGTGGTCCTGCAGGGGTGGCGCAGCCCGGAGGGCAAAGTGCAGTACGCCCGCGTCGGAGTGGAACGGGACAGCACCGGGGCGTATGCCGTCGCCCCGGCCGGTGGCACCGGGTCCCACATGGTCGGCGGGTTGGCCCAGGCTGATGCCCTCGCCGTCGTTGACGCCGAGGTCAGCGAGGTCAGTGCGGGCAGCACGCTGCGGATCATCCTGCTGGGCGATCGGAGCGAGCTGGACGCGCGGTTGGCGGCGCAGTCCGCGCCGCTGACCGAGGACGCCCAGGAGGAGCACGAGGACTCGGCAAAGCGAAGTGGAGGTCGCGGTCGACACCGCGGGCGCTGATGGGACTCAATCACCTGCGCTCCGACGGCACCGCTCACATGATCGACGTGAGCGGCAAAGAGGTCACGACACGTTCGGCCAGCGCTCGAGGGCGGGTGTTCATGTCGGCGACGGCGATCGAGGCCCTCCGCGGCGGGACCGTGCCCAAGGGGGATGCGCTCGGCGTGGCCCGGCTGGCCGGCATACAGGCTGCAAAGCGCACCCCGGACCTGGTCCCGCTCGCGCACCCGGTGGCGGTGCACGCAGTCGAGGTCGACCTGATCGTCGGCGACGACGCGGTGGACATCTCCGCCACGGTGCGCACCGCCGACCGCACCGGCGTCGAGATGGAGGCGCTGACCTGCGTCAGCGTCGCCGCGCTCGCGCTCGTGGACATGATCAAGGCGGTCGACAAGCTGTCCACGATCAGCGACATCCAGGTCGTGGCCAAATCGGGTGGGCGATCGGGGCACTGGGTCCGCGGGGGCTCCTGATGTGGACGTGGCCGCACGAGCTGCGCACTCGACAACCGCAGGGGCCGTTGATCACGCTGCGCCCGCTGCGGCGGACCGACCGACTGATGTGGCGCGACCTGCGTGCCCGCAACGCCCGGTGGCTGCAACCGTGGGAGTCGACGCCGCCGGCCGGAGTGAACGTCTCCCCGTCGTTCCGGCGTCTTCGGCGTAGCTATGACCAGGGGGCCGAGGAGGGCAGGCTGGTCCCCTTCGTGATCGACGTCGATGGCGCGCTGGTGGGGCAGATGCACCTGTTCGACCTGCAATGGGGGCCGCGCTGCTCGGGGTCGGCAGGCTATTGGCTGGATGAGCGGGCCACCGGACAGGGGATTGCGACCTGGGCGCTGGCGATGGCGCTGGACTACGGGTTGGGGGACGTCGGTCTGCACCGGATCGAGGTCAACATCCGTCCCGAGAATGCGCGCAGCCTGGCGGTGGTCCGCCGGTTGGCGTTGCCGGAGGAGGGGCTGCGCCGGTCCCTGATGCACGTCGACGGGGCCTGGCGCGATCACCGCTGTTTCGCCGTCGTGGCCGAGGACGAGGCGGCCGGCTCACTGGTGCGGCGGCTGCGCGCGTCCAGCTCGGCCCCATAGGTCGCCGCCTTCAGTTCAGCGACACACCGAGGGGCTGTAGGCGTGCATCAGGTCAACCGCTTAACGTGTCCTATGTGCCTCCCAGTAGCCTGATCTTCGCAGTCATCCTGGCTGTGTGGGCTGCCTACGTGATGCAGCACTGGATCCGTCGTCGTGACCACATCGCCACCGCCCGATCGGTGGACCGATTCTCCGAGGCAATGCGCGTGCTGGAGCGACGTCAGATGCGTCCTCACCTGGACCTGTCCGAACCGACTGCTCACTCGTATGCCGTGTCGTTGACGCGTCCTGGATCCCCGGACGTCGTGGTCAAGCGCGCCCAGTCGTCCACGCCGTTGGCGCCGGTCGTGACTGCGGGTGCCGCCGGACGTGCCGCCCGCCCTTCGGTGTCTGTGTCGGCGTCCGCGTCGGAGTCGGTGTCGGCGATCCACTCGGTGCGCGTGCGGGGATTGCTGTTGTTGGCCGCCGCCGCCGTGATGTTGATCGGCACCGCCCTGGGCGTGATGGGGGTCCTTGCCTGGTGGGTAGCCCCGATCGCCATCGGTGTCTTCGGCGTGGCCCTGGTCGCGGTGCGCCGC
>JBASAZ010000246.1:0-2803 GCA_049650845.1 Ornithinimicrobium sp.
ATGGTGAAGGGTGAGGCAGCCATGTTCGACCAGGTAGCGAAGAAACTGGCGGTGCGACGGGAAAAAATGACCAATGCCAGACCTCCTGTTGACCTAACACAACGGTGTTACGGCACTCGGCGAAGCGCGGAAAGTGGCACGAACACTCTGGCCGATCGAGAAGAATCGACGGGAGCAAAAGGGTCGGATACGCACGCGGAACCGTCCCTTGGCCGCGGATGTGCCGTAGGTGGGACGGTTGACCCGAGTGCTGGGTGAGCGTGTCCTGCACGGGCAGAGCACAATTGACCAGTCGCGAGGTGTCGGCGACGAAAAGGGCAATCTTGGGTGACGCCACGCGCCGCGTGAATCTCTGTAATTCTCTTACGGATTCTTTGTCAAGACTTGACCTTTTCGCCTCGCTGGTGCAAGGAATGTGTGTAACGCTTGCGCTCGTCATCACTGGATATATCGATCGGTGAAGTCTTCCCGTCTTCTTTCTCACCTTCAGGAGTGCTCCAATGTCCAAATCCCGCCGAATTGTTGCCGCTAGCTCGGCAGCGGCGTTTCTGACGATCGGCCTCACTGGGGTGCTGCCGTCCTCAGCCGCTCCCGGTGACGCCGAGTGCATCGCCGCCCAGGACGCGTTCGCCGCCAACTTCGAGTCCGGCGTCGACGCCGACCTGCTCGCCGACCTGAACGCCGCGGTGGCCACCGCCGTCGAGGCGCAGGCCGAGATCGACGCCATCGTGGAACTGCAGGCCGAGATCCTCCCCGAGCTCCAGGCTGACCTGGATGCGGCCTTGGCCGTCTTGGACGCGGCGCAGATCGATCTGGACGCGGCCCTGGCCGGGGGCACCGGCGTCGTTGACGCCCAGGCCGACCTCGACGCAGCCCAGGCCGACCTGGACGTGCTGAACGCATCGGTGTTGGACGCGCAGGCCAACCTGGACGACCTGCTGGCTGCTCAGATTGACGCCCAGGCCGCCGTCGACGCTGCTCAGACTGATCTGGACGCTGCCGTCACGCTGGCTGACGGCTCCGATGCCGCCGCCCTTCAGGCCGACCTGGACGCCGCGCAGACAAACCTGGACGCGGCCAACGCCGCCGTGGACGCCGCGCAGACGGACTTGGACAACCTGGTCGACGGAACCGGGACCGCCGCGGAGATCGCCGCTGCTCAGGCCGTGCTGGATGCCGCTCAGGCCACGCAGGTGGACGCAGTGGCTGCCGTGGACGCGGCTCAGGCCGACCTCAACGCCGCACTGGACGCCGATCAGGCCGCCGTGGATGCCCAGGCCAACCTCGATGCCGCTCAGGCCAACCTCGACGCGACGGATGCCGCCGTCGTTGACGCCCAGGTCAACCTGGACGACCTGCTGGCCGCGCAGGTCGACGCAGTGGCTGCCGTGGATGCCGCACAGGCCGCACTGGATGCGGCTATCGCCGCTGACGGCGGGGCCGACGTGGTCGCGCTGCAGGCCGACGTGGACGCCGCACAGGCCGATGTCGACGCGATCACTGCCGAGCTCGACGACCTCCAGGTCGCCATCAACCTCGCCTTGGCCGATCTCGACGACGTGCTGGACCAGGCGTTGGGAGACGTCGCTGACATCGAGGCCGAACTGGGTCTGGGCGACGACGCAGACAGCTTCGACAGCGACCTCGAAGCGGTCGTGCTGGCCTGCGCCGACGCGAGCAGCGCGACGGTCGTGGTCGAGGGCGACACCATCGTTGCGCAGGGCGGTTCGGTCACCATCGGCGGATCGTCCGCCACCCCGCGCTCGAGCGTCACCCCCCGATCGAGCGCCACCCCGCGCTCGAGCGTCACTCCCCGCTCGTCCTACAAGGCGGCCAGCCCGGCCCGCGCGGTGCCCAGCGTGGCCCGCTACACCGGCTCAACCGTCCCGCACCACCGCCGTGGCCGAGGAGAACGCGTGTCTCCTCGGCCACGGCATACCCTTGTGACCGTGGAGGTCTGATGAATGTGCACCGCACAACGCGCGCGCTGATCTGCGCCGCAGTCCTCGTGTTGGGTGCCGGCTGCAGCACGCAGACCGAGCCCGACGCGGCAACGTCCTCGCCGGCTGGTGCGGGCTCGGTCGAGCGGACGGACTCGACCGCAGACCGGGCCAGGACCACGCTGGGCGCCCCGGAAGACACGACCGGCTCCCTGGTCGCCACCAGCAACGAGGCCGAGCTGGCGGTGCACGCCAAGCCCGACGGTGACGTGATCGAGACCTTCGAGAACCCGACGCCCACCGGTGTGCCGCTGACCTTCATGGTCATCTCGACCAAGAAGGACTGGGTGGAGGTGCAGCTCCCGGTGCGGCCCAACGGCGGAACCGCATGGGTGGCCACCGACGAGGTCACTATCACGACGGTCGACTACGCCCTGAAAGTCTCCACGAAGGACAACACCCTGGAGCTCTATCGCGATGAGGAACTCGTGGAGAGCTTCCCGGTGGCCACCGGCACGGGTGGCACCCCCACCCCGACGGGCACCTATTATCTGACCGAGCTCATCACTCCGACCAACGAGGGGTACGGACCGTTCGCCTACGGCATATCCGCCTTCTCCGAAGAGCTCACCAGCTTCGGCGGGGGCCCAGGACAGATCGGCCTGCACGGCACCGACGACGAAGACAGCATCGGTCGGGCCATCAGCAACGGGTGCATCCGACTGTCCAACCCCGCCATCACCAAACACTCCGCCCTCCGGCCCCTGGGCACCCCGATCGAGATCACCGAAGGGCGCCACGGCGTGGGGGTGCAGGGTAAGGAGCGCCTACGCCTCGGTGTCCTCTGCGTCGGACTCCTGCGA
>JBASAZ010000247.1:0-5671 GCA_049650845.1 Ornithinimicrobium sp.
TGCTGCGCACTTCGATCGCGATCCGCCGGGCCGGTGACGAAGTCGAAGCCGAACCGGGGTTCTTCGAGGGCGACACGGTCGCGCACTGCGGCCCGACATTGAAGGGCGAATTCGCCCGGACCTTGAACCTGACTGACGTCCACACCGGGTGGGTCTTCACGACCACCGTGCGCAACAACGCCAACGTTCACATCCTGGAGGGCCTGAAGGCTGGAGTCGAGCAGATCCCATTCGAGGTGACCGGCCTCGACTTCGATAACGGCACCGAGTTCCTCAACAAAGCCGTCATAGCCTGGGCCGCTGACCTTCAGATCTTCTTCACCAGGTCCCGGCCCTACAAGAAGAACGACCAAGCGACCATCGAGTCCAAGAACAACCACCTGGTGCGCAAATACGGCTTCTACTACCGCTACGACACCAGCGAGGAACGCGCCGTGCTGAACCGGCTCTGGCGATTGGTCAACGACCGGCTCAACTACCTGACCCCGACCAAGAAGCCAGCCGGGTACGGCAGCGACCGGCGCGGGCACCGCACACGGCTCTACGACAAGCCCCAAACCCCGCTGAACCGGCTCCTGGCAGCTGGCGTCCTCGCGCCGTAACAGATCGCCGAGCTGACTGCCTACCGCGACTCGCTGAACCCCGCGCAGATCGGCCGCGAGATCGCCAACCTACAAGCCGTGCTGCTCAAACTCGCCAAAGCCAAGACCGAACAGCTCTACCTCGCCAACTTCCCCAGCGCCCTACCCGACATCCGCAAAGGCATCCGCGTCGCACCCAAGAAAACCGCCAGCTGACCCCACCAGTCTCGCGGGCATTCCTAACTGAGGCACGGAGACGGTTTCGCGGGCATATTGACTTGAGGCACTGCGGGGGTGATCTACGGTGAGGGGATGAACGCCGTCCCCGCACCGCGCCTGGCGCCGGTCCGCTTCGGCAACGTCTTCGAGGAGACGATGGAAGCGCTCCTGCAGGAGATCCGCCTAGGTCAACTGGCTCCGGGGGAGAAGTTGTTGCCCGAGCGCGAGCTGGCCGAAGCGCTGGGCGTGTCCCGAACGACGCTGCGTGAAGTGCTCGCGCACCTGAGCAAGAACGGCTACGTCACGGTGCGTCGGGGACGCTACGGCGGCACCTACGTCGCTGCTCCGGTGCCACCGTTGCGTCCATCGCCGATCAGCGAGGGGGGCTGGGACGAGGCCAGCGACGTGCTCACGTTGCGTCGCGTCGTCGAGCCGGCTGCGGCGGAGCTGGCTGCGCGGCGTGGCGTTTCCGGTGCGCAGGCCGAGCAGCTGTGGCAAGCGCACCGAGACTGCTGCTCAGCATCCGCTGCCCACTACCGGCCCCTGGATTCGCGTTTGCACCTGCTGGTCGCCGACCTTTCGGGCAGCCCGCGCCTTCGTGCCGTCGTCGCCGAGTCCCGCGCGGGGGTGAATGCCCTGCTGGACTGCATCCCGTTGCTCCCGCCGAACCTTGCGCATTCGGCTGTCCAGCACGAAGCCGTGGTCCGGGCCATCGTTGACGCCGAGCCCGAAGCTGCGCGTGCCGCCATGCTCGATCACGTCGACGGCACCGCGGCCCTGCTTCGAGGCTTCCTGAAGTAGGGCTCGGTCTGCCCGGCGTCTTCGGTCTGCCCTGCCTTGCCTGTACGCCCGGGCCGTCTACGTGCTCGGGGTGCATTTTTGCATCGTGTGCATGTATGGCTATGGTGAGCCCATGTCCTCACCCGTCGCACCCTCCCGCCGGGAGCTGAACAAGGAGCGCACCCGCGAGTCGATCCGCGCCGCCGTCCAGGCGTTGGCTCATCAGCGACCGTTGGCGGACATCACCGCCGAAGAGATCGCCGACCAGGCAGGGGTGTCGCGGCGTACCTTCTTCAACTACTACGCCGGTGTTGACGCAGTCCTTGCTGAGGCCACCCGCGCGCCGATGGCTGAAGTTGCGCTGCTCTTCCTGGCCCGGCCCGCCCGCGAGGACCCACTGACCGCGATCGTCGCCTCACTCGACCTGCAGCTGCCGCGTGACCTCATTCGCTGGTGTGTCGTGATGGGGCAACCAGAGGCCAAGCACAGCGAGATCCATTCGCAGGTGTGGCATCTGCACACGGACTGGCTGAGCGGCGTTCTGCGGCAACGGCTCGGCCCGGACGCGGATCCGCTGTTCGTCAACGGGCTCGCCGGATCCATCATGTCGCTCTTCGACGCGACGACGCGGGTCTGGCTCGAGCGCTCCCAAGGCCGGGTCGACGATGAGTCGCTGGCGTTGTTCAGTCAGCTCCTGCGCACGGCCTTGGAATACGCGCGCGACGGATGGCGCCGCCCGCCTGGCCCTCCTCATCCTGTTGATTCCGCTGATTCTGCTGATTCTGCTGATTCCGCTGACACTGCTGATTCTGCGTGAAAGGACCACATTGTGGCCTCCCTGTTGCATCGCCTCGGCCGCTGGGCCGCCGACCATCACTGGCTGACTATCGGCGGTTGGCTCGCCATCGTGGTGGTCGTCGCCGCCTCAGCTGTGTCCTTCCGCCAGCCGTTGACCTCGGAGTTCTCGATCCCGGACAGCCGTTTCGAAACCGTGCTCGAAGAGCTGAAAACCGAGATCCCGCAAGCAGCCGGGGCCTCCGGATCGGTGGTGTTCACCAGCGACGACGGGTTTGATGCTCAGGAGCGCGCGGCAGTGGAGCAGACCATGCAGGACTGGCGCGCCCTGGATGGAGTCAGCGATGTCGCCGGCCCGTTCGCCACGCAGCAGCAGCTGGACTCCTCCAGTCAGGATCTCACCGCCACCGAGGCCGAGCTCGACCAGGGGGAAGCCCAGGTCACGGCGGGTCGTGAGCAGCTGGCCCAGGGGCGAGCGGACTTGCGCGCGCAGCGCCCCGAGCTGAGTGCCGGACAGATCGAGGCCACCGAGGCCGAGCTGAACGCCACGGAGCAACAACTGGACGCCACGGAGGCCCAGTTGGACCTGGGGCGTGAACAACTCCAGGATGGGCGCACCTTGACCGGCCTGAGCCAAGGTCTGCGGTTTGTCTCGGCCGACGGCACCGTGGCGCTGGCGCGTGTCCAGTTCACCGAGCCCGCTGGCAGCCTGAGTCCGGAGGTCACCGAGCAGATCCCGGAACGGGGGGAGCAGTTGGCCGGCACCGGCGTCGAGGTCGACTACAGCAGTGAGATCGTGCAGGACCTCAGCAGTATCGCCGGCCCGGGGGAGATCGTCGGTCTGCTAGTCGCGGCCGCGGTGTTGCTGATCATGCTCGGGTCGCTGGTCGCGGCCGGACTTCCGGTGCTGATGGCGCTGGTCGGCGTCGGGGTCGGCATCTTGACGGCGTTGACCACCACCATCTGGGTGGACATGAACAGCACTGCACCGGTGCTGGCGCTGATGTTGGGCCTGGCCGTGGGGATCGACTATTCGTTGTTCCTGATCAACCGGCACCGCACCCAACTGCGTCACGGTATGCCGCTGCGTCAATCCATCGCGCTCGCTACCGGGACCTCTGGCAACGCGGTGGCGTTCGCCGGCGCGACCGTGATCATCGCCCTCGTCGCACTGTCGGTGACCGGTATTCCGTTCCTGACGGTGATGGGTCTCACGGCTGCGGGCACCGTGCTGGTCGCGGTGCTGGTGGCGCTGACGCTGACCCCAGCGATGCTCTCGCTCGTCGGAATGCGGGTGCTTCCCCGGTCGGCCCGGGCCACCACGTCCGCCCAGCGACGCGCGCGGCACCGTGCGGTCAGCCCCGGTTGGGCGGCACGTGTGATGCGCAGGCCGTGGTGGGCCATCGGTGGCATCGTCATCCTGATTGCCGTGCTGGCCTCGCCGGTCACCGCACTGCGGCTTGGTCTGCCCGACGGAAGTTCGGAGCCCGCAGACTCCACGGCATACCAGACTTATGACCACATTCGCGATGCGTTCGGGGCCGGGGTCAACGGGCCCCTGATCGCGGTGGCCGAGCTCGACGAGGCGCTACCGAGCGACGATGCTGCAGTCACGGCAAAGCAAGCCGATATCGGCGCTGATCTGGGCGCGTTGCCCGGCGTGACCTACGTGACCCCAGCCGGGGTGAGCCCGGAACGGACGACGCTCGCCTTTCAGGTGGTGCCCCAAGGAGGCCCGTCGGATGAGTCCACGGTCGACCTGGTGGAGCAACTCGACGCCGCCACGGTGCAGATCGGCGACGACAACGACGCCACGATCGGCCTAACCGGGCAAACGGTAGCCAACATCGACATCTCGGCTCAGCTCGCCGACGCCCTCCCGGTCTATCTGGCCGTGGTTATCGGGTTGTCTCTGGTGCTGTTGCTTCTCGTGTTTCGTTCGATCGTGGTCCCGCTGCTGGCCACCGCAGGCTTCCTGCTGTCGCTGGGTGCGGCGTTTGGCACGGTGGTGGCGGTCTACCAGTGGGGCTATCTCGGTGGCATCTTCGGGGTGGACGAGTCCGGTCCGATTCTGAGTTTCCTCCCCATCCTGTTGATCGGCGTGCTGTTCGGCTTGGCGATGGACTACCAGGTGTTTCTGGTCTCGGCCATGCGCGAGGCCCACGTGCACGGGGAATCGGCCCGTGATGCGGTCGTCTCGGGCTTCAACCACAGCGCCCGGGTGGTCTTTGCGGCGGCCATCATCATGATCGCGGTCTTCAGTGGCTTCATCTTTGCCGAGCTGACCCTGATCCGGCCGATCGGTCTGGGGCTTGCCGTCGGGGTGTTGGTCGACGCCTTCGTCGTCAGGATGACGCTCACACCCGCAGTGATGGGGCTACTGGGCGAACGGGCCTGGTATCTGCCCACGTGGCTGGACCGGGTGCTGCCGGACGTCGACGTCGAGGGCTCCTCGCTCGAGCGACGGGTGGACGAGAGCGCGCTGGATGACGTCGCGGATCATGGGGACGTCGATCAGGTCGAGGCGAGTTCCGCGACCGCCCACTGAAAGGCCCCCGGGAGAAGGGCGGAGGCCGGGACCACCGCCCGGCGCAACCGTGCTGACCGCGTTGCGTAGAGCAATCCCGAGGTCAGCGCGGTGCTGCGCCAACTGACCTGGCGGGCCAGGCGCGGGTAGCGCTCGGGTGTCCCCGCCCGTAGCGCGTCCACCGCCGCCTGTGCCTGGGCCAAACCCACCGCCATGCCTTCGCCGGTCAGCGCGTCGACGTAGCCTCCCGCGTCTCCGACCAAAACCACCCGGCCCGCCGCGCGCGAGCGCACGCGTTGTCGCAGTGGCCCCGCTCCGCGCAACCGCGAAGCCGGCTGGACGCCGCTCAGCCGGGCGGCGAGCTGGGGGAAGTCCTCGAGGTGCTCCTCGAACGACCCGGCCGTGGTGCTGAGCACGGCGACGCCGATCGTGTCGGCAGCCACCGGCGTGACGTAGACCTCGGCTCGGGCGCCCCAGTGGACTTCGACCCGGTCCGTCCACGGGGCGATGGAGAAGTGCTGGCGAAGGCCGAACCGGCGCCGCGTCACCGGCCGTGCGGGACGTTCGAGGCCGGCCGCCCGGCGAGTGCGCGAATGTAACCCGTCCGCGCCCACGGCATACCGAGACCGCAGCGGCGAGTGGCCCGATCCCAGCGTGATCTCGACCTCGTGCGCGTCCTGGGTCAGCGAGCGCATGGAAGCCGCCAGGAGCGTGACGCCTAGGGCTTCGGCTCGCGAGCGCAGCCCACGATGCAACTCGGTGCGCCGGA
>JBASAZ010000248.1:0-2977 GCA_049650845.1 Ornithinimicrobium sp.
CGCCCCATCTGCGCGATATTCATCATATGGTGAATAACGGGGTGGCGGTCGAGGTCACAGACCTCCATGTCCGACGGGGTGGGCGCGAGGTGCTCCCATCCCTGTCGTGCTCGCTCAACCGCGGCGAGATCACCGGACTGCTCGGACCGTCGGGGTGCGGCAAGTCGACGCTGATCCGATCCATCGTGGGGGTCCAGAAGGTCGTCTCGGGCACCGTGACCGTGCTGGGGCAGCCTGCAGGGTCAGCCAGTCTGCGGCATCGGGTCGGTTACGTCACCCAAGCACCCAGCGTCTACTCGAACCTGTCCGTGGCCGACAATGTCGCCTTCTTCGCCAGGGTCCTCGGTGCCCCACGTGACGAAGTCGATGAGGTGATCGAGCGGGTGGGGCTGAGCAGCCATCGCACCTCCCTGGCGGGGAATCTCTCGGGTGGCCAGCTCAGCCGGGCCTCCCTTGCCGTGGCCCTTCTCGGGAACCCGCCGGTCCTGTTGCTCGATGAGCCGACCGTCGGTTTGGACCCCGTGCTCCGTGTGGAGCTGTGGGGCATGTTCCGCGGTTTGGCTCAGGACGGCACCACGCTCCTGGTCTCGAGCCACGTGATGGACGAGGCGATCCTGTGTGGCCAGCTGCTCTTGATGCGGGAAGGTCAGGTGCTCGCCGCCGACACCCCCCAGGGGCTGATGCACCAAGCGGGTACGGACAACGTCGGCGACGCTTTTCTCGACCTGGTCCGTCACGCGGAAAGGACGTCGTCATGAACCCCCGCATCACCGTGGCCGTGGCACTGCGCGTGCTGCAGCAACTGCGCCATGACCACCGCACCGTGGCGCTGCTGCTGATCGTGCCGCAGTTGCTGATGACCCTGCTGTGGTGGATATACATCGACAACGAACAGGTCTTCGACCGCGTCGGTGGACCCCTGTTGGTCGTCTTCCCCTTCGTCATCATGTTCCTCATCACGTCCGTGACGACCCTGGCCGAGCGCAGCTCCGGCACCCTGGAAAGGCTGTTGTCGATGCCGATGGGCAAGGTCGACTTCCTCGTCGGCTACGCCTTGGCGTTCGCGCTCGTGGCCATCGTCCAGTCCGCGCTGACCAGCGCCCTCGCCGTCTGGGTGCTCGACCTGCAGGTCTCCGGCAGCGTGCTGAGCCTAATGGTGATCGCCGTTCTCAACTCGGTCCTGGGCACGGCGCTAGGCCTCTTGGTGTCGGCCTTTGCACAGACGGACTTCCAAGCGGTCCAGTTCATGCCAGCGTTCGTGCTGCCCCAGATTCTGTTGTGCGGCCTGATCGCGCCGCGCGACACCATGCCCCAGGTCCTCAGCGCCGTCTCGGACTTCCTCCCCCTGTCGTACTCGGTCGATGCCATCAACGAGGTCACCCGACAGGCGGCCTGGACCAGCGAGCTGACCTTCAACGCCTTGATCGTGAGCGCCTTCGCCATCGGCGCCCTCCTGCTGGGCGCGGCCACCTTGCGTCGCCGCTCGCAGTAGTCGCCGGGGGGCGTCGTCGGTGCGTCGCCGTTGTCCCGGCGGCACTCAACCTAGCGCGTGACGGCCAACCTAGTGCGTGACGGCGCCGTGGGCGGCTGAACCCACGAGACGGGCGTACTTGGCCAGCACTCCGCGACGGGCTCGTTCGGGGGGCTCGGGTTGCACCCAGGACTCCCGGCGCCGCGACAGGTCAGCGTCGTCGACGAGCAGGTCCAGCGTGCCCTCGGCCACGTTCAGTCGGATCTGGTCACCGTCCTCAACGAGCCCGATCGGCCCGCCGTCGACAGCTTCGGGCGCGATGTGACCCACGCACAGCCCGGTCGTCCCTCCGGAGAACCGGCCATCGGTGATCAGCAGCACGTCCTTGCCGAGGCCAGCACCCTTGATGGCGCCGGTGATGGCCAACATCTCGCGCATCCCCGGCCCGCCACGCGGCCCCTCCTGGCGGATCACCACCACGTCGCCGGCCGAAATGGTGCCGTCCTCGAGTGCTTCCATCGCCAACCGCTCGCCGTCGAAGACCCGGGCGGTGCCCGTGAAGACGTCGGAGTCGAAACCGGCCGACTTCACCACCGCGCCCTCGGGGGCCAGCGAGCCGTGCAGGATGGTCAAGCCACCGGTCGCGTGAATGGGGTTGTTCATCGCCCGCAGCACGGTGCCGTCCAACTGCGGCGGCTCCAGCTCGGCGAGGTTCTCGGCGAGCGTCTTGCCGGTCACCGTCATGGCGTCGCCGTGCAACAACCCGGCGTCCAACAGCGCCTGCATCACCACAGGTATGCCGCCGATCCGGTCGATGTCCGTCATCACGTGGGCGCCGAACGGCTTCACGTCGGCCAGGTGCGGCACCCGCGCGCCGACCCGGGCGAAGTCCTCCAAGGTCAGCTCGACCTCGGCTTCGTTGGCGATGGCCAGCAGGTGCAGGACCGCGTTGGTCGAACCCCCCAACGCCATGACTACGGCGATGGCGTTCTCGAAGGCTTCCTTGGTCAAGATCTGGCGAGCGGTCAGGCCCGTGCGCAACATGCCCACGACGGCTTGCCCGGAGCGTCGGGCGATGCCGTCGCGGCGGCGATCCGTGGCCGGCGGAGCGGCCGAGCCGGGCAGGGCCATCCCGAGCGCCTCAGCGGCAGCGGCCATCGTGTTCGCGGTGTACATCCCGCCGCAGGCACCCTCGCCCGGGCAGATCGCCCGCTCGATGGCGTCGACGTCTTCGCGTGACATCAACCCACGCGAGCAGGCACCCACCGCTTCGAAGGCATCGATGATGGTGACCTCACGGCTGGACCCGTCGGACAGTTTCGCCTGACCGGGCAGGATCGAGCCGGCATACACGAACACCGACGCCAGATCGAGCCGGGCGGCGGCCATCAGCATCCCCGGCAGCGACTTGTCACAGCCGGCCAGCAACACCGAGCCGTCGAGCCGCTCGGCGCCCATCACCGTTTCGACCGAGTCGGCGATGACCTCGCGGGAGACCAGCGAGAA
>JBASAZ010000249.1:0-11431 GCA_049650845.1 Ornithinimicrobium sp.
GCCCTGCCCGCCCCCGAGCCCGGGGCTGAGGCTTACCTTCGTCCCGCCGACGGCGTCTTCGACCTGACCGGCGGTGGATTCGGGCACGGGATCGGGATGTCTCAATACGGGGCCGACGGCGCCGGCAAGCAAGGTCTGGACCACACCGAGATCTTGGACTTCTACTACCCCGGCACCCGGCTGGACACGCGCGACCTGGGCATCCTGCGGGTCGGGATCACCATCGATGACGATGGCACCACCAGGGTGGCCCATCGCCCCGGCCTGCACGTGTCCCCCACGGTGGGCGGCACGGCATACCCCCTGCCTTCGGGCCAGGAGCAGTGGCGCGTGCGCTCGACGGGGTCGGGAAGCTCGAGCTGCGTCCTGGAGGGGCGGTCCAACGGAACGTGGTCGACGAGTTGGCCCAGTGGTATGCCGCGCAGTTGCCCGGTCACCTTCAGCTCTCCGAGTGAGCGCAGCGTCGATCTCTACCTGCCGAGCGGGCAGCTACGGGTCTACCGCGGCGAGGTGACGGCGACCTACACCGGCCCCTCGAGGGTCGCGACCGTCAATGCCCTGCCGATGGAAAGTTATCTGCGCTCGGTGGTCGCCGCCGAAATGCCCAGCTCCTTTCATCCGGAGGCCCTGCGCAGCCAGGCGGTGGCCGCCCGCACCTACTCCGCCCGAGGCTCCAATGGCACCTCGTACTACGACACCTGCGACACCACGGCCTGCCAGGTCTACTCCGGACGTGGAGAGCGAACCGACAGCGGAACCATCCGTACCTTCGAGAGCACGGCCACCAACGCCGCGGTCGCGGCCACGGACGGCCAGGTGCTGACCTACGGGTTCTCCACCGGCCGGGCACTCGCCACGACGATGTTCTCCTCCTCTTCCGGTGGACACACGGCCGCCGCTGCCTCGAGCGCGCACGGCTACCTGACCGCCCACCCGGACCCCTACGACGAGGTGTCCGGCAACCGACGCCACGCCTGGAGCGCCCAGCTTCCGGTGACCTCGCTGGAGGACCGCTACGGCATCGACCGGGTGGAACGGGTTCAAATCCTGCGCCGCGACGGCGACGGCACCTGGGGCGGACGGGTGCTGGAGGCGCGGGTCGAGGGCTTCACCACCTCCGGTGACTACACCTGGGCCTACGCCACCGGCACCGGTCTGCGGTTGGCCAGGCCCTGGCCCACCTACAGCAGCGGGTTGTCGTCGAACTACTTCACAGTGGTCCCCGAGAAGGCTGGTCCGTCGGCCACCCGGGTGTCCGGCACCGACCGGTGGGCCACCAGCGAAGCGGTCTCCCGATACTGGCCCACGGGAGTGCCCGTGGTGTATGTCGCATCCGGGCTCGACTTCCCGGACGCCCTGTCCGCGGCGGCTCGGTCCGGCGTCCAGGACGTGCCCGTGCTGCTCACCGACACCGACAGCATCCCGAGCAAGACCCGGCAGGCGCTGGAGCGGCTGAGACCGGAGCGGATCGTGGTGGTCGGGGGCACCCGCGCCGTCGAGTCCGGGGTGGTGGATGCGCTGCGTCCCTATGCCGCAAACCGACGAGTGCAACGGGTCGACGGCGGGGATCGCTACCAGACCGCCGCCGCGATGGCTGCCTCCTACCCCACGGGTGTCGCCCGGGTCTACCTGGCGAGCGGTGCCGATTACCCCGACGCGTTGTCCGGCGCCGCGCTCGCCGCTCACCAAGGCGCCCCGCTGCTGCTCACCAAGCCCAGCGGGCTCCCTCCCTCGACTCAGCAACAGCTGGACCGGCTGAACCCCACGGAAGTGGTCGTGCTCGGCGGCTCCAGGGCGGTCACCACCACGACCGCTCGGGCCGCGGGCGCCTACAGCCGCGACGGTGGGTTCACCCGGTTGGCCGGGACGAATCGATACGGCACCGCCGAGCAGGTGGCTCAGCAGTATCCCTCGGGGACGCGCACCGCCGTGCTGGCCTCGGGCAGGGCCTACCCGGACGCACTCGTCGGAGCGGCCCTGGGTGGACGTCGGGCTGCGCCGCTGCTGTTGACCGAGAGCGACGGCATACCCACCGCGACCGATCGGGCCTTGACCAGGTTGTCGCTGACGAGGGCCTATGCCGTCGGCGGGGACACTGTGATCGCCGATCGAGTGGTCAACCTGCTGGGCGCCTATCTGGACTGAGCGCGTCCACCGGCGGGGGCGGGGCGATGATCGAGGTGTCGGGATGCCTGACCTTCGATGCGATTCCCCCGAGGTTTACCGTGGGTCGGTGCCACCGACCCCCCGACCCCGCGCCCCTCGCGAAGCCAGCCCCGGGAACGTGGATGTGGACGTGGTCGTCGTGGGTGCCGGAATCTCCGGGATCGACGTTGCCTGGCGGCTGCAGGAGCAACGCCCGCACACGTCATACGTGATCCTGGAAGGGCGCAGTCAGGTCGGCGGGACGTGGGACCTCTTCCGCTATCCGGGCATCCGCTCCGACTCCGACATCGCCACCTTTGCCTTCCCGTTCCGGCCGTGGACCGGGGAGACGGTGCTCGCGGAGGGTCCGCAGATTAAGAAGTATGTCGAGGCCACGGCCGACGAGGCCGGCATCACCGCACACATCCGTTTCGACACCACCGTCACCAGCGCCTCGTGGTCCTCGTCCCAGCAGCGCTGGACCCTCACCGCGCACAGTCCGCTCGGACCGCAGACCCTGACCTGCTCGTTTCTGCACCTGGCCGCCGGCTACTACGACTACGACGCGGGCCATCAGCCGCACTTCCCCGGTCGAGACGACTTCTCCGGTCCGTTCGTTCACCCCCAACACTGGCCCGAGGGGCTGGACGTGACCGGTCAGCGCGTCGTGGTGATCGGCTCGGGCGCGACCGCGATGACGCTCGTTCCGGCGCTAGCCCGCACTGCCACGCACGTCACGATGCTGCAGCGGACCCCGAGTTGGGTGGCTTCGATGCCGAACCGGGACCGCCTCGACGAAAAGCTGCGCCGTCGCCTGCCGGCCTCATTGGCCTACCGTCTCACCCGCACCAAGAACATCGCGCTCGGTCAGGGCACCTACGCCCTGGCTCGTCGCCGGCCCACCACGTTCGCGGCCATGCTGCGGGCCAGTCTGAAGCGCGACATCCCCGACGATGCCTACCTCGATGCGCACTTCACGCCGGACTATCAGCCCTGGGACCAACGGGTATGCCGGATCCCCAACGGCGATCTGACGAAGGCGATCGCCTCGGGTCGTGCGTCCGTGGTGACCGCGCAGATGGAGTCCCTGGTGCCCGACGGGGTGCGGTTGGCCGACGGAGAAGTACTGTCCGCTGACGTGATCGTGTCCGCAACCGGGCTGCGACTGCAGATGCTGGGCGGCATCACCGTGACGGTTGACGGCGAGGTCGTGGACCCGGCCACGCGGGTCGCCTACCGCGGGCTGATGCTGGAGCGGGTACCCAACCTGATGTTCACGGTTGGATACGTCAACTCGTCGTGGACCCTGCGCGCCGATCTGGTCGCACGCTATCTATGCCGGCTGCTCGACCTGATGGACCGCAGGGGGTATGCCGTCGCGGCGCCTAGCCAGGCACCTGAGGGGGAGCGCCGTCCTCTGCTCGACCTCAAGGCCGGATACGTCATGCGGTCGCTGGACAAGCTGCCCACGCTCGGGCCTCGACGCCCGTGGACCTACGCGCAGAACTACCTCGCCGAGGCCCCCGAGCTGCTGCACGGGTCCCTGCGAACCGACATGGTCTTTACCCGTGCCCCCGACCAAGGAGTCCCGATGCCCTCGCCTTCCCAACGCGCCCGCGGTCGCTATGACGTCGCCGGTGGCACCGCCGTGGTGACCGGAGCTGCCGGCGGGATCGGTGCACAGCTGGCTCGCCAGCTCGCGCAGCGGGGAAGTCATCTGGCCCTGATTGATCGGCGAGCTCAGGAGCTTGCCGAGCACGCGGCCGGGCTTCGCCGCGACCACCCGGCCCTGCGGATCAGCACCCACGTGGTCGACCTGGCCGATGCCGAGCAGGTGGAGCAGGTCGCCGAGGCGGTGTTGGCCGAGCACCAGCGCGTGAGCCTGTTGATCAATAACGCGGGAGTGGCGCTCGGCGGGCGGTTCGACCAGATCAGCGCCGAGGAGTTCGACTGGTTGTTGCAGATCAACCTGCATGCACCGATCGCGTTGGTGCGCGCCTTCCTGCCCGCGTTGTCGGCCCAGCCGGGCAGTCAGATCGTCAACATGTCTTCGCTGTTCGGGTTGGTCGCCCCGGGCGCGCAGACGGCCTACGTCACCAGCAAGTACGCCCTGCGCGGGTTCAGTCAGGCGCTCGGTCACGACCTGGCGCAGCGAGGGATCGGCGTCACGTCGGTGCACCCCGGCGGTGTCCGCACGCGGATCGCGCTGGACTCTCGGACGGGCACCGGCCTGGAGGAGCTGGAGGCCCAGGCGGGACGAGAAGCGTTCGATCGGCTGTTGCGGATCGACCCGGCCGACGCTGCGCGGACCATCCTGAGGGCGACCGAACGGCGACGACGGCGCGTGCTGGTGGGCGGCACCGCGATCGCACTCGACCTGGTGGAGCGCGCGATACCGACTACCGGCGGCCGGCTGCTTGCCGCCGCCCAGCAGCAGGCCGAGCATCGAGCACAGCGACGCCGCCAGGGCCGTCGTCGAGCCGAGCACCACAGCCCCTCTGCTTCGACGACGGTTTCTCCTGCCGCGGGGGTCAGCACCGTCGATGCCGCCGGCACGCAGGTGCGGGTCCGGATCACGGGGCCGGTCACGGCCGACCCGGTGCTGCTGCTGCACGGCATCGGGCGCAGCCTGGAGGACTGGACAGAGCAGCACGACCTGCTCAGTGAAGACCACCGGGTCATCAGCCTGGACCTGCCCGGTTTCGGTCACACCCCGGTATCTGCAGGCGGCATGAGCCTGTCAGCGTTGGCCGATGCGGTGGTGGCGACCGTGGATGCCCTGGAGGAGCACCGCCCGGTCCACCTCGTCGGCAACTCCCTGGGTGGTGCGGTCGCGATGACCCTGCTCGTCCGGCACCCGCACCGCGTGCGCTCGATGGCCCTCGCCGACAGCGCCGGCTTCGGCTCCGACGTCACGGCCAATCTGCGGATCGTCGCGGTGCCCGGTCTCGGGCCGTGGCTGCTCGATCACCCACGTCGATCCGCCACCGCGGCCATCGAGCGTTCGCTGTATGCCGACCCGTCCATTGCGACGCAGGAGCGAGTCGATCGTGCGATGGACCTGGCCCGGGTGCCGGGTCGGGCGCAGTCCTTCCGGGAAGCCCTGCTCGGGGTCGGTGGACTTCGCGGCGTCGACGCACAGTGGCGCGATGACCTGCTGAGCCGGGTGTCGGCATACCCCGTGCCCACGCTCGTCCTCTGGGGCGAGCAGGACCAGGTGTTGCCCGCTGCCCACCTCGAGGCCGCATCCCGCGCGCTGCCGCACGCTCGCGCGGTGCTGTTGCCGGACACCGGTCACCTGCCCCAGGTGGAGCGACCCGAGGACGTCGCGGCACTGTTGACCGGCCTGTGGGAATCCTGCGTGGACGTCGAGGCGGTCCCACGCGGCTGATCGCCATCGGATGCGGATGGCGGTTGACGGACGGCGGTTGCCGGACGCCAGCTCACGAGATGTCTGAGCCGCAATCAGCACGCGCGCATGCGGTTGTTGCGGGACTGGTGCTCCACCTCGGCGAGCCCGAGGTGCTCAAGCACCGGCGGAAGGTAGTTGCCGAAGCGCCCTCGGTAGCCCTTGCGCAGGCCATACCAGCCGCCGACGGGGTTATCCGCGGAGCGGGCCCAGGACTCCACCGTCCCCGGCTTCGCCTCCTTCTGCTCGTCCGCGTTGCCCAGCAGCACCCAGTCGTCGCGTTCAAGGAGCATCGCGTGCAGGTCCTCGACGCAGCGCAACCGGTAGCTCAGGGTGGTGGAGCCGACCCGGATCTTCAACGAGGGGGGATCAGACTCCTCGTCCCGCCACGCGTCGAACTCCGAGGTGCCCGGTGGTTGGTGAGGATCCAGGGGTCCTGCACCGTGCCGCTGCCTTCGATGTGATCGGCCATTGCGTGAAGCTCCTGCTCGTCGTCTGCACGGCCTCTGCCGCACCTTCACCATCGTGACATCCTGAACCTGACACCGTATGTCATGTTTTCCGGAGGAGAGTGTGTATGCGTGCAGGACGGCTACTGAACCTGCTTTTGCTCCTGCAGAACGGCGGGCGGATCACCGCACGCGAGCTGGCGGCCAGGCTGCAGGTCTCGGAGCGGACGGTGCTGCGTGATCTGGAGGCGCTTGGCTCCGCCGGGGTGCCGGTCTATGCCGTTCGTGGACGAGCCGGGGGCTTCGAGCTGCTCGACACCTTCGACCAGAGCGTGCCGCCCCTACCGCCGGGACTCACCACCGCGCAGGGGCAGTTGCGTCGGGTCCGGGTGCGGCTCTCTCCGGCGGCACTACAGGTCGCGGTGACGCTCGGCAAACCAGAAGCGTGGCGGCCTCGACCGAACGCCCGACCGCATCCCGAGCGACCCGACTGGGTCGAAGGATCCTTCCGCTACACCTCGTATCATGCCGCCGAGCGCGAGCTGCTCGGGCTCGGCGGCGACGTCGAGGTCCTCCTCCCCGAAGCCCTACGTCACGCCATGGCCAACACCGGGCGTCGCATCAGTGACCTGCACGGGCCCCTGACCGACTCTGCGGCAGAGCTTTCCGAGATGTGGGATTAGCCTGGCGACTCATCGCATGGTGTGCGGATGTTCTTATCGCGTTTCATCACGTGCGCAAGAATAGCTACTCAAAGCGCTAGGAAAATCCGGCCGTTCTGCGGTATAAGAATAACGGGGGCTTGTCGGTATAGGGCGTGGTCGAGGCCTGACGACCGGGCTCGCCGACCACAGGCCCCCCGACGTTGTCGGCCTCGACCACCGATCTATCCTACGAGCGTAGCTGACCTATAGTCAGTAGTTATTGTGCGACAACTTTCCACCTAGCGGATAATTGGCCTGGAACTGAGGCGCCGATAGTTGCAGCGGGGCAGTGTGACGGTGCTAGTGAGACACCGTATTTCATCACCGTTCGCCGTAACGCAATGATAGGACCGTCGTTGTGGACTCCTAGGGCGCACGAGACTATTAGAATAGATACCGCGATTGTTGCGTGATGCGATCGGCGCTCCCGCGCAATCATGCCGTGCCATTGGTCCACCACCGACGAGGGAGGCTACAGATGAGCGAACCCAGCGTGGCCGTTGAGATCCTCGATGCGACCGATCCTGTCGTGACGCGGAGAGTGTGGCGCATCGCGTGCGAGGGCAAGCTCGGAATACACACTGTCAACTTTTGGTATTTGTGTGCAGAGTTGTCGGCCGTCGCGACTTTTGGCGCCCTGGTGCTCCTGCCCGTGCCCTGGTGGGCGGCGGTGGCTGTGGGCGCCCCTGGAGGTGTTGCAGTGCACGTGGCTGGGCTATGGGTCAAAATGAATATGCGGATAGGGATCAAGCCCGGTGATAAATGGTATCTACTGGAGACCCCGAAAGGGCGCGCCCTAGCTCTGGTCAAAACGAGGAACGGTCACGCCTTCGTGGCCGGTGCGGGCGCTGACTCCATCGCTCTGTCCGATGAACTCTTTTCAACGTTGAACGGGCTCACCACCACCCACCGTTCGTGTGGGTACTTCGTCACGCCACCGCCGAAACGGTGACGCTCGTGATGATCACGCACGACAACGTGGGCCGGAGGGTGGCCACGTGCCACCCCCCGGTTTCCTCAGTCGGCCTCAGGGCGTGATGGTCGCGGTGTCGATGACGAATCGGTAGCGCACGTCCGATCCGACCACGCGGTCGTAGGCCTCGTCAGCCTGGTCGGCGTTGATCAGCTCGATCTCCGCACCGATCCCGTGCTCGGCCGCGACCTCGAGCATTTCCTGGGTCTGGGCAATCCCACCGATCATCGATCCGGCCATCACCTTGCCGCCGGCCAGCAACGAGAACGCACTGAACTCGCACGGGTCGCTCGGTCCACCGAGGTTGACCATGGCGCCGTTGGGCTTCAGCGTCGACAAGTAGGAATCCAACGGAAGGTTGGCACTCACGGTGTTGATGATGACGTCGAACGTCGAGGCCAGGTCCGTGAAGGTCGACTCCTCGGAGGTGGCGCGATGGTCGACGGCGCCGTAACGCAGGCTGTCGTCCTTCTTGTTCGTGGTCTGGCTCAGGACCGTGACCTCAGCGCCCAGGGCCACCGCGAACTTGACGGCCACGTGCCCGAGACCACCCATACCGACGACCGCGACCTTCTTGCCCGGGCCGGCGCCCCAGCGCTTCAGCGGGCTGTATGTCGTGATGCCCGCGCACAACAAGGGTGCGGCGACGTCGAGCTCGATCCCGTCGGGGATGCGCAACACGAAACGATCGCTCACCACGACCTGCTGGCTGTAGCCGCCCATCGTCTCTTCACCGTCGAACCCTGTGCCGTTGTAGGTCACCACGGCGCCCTTGGTGCAGAACTGCTCTTGACCTGCCATGCAGTACTCGCACTCCCTGCACGAGTCGACCATGCAGCCGACGCCGACGCGGTCCCCGACCGCGTAGGCGGTGACGTCGTCCCCGACCGCGGCAACCGTGCCGGCGATCTCGTGTCCGGGGACCATCGGGAAGATCGCGCTGCCCCACTCCTCGCGGACCTGGTGGATGTCGCTGTGGCAGATCCCGGCATACGCGATGTCAATCATCACGTCGTCGGCGCGCAGCTCACGGCGCTCGATCGTGGTGGCCTTCAGCGGGGCTCCGGGACCAGCGGTGGATAGTGCAGCGGTAACAGACATACAACTCCTGGAATATTCATGTACGGACCCTGGCGCCAAGCGACCGGGCCGACGAAGTATTCCTGCTCCAAACATCCAAAAGGGTGTGCGCCTCCGAATACCAGATGAGTTCGCCAGTTCTGCCGACCACGATCGCCCAGATCACCCCCATTGCCGTATGCCGAAGATTGCGAGTCCACGTGAACGAAGGGCGCACGGTCGTCGAAAAACTTGACGCCACCGATCCCGTCGTCACGGCACGGATGAGTCGTATCGTGCGCCGCGGTTGGTTCGGGATCCGCACCGTCCCGTTCTGGTATTTCTGCGCAGAGTGGGCCTTGGTCTCCGCTGTCGTCCTGGTGGTCGCCGCCGACCTCCCGTGGTCGCTCGTGCTGGCCTTCGGCCTCATCAGCGGGGTCCTCGTGCATGTGATGATTCTGTGGCTGAAACTGCATTTCCGAGCCGGAATCCTCAGCGGAGACCAGTGGTATGTGCTGGACACCGAAGCGGGTCAAGCGGTGGCGCTCGTGAAATCCCGGAGGGGGAACACCTTCGTGGTGGTTGCTGCCGCCGACTCGATGAGCCTGTTCACAACGCTTCGTCGCGCCCTGGACCAGCAAAGCGCATCCGACCGACGCAGCCCGTACTTTGTCGTGGCCTCGTTCGAGTCCTGAGCGCCATCAGGAGTTCATGGCAGGCGTGTGGCCCGCGAGTTGAGTCGTCAAGAACGACCCCGCCGGGGGGACAAGTCCCGGCCTCACGGGCCGAGGTGGCCCAACTGCAGCCACCGCACGGTCCGGCCGCCTAGGAGCGGCATCGGTCACCGCGTCAGCGGCGAGCCACCTCACATGTCCGAAGTGCCTTCATGGATCGGACCACCTCCCTTCGTGAATCACTTCACGCTAAACCCGTCGCCGCGCCGCGGCAAGCAAATATTGATGGCACGTCGCCTCTCACCGGATCGCGACTCACGGCACGACGGCCGCACGTCGGACGGCGGGACGGAGAGGAGCACTGTCCGCGTCCGGGCTATGGGCGTATGCTGCGTCGGCGACACGAAGACGAAGCCCGGTGAGAGCCCGGCACTGTCCCGCAACGGTGAAGCCACCCCCACACCAGGGTGGACGAGTCCGGTCGAACTTCTGAGTCGCGGAACCACACACCCTCGAGGACAAGGGTTGGTCCGGTCGGCATCCGCTGTCGTTCGAGCAGTCTCTCCTCGACCGACAGGAGGACATCCATGCAGATTCCCCGTTCCATCGCCCTGAGCCTGACGGTGCTCCTGGCCCTCTCCGCGTGCGGCAGCGACGACGACGCAACACCCGCCGACTCGCCCTCACAGCGCAGCGAGGCGCCTGACGAAGGAGCCGCGACCAGCCAAGCCTCCGGCGCAGACGGTGGCTTCCCGGTCACCATCGAGTCCGAGGCCGGCAGCTTCACGCTGGACGAAGCCCCGGAGAACATCGTCTCCCTCTCCCCCTCGAGCACGGAGATCCTCTTCGCGATCGGCGCCGGCGACCAGGTGGTCGCCGCCGACGCCTTCTCCACCTATCCCGACGACGCACCCACCACCGAGCTGTCCGGCTTCGATCCCAACGTGGAGGCGATCACCGAATACGACCCCGACCTGGTGGTGATCTCCAACGACGCCAACGACCTCGTGGCCTCCCTGACCGAGCTCGACATCCCGGTGTTGGTCAACCCTGCGCCCGCCGACATCGAGGCCGGGTATGCCGGGATGGCCGAGCTCGGGGTCGCCACCGGTCACCCGGACGAAACGGCTACGGCCATCACCGACCTGCGCGCCCAGGTCGACGAGGCCCTCGCCACCGCCCCCGAGCCGGGCGCCGAGCCGATCCGGGTGTACCACGAGCTCGACGACACCTACTTCACCGTCAGCCAGTACGGCTTCGTCGGCTCGGTCTACGCGCAGATGGGCGCCGTCAACATCGGCGATGAGGCCGACGCCGACCAGACGGGTTTCCCGCAGATGACCGAAGAGGCCGTCATTGCGGCCGACCCCCAGGTCATCGTGATCACCGACCAGGTCGACTACACCGCGCAGGACGTGGCCAGTCGTCCCGGCTGGGAGGATGTCACCGCCGTGCGTGAGGGCAACATCGTGACCGTCGACGCCGACATCGCGTCTCGATGGGGGCCGCGCCTGCCGGAGTTCGTCAGGACCGCAGCCGACGCACTGTCCGCCGCTACCGTGTCGGCCAACTAGCCGCACCAGGCCAGCAGATGCTCCGCCCCGCCAACAGTCCCGTGCTCGACCCGGTGGACCGGGCCGCGGTCAAGGCCTTCAGCCTGACCATCCCGGCCCTCGTTGGGGCGGGAGCCATGCTCGTGGCGGTGGGTCTGTTCAGCGCGAGCAGCGGGGCGGCAGGTCTGCCCCTGCGCGGAGTCGTCCTCGCGTTGCTGGACGCCCTCCCGGGGATCGGCACAGACTCCGGTCTGAGCGTCCAGCAGGAAGCGATCCTCTTCCGGATACGCCTGCCCCGGATGGTCCTCGGGATGCTGGTCGGAGCCTCACTCGGCATGGCCGGCGCCGCCTTCCAGGGGGTCTTCCGCAACCCGCTGGCCGATCCCTATCTGCTTGGCGTGTCGGCCGGAGCCGGGTTCGGAGCCGTGCTCGCCCTGGGCTTCGGCCTCGACCTCGGCTGGGGAC
>JBASAZ010000250.1:0-1620 GCA_049650845.1 Ornithinimicrobium sp.
GCGCCAGGAGATCCGGGTCTCCCCGAGCCACGCGCGGACCTCGTCGGCTCGGGCCTGCACGTGGCGGCGCCGCGCGGCCGGCACGTCAACGAAGTAGTGCAGCCGGATCTCGCCGGTCTTCGTCTGGCCCCAGGCTCCGACGACCTGACCGTCGACCCACACCGTCGGACCCGCATTGCCGTTGGTGTCCCACGCGGCCTCGCCGCCCACGGGCACCGCGAAGCCGCGCTCTTTCCAACCCATGATGCTCGGATCCAGCCCCGGAAGCAGCGCCACCCACGGTTCAGCGTCCGCCGCACCGTGGTCGGACTCAGAACTGCTGGCGCCGTCCGCGGGCAAAGCCCATCCCTGCCCGGTGTCGATGGTCATCGGTTCGGCACCGCACGCGGTCAGCGCAGCTCGGGTGTCCCCCAGGGTCCAGCCTGACCACCACGACAGGTCCCGTTCGGTGCCGGGGCCGAACCTGGCGAGCCACATCCGCGCCAACTCGCCTTGGGCCTGCTGCACCTCTCCCGACTGCATCGAGGTATGCAGCGCGGGCGCCCAATCCTGCATTCTGGCCCACGCGTACTGCCCGTTGATCCAGGTGCCGCTGGGCTTGGTGCGCACCGCCACCCCCTCGAAACCCAATCCGGTGACGACGCGAGAGTGGGCCCCTTGGACTCCGGCGTATGACTTCCCGGTGGACAGGGCCAGCGGACGGGCCACGGCAGGAAGGAGCACGCCGATCTCTCGCGCACTGACCGGGCCATGCTCGGCGAGCACCCGGCATACCTGTTCTTGCGCGTCCTCCAACCACGGGCCGGGGTCACCCACCCCCGAGGCGGCCAAGAACGCTTCGGTCTTTCGACGCTCCACGGCGGCGATCTTCCGAGTGCAGGCGCGATGCATGACGCAGATGGTCTCCGGTGGCGCGACCCACAGCGTGCGTCGCATCGCGTGATGCCGGATCAACGAACGGTCGCCGTACAGCGCCTCGGCGACCGCGACCAGGTCGGGATTGCGCATCCGGGCCAGGACGCTGAGATAGACGCTGACCGGGTCCGTGCTGTGGAGCGCGACCAACGAACGGGCGATCGCCACCACGTCGTCGGTGCGGGCACTGGGTGTCAGCAGGTGCCGGCGAGCGAGCAGCTGTCGCCGCTTACCGTCGGTGATGGTTGGAGGCTGCATCAGAACAGCGTGGCATCCAGCACCCACACCACGATCATCCCGACGAGCATGGTCAGGCCGGCCGACTGCCAGCGCCAGGCCACCAGGCCGGCCACGACTCCGGCGATCCACCAGTCCCAGCGGGCGACCCAACCGCCGTCGCTGACGAAGAGCTGGTTGGCCACGATGGCCGCGAGCACCGCGGGGGCGATCAGCCGCAACGTCGCTTCGGTCTGCGGTGATGGCGCGCCGAGCCGACTGGACAGACCGATGAAGGACAGCCGAAGCAGGTAGGTGCCGACGCCGGCCAGGATGATCTGCCATAGCGGGCTCACGCCGAAACCTCGGTCCTACGGGTGAGCATCGCTACGCGTCCAGCGGCCACACCGGCCAGGGCCCCCACAAAGATGTTGAGCCCGTTCGGCAGCGGCGCCCCGGCCACCGTCGTCGCTGCACCGATCACCGCGG
>JBASAZ010000251.1:0-4522 GCA_049650845.1 Ornithinimicrobium sp.
CGGCCGCGGTGGGCGGGTGAACCGACTGCCGTCGTGGTGCGGGGATCGCCCGCGCCCCCCAGGCCCCCGACTCGCCCGCCGCCGACGCGATGCCGACCTCCAGGGCGCCCCGATCGTCATACCCGCGGGGACCGGAGCCGGTGTTCGGGACGGTCAGGATGTCGGTTCGCGGAGTCCCGACGGCATCGCTGGTCGTCTGCGACGGAGCATCGGACTTGGCCGAGTCGATCGCCGGAGAAGTGCTCTTTGGCGTGAAGATGCCGGCCGCCGCGTTCGTGAACTGTGGGTCCTGCTGCAGCCCCTGACTTTCCATCCCGGTGGCCGCAGCGAACGCGGACACCTGGGTGTACCAACCTGGTCCCCAGATGACCTGGTACCCCGAGCTGCTGAGGTGAAAGAGGTCGTAGTCGAGTGTCGTCCCGAGCTGGGATCCGGCCTCCACCCGGATGTTGCCCTTGCTGCGTGGGCAGGCGCCGGTGCCGCCGAGCCCGTCGGGGCAGGCGATGGCGTTGTCGACGACCACGTTGTTGGCCACCGTGAAGTTGGCCGGCACCGCAGGGTTGCCACCCTCGATGTTGATGCCCGCCGAGATGTTGGCGTAGACGGTGTTGCCCACCACGGTCCCGCCGGTGACGTTGAGGTGATCGATCCCGTGGTCCCCCGTGATGCACCCCGGTGCGCCGGAGGGTGGTGGGCTGCAGTTGCTCAGCATCGTCGTGGTGAAGCCGGCGTTGTCGTAGCTGATGTTGTTGACCACGACGGTGTTGTCTCCGCCCGGGTAGACCTGGATCCCGGAGTCCTCATTGTCGTGGGTGCGATTGCCGATGATGGTGTTGCCGGATGCGCGCACATCGATGCCGACGCCGTTGCGGATGTAACCGTAGGCGTTGGCGCTGACGTCGTTGCCCGAGAAAGTGTTGCGCGAGGACCCGCCGCTGATGTAGACCCCGCTTCCGGCGTTGTCGCGAATCGTGTTGCCGCTGAACGTCGAGTCGAAGGTGTCGCTCAGGTAGATGCCGCGTCCACTCTGACCGGAGACCGGGGCCCCCGCTCGCTGGATCACGTTGTCGTCCATCAGGATGTCGCTGGCGCTATAGAAGACGATGGCGTCTGCGGTGGCGTCCTGCAGAGTGAAGCCGCGGATCTGAAGGTTGCTGAGCTTGGAGATGGTGAAGTTGTGCTTGCCTCCAGTCAGCACGGGGCGCGCTCCGGGTTCTGGGGCGTAGACGATCGGGGCGGCCGGGGTGCCGGAGCGCCAGGGGCGCACCTCCCCTGGATACGTCCCGTCAGCCACGAGGACCGTCGTGCCCGCGGTGGCGACCTTGGCGGCCTTGACGACGGTGCAGAACGGGAGGGCCAGCGTTCCCTGACCGCTGTCGGAGCAGCCGCTGGGCGCCACGTGCAGGATGGTTCCAGTGCTGGTGGGCACCAACTGGGCGGTGCTCGTCGGGGCGGCGGTCAGCACCAAGGCGGCTACCGTTGCGGCGATGATGGCAGTAGGGGTTGCACGTCGTCGCATGGTCGCTCCCGGGGTGTGCTGCGCGCTTGCCCGGTACAAGCGGGCTTGAGGTGATTATGAAGGCCCTGAGCCGAAAGAAACTCGTGCAGAAGACGTAGGCCGCCTCGTCTGTTTGTATGAAGCCGCTGGCGCCACGTCGAGCCCGGCGTGCGCGATGGTGGTCGCGGCGCCATTCCACCGTTGCCCCGCGGCATTCGTGTCGCAGCGGTGCGGCACTCGTTATGGATATCCAACTGTGTGGTTATGATTGCACCGTGACCAACCATCAGAGCAGGCATCTCGTCTCGCGACGCCATGTCGACCTGCTCCGGGTTGCCAGCACTTTGATGTGTGGGATGCGCTAGCGCGCCCCACCGCGATGGCTCAATCGAGCCGCCGACCGGGCGTGTGAGCCTGGTCGGTCCTCCACGAAGGTCTGCTCGCCTCACGCGCCGCCGCACTTCGTGAGGAAATCATGACCGCCACCGCCGCAACATCCCGCAGCGCTCGTCCCGCTCGCCCGTCCCGACCCAACGGTCAGTGGGCGATCGATGGCCCGGCTCCGCTGAACCACAACGAAGAGCTGAAGGCCGCCGACAACGGGCTGAACGTCCGGGAGCGGATCGAACAGATCTATTCCAAACAGGGCTTCGCCTCGATCGACCCGGATGACCTGAACGGCCGACTGCGGTGGTGGGGGCTCTACACCCAGCGTCGCCCCGGCATACCCGGTGGTCGCACGGCCCAGCTGGAACCACACGAGCTCTCCGATGAGTTCTTCATGCTGCGGGTGCGGCTGGATGGGGGAGCGGTCAGCGCGGCACAGCTGCGGGTGTTGGGTGAGATTTCGACGGAGTTCGCCCGGGACACCGCCGACATCAGCGACCGTCAGAACGTGCAGCTGCACTGGATCCGGATCGAGGACGTCCCCGAAGTCTGGGCTCGTCTGGAAGCGGTCGGTATGCAGACCACCGAGGCCTGCGGTGACGTCCCCCGGGTCATCATGGCCAGCCCGGTGGCCGGAGTGTCCGCGGAAGAGCTGATCGACCCGACGCCGGTGGTCGAGGAGATCCTGGCCCGCTTCATCGGTGACCCCGAACTGGCCAACCTGCCGCGCAAGTTCAAGAGCGCGCTGACCGGCCACCCCAGCCTGGACGTGGTGCACGAGACGAACGACATCTCGCTGGTTGCCGTCGAGCACCCCGAGCTCGGGGTGGGATACGACCTGTGGGTCGGTGGCGGATTGTCGACCAACCCCCGCTTGGCCGAGCGGCTCGGCGCGTTCGTGCGACCGGAGGAGGCGGCCGACGTCTGGCACGCCGTGCTGCAGGTCTTCCGCGACTACGGTTATCGACGGCTGCGCAACAAGGCCCGGTTGAAGTTCCTGCTGGCCGACTGGGGCACCGAGAAGTTCCGCTCCGTGCTGGAGACCGAATACCTCGGTCGTGCGCTGGCCGACGGTCCGGCGCCGCCACCACCGAACGGCCCCGGCGACCACGTCGGGGTGCACGAGCAAAAGGACGGCCGGCGCTATATCGGCGCAGCCCCCACCGTCGGACGGGTCAGCGGCAGCATCCTTACCGCCCTGGCCGACCTGTTGGACTCGGTCGGATCGGACCGCCTGCGGTTCACCCCGCACCAAAAGCTCGTGCTCCTCGACATCCCGGTCGAGCACGTCGACGCCGTGGTGGCCGCGGTCGAGGACCTCGGTCTGCGGACCGCCCCGAGCCCGTTTCGCCGCTCGACCATGGCCTGCACGGGCATCGAGTTCTGCAAGCTGGCCATCGTGGAGACCAAGGCCACCGCGGCCGCCGCGGTCACCGAGCTGGAGACTCGCCTGGCCGACCTGTCCCTGGATCAGGCGATCACCCTCAACGTCAACGGGTGCCCCAACTCCTGCGCCCGGATCCAGACGGCCGACATCGGGTTGAAGGGTCAGATCATCACCGTGGACGGAGAGCAGGTCCCCGGCTTCCAGGTCCACCTCGGCGGGGGACTGGCCAGCCAGGACCGTGAGGAGCCCGAGCTGGGCCGCACCGTGCGCGGGGTCAAGGTCAGCGCGGAGGAGCTGCCGGACTACGTCGAGCGTGTGGTCCGCACCTGGTCCGATCAGCGCCACCCGGGTGAGACGTTCGGCACCTGGGCCCACCGCGCCGACGAGGCGGTCCTGGCATGAGCACCGCGCAACTGGAGTCCCCCACCCGATCCCGTCACCGCTGGAGCCCCGCTGAGCCCCAGCGCGGGCTGGGCAACCCCGCGGATCAGCAGCCGCGCGGCACCGAGGAGCTACGCCGCCTGGCTCACTGGGCCCAGGACGCACTCGCCGGGGCCAGCGCCGGGCAGGTCCTGGCGTGGGCCTACGCCGAGTTCGGGGATGGGGTGGCGGTGGCCAGCAGCATGGCCGATGCCGTGCTGCCCCACCTGGCCGCGACGGTGTATGCGGGGGTGCGCCCCGACGGTGCGGCGCCGCAGCCGTCGGTCATCTTCTTGGACACCGGCTATCACTTCGAGGAAACCCTGGCCACCCGCGATCAGGTGTCCCGGCGGCTGCCGGTGCGGGTGATCAACGCGACCCCCCGGCTCACCGTGCAGCAGCAGGACGAGGCCCACGGCACCGACTTGTTCGGCCGCGACCCCGGCGCCTGCTGCCGGATGCGCAAAGTCGAGCCGTTGCGCCAGGCACTCACCGGCTATCAGGCGTGGGCCTCAGGTCTGCGCCGCAGCGACAGTCCCACCCGCGCACACACGCCGTTGGTGAGCTGGGACGAACGCCACGGGATCGTGAAGCTGAACCCGCTGGCCGCCTGGAGCGATGAGCACGTCAACGCCTACATCCGGCGGCACGACGTCCCGGTCAACCCGCTGATCGAGCAGGGGTATCCCTCGATCGGGTGCGGCCCCTGCACCCTGCGTCCCCTGCTGGGCGCCGACTCTCGCTCCGGCCGGTGGGCCGGGACCGCCAAGACCGAATGCGGGCTGCACACATGAGCGCCGAACCCACGAGCTCGATGACCATGTTTGGCC
>JBASAZ010000252.1:0-2879 GCA_049650845.1 Ornithinimicrobium sp.
GGTTCCCGGAAAGTCGAGCTCCTTCTGCACCATTCACATGCGCGTGTGGCTCGATCAGGGCGGCGTCCCCGATACGAAGCGGGTGCTCAGCGCGACCCCGTAGGGCGGCGTTCTCCATCACGAGGACGTCAGCACCGATGCGGAGGGAGCCATGGTCACCGTTGAGGACGGCGCCGTGCAGGATTCGAGACCCTGGCCCCGTGAACGACTGGTCTGAAATATCGACTGCTCGACGATGGTTCCCCCAGAGATGCTCCAGGGTCGCCAGCCGCCGCCTGATCGTTGGGCCGCCCGCGCGCCGAGTGCGCGGGTCGTGGACTTGTCAGTGGCTGAGCGAGCGATCTCTGAGCACACCGCCAGCTATGAGGAGAAATATGAGAGCCGCCATCCTGACCGAGTACGGAAATGCCCCCGAGGTCGCCGACATCGACCGACCTGCACTACCCGACGACAGCGTGATGATCGAAGTCCACGCCGCAGCGATCAACCCGGTCGACTGGGTCATCATGGACGGTCAGATGAAGGAAGTGCTGCCCTACGAGCTTCCCTGGACCGTGGGTTACGACGTATCGGGCGTCGTCACCGAGGTCGGCCCGGACGTCGAAGGCTTCTCGGTCGGCGACGAGGTGTTCGGGCGCGCCAACGGCATGCAGGCCGGAACAATGGCCGAGTACTGCGCCGTGAAGGGGCACGACCTGGCGACCAAGCCAGCGAGCATCACCCACGCTGAGGCTGCTGGCGTCCCGCTCGCCGGCCTCACCGCCTGGCAGGGGTTGTTCGACAAGGGTGGTCTCCGGTCCGGCCAGCGCGTCCTGATCCATGCCGGCTCGGGCGGCGTCGGGACGCTGGCGATCCAGATTGCCAAGAGCGCTGGTGCCTGGGTCGCAACGACGGCTAGCGCCAAGAACAGGTCGTTGGTCGAAGAGATGGGTGCCGATCAGTTCGTCGACTACTCCACAGAGCAGTTCGAGGACGTCGTGGACTCCTGCGACCTCGTGTTCGACATGCTCGGCGGCGACACCCTGAAGCGTTCGTTCGAGGTCGTGAAGACCGGCGGCACGATCATCTCCATCAAGGGTGAGGCGCCGGAGGGACTGGCCGAGGAACGCGGCGTCACGTTCTCCTCGATGTTCATGGAACCTGACGGTGATCAGCTCGCCGAGATCGCCGACCTGATCACCAAGGGCGTGGTCCGGCCGGTCGTCGACAGCACGTTCGCGCTCGACGACGTCGCAGCCGCCTACGAGTACGCCCGCTCTGGCGAAGCCAACGGCAAGGTCGTCCTCGCCGTCCGGTGATGGAGGGAACAAACCGGCTGAAGCTCTAGTTGAGCATGGTGTACTCAACTTCAGTGAGTCTCGGTTTGACAATAGCCGGGTGTATGCCGCAGGTTGAGTGACGAAGGAACAACCCGAAGCACCACCACGGGCAACCACACTGACCAGAGCACCTGGCAGATGGACCCGGCCCCTCGACATACAGGAGTGATTGACACATGGGACGTGCAGTAGGCATCGACCTGGGCACCACCAACTCCGCAGTTGCCGTCCTTGACGGTGGCGAGCCGGAGATCATCGCCAACGCAGAAGGCGGCCGCACCACGCCGTCGGTCGTCTCGTTCGCCAAGAACGGCGAGGTCCTGGTCGGCGAAATCGCCAAGCGCCAGGCCGTCACCAACGTCGACCGCACCATCCGCTCGGTCAAGCGCCACATGGGCACCGACTGGAGCCAGAAGATCGACGACAAGGACTACACCGCCCAGGAGATCAGCGCTCGCACGCTGATGAAGCTGAAGCGCGACGCCGAGTCCTACCTGGGCGACGACGTCACCGACGCGGTCATCACCGTGCCGGCATACTTCGACGACGCCGAGCGTCAGGCCACCAAGGAAGCCGGCGAGATCGCGGGCCTGAACGTGCTGCGCATCGTCAACGAGCCGACTGCGGCCGCGCTCGCCTATGGCCTGGACAAGGGCAAGGAGGACGAGCAGATCCTGGTCTTCGACCTTGGTGGAGGCACGTTCGACGTGTCGCTGCTCGAGGTGGGCAAGGACCCCGACGACGGCTTCGCCACGATCCAGGTGCGCGCCACCCACGGAGACAACAAGCTCGGTGGAGACGACTGGGACCAGCGCATCGTGCAGCACCTGCTGACCACGGTGAAGAACTCGACCGGCACGGACCTGTCCACGGACAAGATCGCCATGCAGCGTCTGCGCGACGCGGCCGAGCAGGCCAAAAAGGAGCTGTCCAGCTCCTCCAGCACCAACCTGAACCTGCAGTACCTCTCGATGACCGAGTCCGGCCCGATCCACCTGGACGAGCAGCTGACCCGGGCACAGTTCGAGAAGATGACGCAGGACCTGCTGGACCGCACCAAGTCCCCGTTCGACACGGTCATCAAGGACGCCGGCGTCAATGTGTCCGAGATCGACCACGTCGTGCTCGTGGGCGGATCGACCCGGATGCCGGCGGTCGCCGAGCTGGTCAAGAAGATGACCGGCAAGGAGCCCAACAAGGGTGTCAACCCGGATGAGGTCGTCGCGGTCGGCGCTGCCTTGCAGGCTGGCGTGCTCAAGGGTGACCGCAAGGACGTGCTGCTGATCGACGTCACGCCGCTGAGCCTGGGCATCGAGACCCAGGGCGGCATCATGACCAAGCTGATCGAGCGCAACACCGCGATCCCGACCAAGCGTTCCGAAGTCTTCACCACGGCCAGCGACAACCAGCCCTCGGTGAGCATCGAGGTCTATCAGGGTGAGCGCGAGATCGCCAAGCACAACAAGCCGCTCGGCAACTTCGAGCTGACCGGCATCGCCCCGTCCCCGCGGGGAGTGCCGCAGATCGAGGTCACCTTCGACATCGACGCCAACGGCATCG
>JBASAZ010000253.1:0-3155 GCA_049650845.1 Ornithinimicrobium sp.
ACCAGGTCCGCCCCGGCTGGCCAGGGGGCCGCGAGCCGCGCATCGCCGAGTTGGCGGCCCGGGTCGCCGAAGGATCGGCAGGCGGCGGCGACGGGTCGGTCGGTGAGCCGACGGTACGACCCGGTGGCGACACCCAGGGTGACACCTGCCACGTCGACGTCGTGGATCGGTGGGGAAACATGATCGCGGCGACGCCCAGTGGCGGGTGGCTGCAGTCCTCGCCCGTCATCCCTGAGCTGGGCTTCCCGCTGGGGAGCAGGCTGCAGATGATGTGGTTGGAGCAGGGCCTGGCGTCATCCCTGCTGCCCGGGTGCCGGCCGCGGACCACGCTGACCCCCACGTTGGTGTTGCGCGAGGGTCAACCGGTGCTGGCCTGCGGCAGTCCCGGCGGAGACCAACAGGACCAGTGGCAGTCGGTGTTCCTGCTGCGTCACCTGGTGCAGGAACAGAGCCTGCAAGAAGCCATCGACGCGCCGATGTTCCACACCGCCAGCTTTCCCGGATCCTTCGACCCGCGCGTGGTGGAACCAGGAGTGCTGGTGGCCGAAGATCGGTTGGGGGAACCGGTGTTACGCGCGTTGGAGGGGCGGGGTCACCGCGTGCAGCGCGCGGGAGACTGGGCGCTGTCGCGGATGTGCGCAGTGGCCCGTGACCCGAGCGGCCCGATGCTCAGCGCCGGAGCGAACCCTCGGGGAATGCAGGGTTACGCCGTCGGTCGCTGACCCGCGTCACGGCCTCCGGGAAGCCTCGTCGTTCGGCGGACCCTCCGGTGCCTCAGGTGCGCCACGTCGCAGATCGACATCGGCCTGGGCGTGCCGCTGCTGGCCCCGGCGCGTGGGTAGCGACCGTTTGCGCGTCGCGCCCTTCAGCCGTTCGGCGGCCGTCGGCTCGTCCTCGGGGCGGACTCGCTTGCTCAGATCGGCGTTCTTCAGCAGCTGACTGAACGGTGCGTTGCTGCGCGGGTGAACCCCGACCGGCTCCTCGCCGGAAAACACCACCCAGTGAGCGGTGTTGTGGTGAAAGACCTGCAACGTCGACCCGTTGATCACCGTGCTGGCGTGCTGCACGGCCTTCTTGCGTTGGTTGCCCTTGTCGACCTTGCTCTGCACGAAACGTTCGGCGGGTTCGCGCTGCGACTTCACTTGCTCCCAGACCACCGGTCCGTAGCGCCGCGACGTCGCATACAGAATGGGTCCGTACTTCAGCGCGGCCCCGACCGCCTTACCTTTGCCAGCCACTGTCGATCCCTCCCGGTCTTCGTCTGTGTCGTTGTTTGCAGGAGTCCACTGTATGTGCCCGCACGCGGCGGGGCAGGGGGTGTGCCGGACAATGGGGGTATGGCGATAGTGGATCGAGTCGAATACGACGGTGAGGGGCTGGTCGAGAAGGACCTGGCCACGACGCCCTTGGCGCAGATCACCGCGTGGGTGGACGAAGCCGCCGCCCGGCAACGAGCCTCGGGTGACGTGCCGGAGCCGATGGCGCTCTCGGTGGCCACCGTGGACGGGGCCGGGCAGCCGGACGTGCGCACCGTGCTGATGCGGTTCGTCCAGCCGCGGGGAATCGGCTTCTTGACCAACACGGGCTCGGCCAAGGGGCTGCAGATCGCCGCCAATGACCGGATCGCCGCGAGCCTGACCTGGCCCTCGATGTTCCGCTCCATCCGATTCCGCGGGCGTGCCGTGCCCATCGGCGAAGACGACGTGCGCCGTTACTTCGTGCAGCGCCCGTGGGCCTCGCGGATCAGTGCGTGGGCATCGGACCAGTCACGACCGACTCCGTCGCGACGGGCGCTTGCGGAGGCGTACGCGCAGTTCGCGCAGCGCTTCCCCGATTATGGCGCGGAGGACGACGTGCCGGTGCCTGCCCAGTGGGGGGGCTACTGGCTAGAACCGCACCGCGTCGAGTTCTGGGCTGGGCGCCCCAACCGGCTGCACGACAGGCTGGTGTTCGACCTGCGCGACCCCGCGGGTCACGGCGACCTCGGCGACGCGCAACGGTGGGACCTGCAGCGCCTGCAGCCATAGGCGCCGCACGTCGATCGCTGAGCTAGTAGCCCACTGCGCGGAGGTCCTCACGCGGGCTGGCATCGCGCGTGGCCAGCAGGTCAGCCATCAGACGTATCTCAGAGCGCTGGCCGTTCACCATGGCCTGCGCCAGGTCCCGGACCTGGGGGTCCTCGGCGTGGTCGACTGCGGCCTGCGCCATGGCAACCCCCGCAAGGTGATGAGTGATCATCAGCTGCAGATAGAGGATCTCGGCCTGTGCCGGATCCGCCGAGCGCAGCTCAGCCATCTCGGCCAGGCTCGCCATCCCTGGCATCGCGCGATAGCCCGGGGTCCCCGGCGCCGCGGTTGACGCGTCATCCATGCCGTCCATGCCGTCGGCCGACACGCTCATCGAGCCGTCGGGCATCCAGGCCATCCGGTCCTCGCTGCGGGCCTGGGGCAGATTCCAGTCCACCAGCCACCCCTGCATCCGGCCGATCTGGTTGCTTTGCGTGGTCGCGATGTCGTAGGCCACGACGTCGATGTCCCGGCTATCGGAGGCCTGCAGGACGATCAAGGACATGTCCACGGCTTGGGCGTGATGCTCACTCATATCCCGCGAGAACCCGGCGTCGACACTCTGTCCGTCCGGCCCGCGACCTGAGGCCGCGATGAGCAGGGCCATCGCGGTGACCAGCACGGCTGAGATCACTGCGACGACGGCATACGGGGACCGCGTGGCGTGATCAGCGCGCGCCCGGGTCGGAGTCACGGCGTCGAAAGCAGATCGACCGACGTGCCACCGGTGCAGGTAGCGCCGGGTTCGGGGGTTTGCGGACCCTGACGGTACTCAGTGATGAACAGCGGCAGCCGCTCGTCGTCGGCGCTGTCCACCGACAACTGACGTCCCCAGGCCGTGGCGACCACGGGGGAGTCCTGGTCCTCATCCGGGGAGAGCAGCATGAACTCCTGGTCGGCGAGGTCGGTCAGGGTCTGGATCTGCTCCGGGGGCAGGTCGGGCTGGTAGGTCAACCAGACCGCACCGTGCTCCAAGGAGTGCACGGCGTGATACTTCGGGATGGGTTCGGTGTAGATGCCGCAGTTCCACCATGCCGAGTTGTGGTCGCCGCCGACCGGCGGGTCCTGCGGATACTCGACCGCTTCGGC
>JBASAZ010000254.1:0-4713 GCA_049650845.1 Ornithinimicrobium sp.
GGAACACGGTGGCGCTTTCGGTCGGGCGCAGGAAGAACACGGTGTTGATCGCGGGGATGTCGACACCTTCGTTGAAGACGTCGACGGTGAAGATCGCCACGATCCGGCCCGCCTTGAGGTCCCCGATGGCCCGCTCACGCTCGGCCAGCGGAGTCGTCCCGAGCACGGTGGCCGAGGGCAGACCGGCGTCGGTGAAGACCTGAGCCATGTAGGCCGCGTGGGCCGTGTCCACGCAAAACCCGAGCGCCTTCATACCGACCGGCTGGACGATCTTGTCGCGCACGGCCTGCAGCACCAGGCGGGCGCGGGCGTCGTTGCCGGTGAAGACGTTGGACAAGGCCGTGGTGTCGTAGGCGCCGGCCTTCCAGTCGATGCGGCGCAGGTCGGTGCCATCGGCGATGCCGAAGTAGTGGAACGGCGTGAGCAGGTCGGCGCTGAGGGCGTCCCAGAGCCGCAGCTCGGCCGCGGTGCGCCCGTCGAACCACTGCCGCACGTCCTTGCCGTCGCCGCGCTCGGGGGTCGCGGTGAGTCCGAGCAGTTCGCGGGGGCTGAGCTGCTCCACGATTCGGCGATACGTGGCCGCCTCGGCGTGGTGGAACTCATCGATGACCACCATGGTGAACGCGTCGCCGGGAATGCGCGTCACGCCGTAAGAGGTCAGGGACTGCACCGAGGCGAAGACGTGCTGCCACCGCTCGGGCCGGCGCCCCGCGACGTACAGCTCTCCGAAGTCGGGATCGCCGAGCACCTCGCGGTAGGTGCGCAGCGACTGCTCCAGGATCTCCTTGCGGTGCGCGACGAAGAGCAACGTGGGCCGCTCACCGGCCTCGCGGGCCAGGCGCCGGTAGTCCAGGGCGGCGACCACCGTCTTGCCTGTGCCGGTCGCGGCCACCAGCAGATTGCGGTGCCGATCGTGCACCCGACGCTCGACCTCGAGCTGCTCCAACATCTCCGCTTGGTAGGGGTAGGCACGCACCTCCAGCCCCGACAGGGTCAGCGTGACGCGCCCGCTGGAGGGTCCGCCGCGCGCCTCGACCAGCGCGTCGTCGAGCCGGTCACCATGCTGGTCCGGGTCGTAGGTTTCGTATGCCGTGTCGTGCCAGTAGGAGTCGAAGGTCGCCCGGAACTTGCTCAGCAGCGCCGGGGTGGCCACCGAGGAGAGCCGCACGTTCCACTCCACGCCGTCGAGCAAGGCCGAGCGGGAGAGGTTGGACGAGCCGACGTATGCCGTGTCGAAGCCGGTGTTGCGGCGAAACAGCCAGGCCTTGGCGTGCAACCGGGTCCGCTGGGTGTCGTAGTGCACCTTGACGTGGGCGCCGAAGTCGCGGACCAGCCGGTCAAGCGCCTCACGTTCGGTGGCGCCGATATAGGTGGTAGTGATGACGCGCAGCGGGACGCCACGCTCGCGCAACTCGGTCAGTTCGCGCTCCAGCAGGCGCAGACCGTGCCATTTGACGAAGGCGAGGACGACGTCGACCTCGTCGGCGCTCGCGAGCTCGGCCCGTATTTCGGAGCCGATGCTGGGCTCACCGTGGGCATTGGTTAACAGGGCCGCATCGGAGAGGGGAGTGGCTGGGCGCGTGGTGCTTCGGGGCGTCACGCCAGGTGCAGGCGGAGGGACGAGCGAGAGCAACGGCCGGCTGTCACCGCTGAGTCGTTCGTCGGGCACATCGAGGCGGTCGAGCAGTGCGTTGACTACTTCGCGGCGGGTCTCGGGTTTGCGGCCGCTCAACTCGGTCTCGACGACTCGGGCCAGGTGACGCGCGAGGACGTGCGGCTCGTCAGCTTGGTCGAGTCCCTCGATGTGTGCTTCGAGATCGTTCTGTGTGCCCAAGCGGCGCTGGAGTTCTTCGGTGATCAGACTTTCGAGCAGCCCCTCAATCAGGGAATGCTGCTGGTCCTTGCCGTTGGCCACGCTGGCAGCTTGTCAGACTGCGCCGACATGTGCGCCTCGTCGTTGAGGCGACACCGCATTGGGGGGTGGGACTGTATCGGCTTCTAGATCACGCATCCCGGTCAGTCAACTCTGCTGGCGCCTTGAAGTAGGGTCGCAGATACTCACGCAGGTCGGGGTCGCACACGTACACGTACGTACCGCGGATTCCCCGGGTGAGTAGCACCGTGTAGATGTTCCGCACGTAAGTAAGCAACTGTTCGTCTGAGTAGCTGATCCCGAGTTGCTTGTTGTTCGCCTTCCCGTTGCGGTCGTAGTACTGCGTCCGATCGAACCGTATTCGGCCTGCCTCCTTGTCGTACCGTAAGTCGCGACCGATGACGACGCCAGCGTAGTTCAAGTCGTATCCCTGGATGGTGTGGATGGACCCCATCTCGTCCAGTGAGGTCTTTGAGTTCACCCAGTCGACGGGGCGGGTGTTCCACCGCATCCGCTCACCGCCTATCGCGATGTCATGCGCGGCGGGGTTCGTCTTGCTCACCCATTTCCAGGCATAACCCGCGACGAGCCGTGCCAATCCTGCCTCTGCGTCGCGGTCCAGGACGGCCCGCCGCAGCGCGGAGAAGTCGTCGTAGAAGCGCAGGTCGTACTCCCCGAAATCCCTCGGCGTCATCGGCACACCGGCAAGCACAGCTCGCACGTAGCCGACGTAGTCGGACCCGGCTCGAACGCGGTGCTGTGCGGTGAGTAGGTATCGGCGGTTCGAGTTGGCGGCGCTATCCACGAGCGTGTCGACGAGACGTCCAGGTATGTCGGCGGGCCGAACGCTCTGGTCGCGGTCCAGGAGGAACAACTGGTTAATGCTCTTGGACATGATCCAGTCCAGCTGGGTCTTTGTCTTGTCGTCGGTCCCGAACAACTTCACCGTGATCTCCGAGTACTCCTTGTTGCGGGGTCCGGAGCCTTGGCTTGCCCTTTGCGTGAGGCGGTGGGCCTCGTCCACGAGCAGCAGATCGTAGTGATCAGGATTCTTGGCGGCGTCGAACGCCGACATGACCATCGTCGCGTCGAGTCCCGGTGTCTTGGCGAACACCTTCTGGATGGAGCGACGCAGCGACTGCTGAGGCACGACGAGCCCCACCCTAAAGCCCGCGAGAGAGCGGGATGACTCCTCGGTGAAGAACTCCTCGAACACCGACATCTCAGCGCGTGGCTGCCGAGGATCGAAGTCTTGGATGTCGCGCAGCAACTTGATGAGGAAGATCGCGACGATCGTCTTGCCGGTCCCCGGTGACCCTTGGACGACGATCGTGCTGGCACCACCGCGGTCGATGTCGTCAAACAGGCCCTCCATGATGTCGACGACCACCGCCAACTGATCTTCCGACAGCGCCTTGAACGGGGAGAGCTTGAAGAGGTCACTGTTTTCGATCTCGGTAATGCTTTGCGAGAAGAGGCCACGATCTCGTAAAGCATCGAAGACGTCGCGGAACCTCGTGTGGTACTTTTCGCGGCGGTAATAGTCCGCATGAGTGATGCCCTCGTTGCCGTTCACAACGTCATATCTGCCGTCGCCGGCAAAGAGACGGATAAGGAAGGACTCCAGGTCCAAGCACACCGACTTATTGAACGTCTCGTCAACAACGACGCGTGCGCGCCCTAGCGCCGCCTTGTTCGGGCTCTCGAGGTGTTGCCGGAAGCGCATCGCGACGTTGAGCGATTCCCCTACGTAGATCTGCCCGGAGCCGTCGAGCGTGTACACCACGGGCCAGTTCCTGAGACGCGGATCGGTATCGGACCAGGCGAGGACGTGGTGGCGGGAAAAGTCGACCTCATGGATCTCAAAGCTGGTCATATTTCGTGCTCTTCCCCCAGGCCCTGTTAGCGGGGTACTTGGACCGGGTGATCGCGAGCTTGTTTGCCACAACCTCGTCGGCGTCAACCCCGAGCCGGTCCGCCAGCAGGTAACAGTAGGTGAGGATGTCAGCCAGCTCATCGACCATGCGGGCAGGGTCGGCGTCGCCGTTCCACTGGAAGCATTCCAGGAGCTCGCCAGCCTCGATAGAAATGCTCTTTGCGAGGTTCTCGGGCGAGTGGAATTGGCCCCAGTTTCGCTCACGTACAAAGTCGCGCAGTTCGACCATCACCTCGGGGTCAGGCATAACAGAAACCCTACCGTCGCCGAGGAGAAGGCAGTACACAACCACGCGCTTGGGCGTCGGCTTCTGTCCAGCCGCTGGTCGACGAGATGCCCGTTCGCTTGCTGGTCCTGCACACCCCGCCCGCCGTGCGACAACACAGCGTCGGGCCAGTGCGGTCATGAACACGGGTTCCGTACTTCTTCATCACCGATCCAACGTCTCTTCCTCACCACAAGCGGTGAGAGCCCTTCTTCTTGAGACGAACATCGATCGTCCGAGCGTCGGGTGCACAAAGGACGCCGCACGGGCGGACCAGGCCTCGCCTGCGCCGTACTCGAGTGTCGCTCCGCCCGGCAAGGCGTGCCCATGAACCTGCGGCTTGCCGCCCAGATAGGCGCTGGTCCGATCGTCCACATCGGAGCACGGTCGTCACATTGCTGGACTGCCGATGACCGGACGCTTGGCGCAGTCGACTACGGGTCGCCGGGCACGTCGAGGAGGGGAAGTTTCAATCCGATCACAGCTCGGTTCCAGGCGGTGTCGTGGACCACAAGAACCCCTTTCAGAGAGCCGCACGGATGACGAACGGCCCCAAGTCCTAAGAGACCGAGGCCGTTCGTCATCGCTGTGAAAGAATGGGTCAGAAGTCGTAGGACCAGGCCCCATCTTCCATGACCT
>JBASAZ010000255.1:0-2365 GCA_049650845.1 Ornithinimicrobium sp.
GATGCTGCGGGTATGCGCGTGATGCGAGCGATCGCCGATCACGGGAGCTACACCGCCGCCGCCCATTCGTTGGGCTACACCCAACCGGCGATTTCGCAGATGGTTCGACGGCTCGAGCAGCGCACGGGGACCATCCTGGTGGAACGCATCGGCCGCAACGTGCGACTCACGCAGGCCGGGGACGTGCTGGCTCGACACGCCGTCAACGTGCTCGCCGCCTTGGACAACGCCGAGGCCGAGGTAGCAGCGATCGCCGGTATGCAGGCTGGCCGGGTGCGTCTGATGGCCTTCCCCTCCTCGTCGGCCACGTTGGTGCCGCGGGCCCTGGCCCAAGTCACTCGTGAGCACCCCGGGGTCTCGATTCAGTTTTCCGAGGGTGAGCCGGAGCAGTCCTTGGCCGCAGTCCGCGACGGCACGTGCGACCTCGCGGTGGCTTTCACCTACGAGGGCACCGACGTGGGCCGCGGGATCGACAACCTTCAGGGACTCGACGTGATCGAAATGCTCACCGATCCGGTGCTCGTCGCGCTGCCTGCTGACCACCGGTTGGCGGGGACGGATGTCGTGGCCTTGTCCGACTTGGCCGATGAGCACTGGATCGCCGGGTGTCCCCGGTGCCGCGGACACCTCCTGGCCTTGGCCGGCAAGGCCGGATTTGACCCCAACGTGGCCTTCGAGACCGAGGACTACGTCGCGGTGCTCGGGCTTGTCGCAGCCGGCTTAGGTGTGGCGCTGGTGCCGGCGCTGATCTTGCACTCGGTTTCGCACGAGTACGTCGTCACCCGTGACATCGAGCCGGCCTCGCGCAGGTCGGTCCATGTAGTCACGACGCCGGATCTGCGTCGCGTGCCTGCGGTCAAGGCCACCATCGAGGCCTTACGCAGCAGCGCACGGGAACTGAGCCACTCGGCATACCAAGGGCAGGTCCGTTAGGGGCAACCGTTGCCCGGTCGTGCGCCCTATCGCCACCCGACTGAGCGAGCATCATCTACGGACCATCGCGCTCACTGGTGATCGAGAGACCTGACCCCGATCGCACCACGGCTATGTCGCCGTTGAGGTCGGTGCGTCGCACGAGCATGGCTGACTGCCGCAGCAGCGCCAGCGCGCTCGGGGTGGGGTGACCGAAGGTGTTGTCGGCTCCCACGCTGATCAGAGCCACCGAGGCTCCCGACTCCGCGACCAGGTCATCGCTTTGGTCAGCCGATCCGTGGTGCGCCACCTTCAGGACGTCGAAGCGCTCTCCGCGCAGGGCTCGACGCACGCTCGTCGCGGCCTCCTCCTCGATATCCCCGGTCAGCAGGATCCGGGTCGGCCCGGTGCGCACATCGAGCACCAGGCTGGAGTTGTTGGGCACCGATCCGCCGATCGTCGGTCGATCGGCCTGTGGCCACACCACGTTCGCGGTGACCGCACCCCAGACGACCCGGTCTCCGGCTACCAGGGGATGTGCCGGCACGCCCGCGTGCGCCAACTGGTCCAGCGTCCGCGCGGCTTCAGCTGGGGGTTCGCGCACGGGACTGACGTACGCCGCGCCGACCTCGACGTGATCCAAGACCCCCGCTAGTCCGCCGACGTGGTCACGGTGGAAATGGCTCAGAACGACCGCATCCACGCGGGTGATCCCTAAGTCCTGCAAGCAATCGGCGATCGGCTCCGCCTCCTGACCCACGTCGACCACGATGGCCGAACCCGGACCGGTGGACAGCACGATCGCGTCACCTTGGCCGACGTCACAAGCCACGATGACCCAGGGCCCGGTGGGCGGCCACCCGGCGTGGCCCGGCAGGGGCACGAAGGCTGCTGCGCTGAGCACCACAACACTCACGGTGGCCGCCGGTCGACGGCCGGCCTGGTAGCGCAACCATGGTCCACCGAGCAGCAGGAGCACGGTGATGATGGTCAACAGCCAGGCACCACGACCACCGTCGATCCACTCGACCTGTCCTCCTGGGACTCGCGCACAGGACCGGGCGACCGCGCCGATCCACACCGCCGGCACGGCGCCGACCCAGGCCAACGCCGTGCCCAGCGGCACCCACACCGTCGCGCCGAGGGCTGCGGCGATCCCCGCGATCGTGGTGATCGCGACCATCGGAGCGGCGAGCAGGTTGGCGAGCACTGCGATAACGGAAATATTGCCCTGCAGGAGCACGATGACTGGCGCACACACGACCTGAGCGGCCAGCGGAATGGCGATCGCGTCCCCTAGCAGAGCGGCGCGAGCCGGCAGACGAGCAGCGATGGCATCACCCCACGGACGAGCGAAGATCACCAGGCCCAGGGTGGCCAAGGCAGACAACGCGAATCCGTAGGACCGAGCCAGACCCGGGTCCACACACAGCAGCACCAGGACCGCACCGGC
>JBASAZ010000256.1:0-9094 GCA_049650845.1 Ornithinimicrobium sp.
TCCCCGCCCCGCGTGCTCTCACCGGGGCGATCTGCGCCTTCTCCCGCCCCCGAGTCGTCGCGGTCGTCGCCTTCGTTGGGCCCAGGCCCCTCCGTCTGACTCACTACTGACCTGCTCCTGTGCTGTCGGGAAACCCGGACTACCGGCGTATGCCGAGGTGGGCGTGTCGGGACAACTTAACGGACGTTCCTGACAGCAGCGACGCGGTGCCTACGGTGACCGTGAGGGGCGCCCAGGTGGTCGGTGGAGCGGGTGGACCGGGATGAACCGGGCGGATCTGGCCGGCCCGCTGGTGAATGACCAGCTGGTGGTGAATGACAAGATGGGCCCCGTGTCCGACTCCACCGCTGCACGAGGCCGACCCGCCCCCGATCGATCACCGCCCGCGCCGCACATCCCTGAGGCGCTGCGCGTGGCCGCGGTGGACACCGAGCGTCACGTTTCTCGGGCGGGCTGGGATCAGTCCCCCCGGATGTTCGCCTTGGTGCCCAACGCGTTGCTCGCCGAGCGTGAGCCGTCGATGAGCGAGCAGTTGGACACGGCCGATCCGGCCGGCTTCACCGCGGTCGAGCAAGAGGGGCTGCCGACCACCAGTGACATCGAGTCGATGCTGGCCCGGGTGGCCTGGCCGGCCGAGGTCGCGGGCGTGGCCCTGGCGATCGAACGCATCGTGGTGCCGCCCGAGGCCGAACGGGATCTTCCCGCGGATGCCGAGGCCGCCGCCACCGCACTGATGGAGCACCCGGATCGCCAAGACGTCAGGATCCTGGCCGCCGTGATCCGCGACGGAAGCTCGATCTGTCTCCTACGCCAGCGCCAGCACGACTCGGACGCCCACGTTGCGCTCGGCGCCGACATCGCCCCCGGATTGGTGCACGCCCTGTCCACCACGTTGCTCGGTGATGAGACGTCGCCCGTGAGCGACTAGCACCGGGGCCGCCCGGGTTCGCACGCTGCGCGGCCTCAGCACTGCGGCAGGGGGGCCTTCGGGTCCTTGCCCACGGCCTCGACCACGTCCCGTGCTTCAGCGAACGTGGCCACTTTGGCCACCGCGAGACCGTCGGGGATGTTCCCCACCACGTCAGGGCAGTTGTCCGCCGGGGCCAGGAAATAGTCGGCTCCCGCGTCCTGGGCCCCGATCATCTTCTGGGCGATCCCGCCGATGGGCCCTACCTCGCCTTTGGAGTTGATCGTGCCGGTGCCCGCGAAGTCGCGTCCGCCGGTCAACTCCCCCGGGGTGATGCTGTCGTAGATGGCCAGGGTGAACATGAGCCCGGCCGAGGGTCCACCGACGTTGCCCGCGCTGACCTTGATGTCGTAGGGGAGCTCGAAGTCCGAGGCGGGATAGATCCCGATGATCGTCCGGCTCGTCGTGGTGCCATCCGCGGCGGTCTCGCTCTGTTCGGTGGTGGGCACCGCGATCTGCTGTTCGGTCCCGTCGCGCACGATCGTGAAGTCGACCTCATCCCCCGGGGTGACCTCTTGCAACACATCCCGCAGCTCATCCGGGGTCTCGATGTCTTGATCGCCCACCGCCACGATCTGGTCGTTGACCGACAGCACGCCGTCGGCGGGGGCGTCGACCAGGACCTGGGCCACTTTGACCTCTTCGGGAACCTGTTCACCGATCGCGCGCAGCGCGACCACGGCCGCTTGCTGCTGTGAGTCGGTCATCAGCTCCAGGTTCTGTTCGCGGACCTGCGCGGGGGTGACGTCCGGAGGGAAGACGTCGCGTTCATCGGCGATCGCGGAGGACGAATCGAAGTGCGCACCCAGCCACTCCCAGGCGCTCACCGGGAAGCGAGGTCCACCGCTGAGGGTGATCGTGGTGAAGTCGAGCGTTCCCGAGGTGGGATAGGTCGGCAGACCCTCCACGGTGACGACGTCCGCGCCGTTCACCTGACCCAGCGCGTCGTAGGCCGGGCCGGGACGATAGATCACCTTCGGGACGTTGACCAGGTTGAGGATGGCCACAGCGGCGATCAGGACCACCACGGTCATCAGGGCCAAAGCTGCCCGCCCGGAGATGCCGGTATGAGCCGGCCGGGTCAACGGTTGCGCCATCGGACTACAGACCTACCCACGCCGGATCTTCCCCGGTGAAGTGCTGCCGCTTCCAGATGGGCACCCGTGCTTTGCACTCCTCGATCAGCTGACGGGCTCCGTCGAAGGCCTGCGCTCGGTGCTCGGCTGAGACGACACAGATCACCGCGCGATCACCCACGGCCAGCTGGCCCTGGCGATGCAGCGCCACCACACCGCATACCCCCGGCTGTGCCGCCACGACGTCGGCAACCTCGCGCAACGCCTCCGCGGCCTGGGGGTGGGCGCTGTAGTCCAACTGCGTCACTCCGTCGCGTCCGCCATCGTGCTCACGGACGGTCCCGATGAAGATCGCCACGGCACCCGCTCGCGGATCACCCACGACATCCAGAGCGGCATCCAGCGAGAGCGGCTCGGATTGGACACCCACCCAGGTGGATTCTGCGGTCTGTGTCATCAGGTCATCATCTCCCACCAACCCTGGGACAAGCCTGTGAGCTCGCTCAGAAACGTTTGCGGCGGCGGCGCATCAACGCGGCGGTGGCGGCGACCGCCAGCCCCGCGCTGACCGCACCCGCAGCACCGATCGCCGCATCGCGACGTTCGACCCGTCGAGCCATGACAGCGTGATGTCCGCGGACCTCCTCCAGCAGGATGGACAGGCAGGTGGAGTTGTCGTAGGCCGGATACCACCCGTGCGCGGCCAGCTGCTCGGGGGCGATCACCCACGGGAAGGACACGTATGCCAGGTCGGTGGACGGTAGCGGGATGACTCCGACCCGGTGCAGCCGCTCGGCGGCGCTGTGTGCGGCACTCGGCGACATCTCCACGCTGCGCATGCCGGAGATCTCCTCGACCTCGCTCTGGGACAAGCTGCCCCAGGAGCCGACCGCCACCTGCGACTGCAGCTCCTCGTGGGCCGCGATGGAGACGGCGGTCGCGAGATCTTCGACGTGACAGAACTGCCAGGCGGGAGTGCGCCCCCGCAGGGTGAGCAGGCGTGGCGCCTCGAAGTGCCGCGAGATCATGGTGTCCAGGCCCGGGCCCACCAGAGCCGCGGGACGCACCGAGGTGATTCGCAGACCGGGATGCACCGAACGGGCCACCGCCAGCAGCTCCTCGACCTCCACCAGGTCGGCCACGATGCCCTCGGTGTCCTCCGCCTGCACGGTCGAGTCCTCAGGCACGGGGATGGGGTTGTCGGCGCGGGCGCCGTAGACCATGGCGCTCGTGATCACCACCAGGTGCTCGACTCCGGCGGCAGCCGCGGCCGTTGTCAACGTCTGGATCTCCCGGATGAGCCGAGATCGGCGCAGCGCGGGCTGCTCGGCCAGCGCTGCCGCCAGATCGGCATCGTGCGCCACGTGCACCAGCACGTCGATATCGGCCAGGGCGCTCACCACGGACGGAGAGGTGATCTCGCTGAGTCGCCAGTCCACATCACCCTCGGCGCCCGCTCGGGTGTCCACCCCCACGACTCGATCTCCTGCCGTGGCCAGCTCACGAACGAGCACGGCGCCCAGAGCCGACGTGGCGCGCGTCACCGCGATCCGCTGCGGACCGAGACTACGCCGAGAGCGCATTGAACTGGGTTGGGAACTCAAGAGCCCCTCCTTGTGGTTGTCTGGACACGGGTCATCTTGTCAGCAGCCCGTGACACAGCACCAACCATTGCCCGCGCATCCCCCGGAAGGACCTAGCGGTGAGCCCTGAGAACGACACCCCCAACGACCCAGCAGACGAGGACCCGTTCGCGGCCCTCTTCGGTGGGCAGATCCCGCCCGAGATGCGCGAAGCGCTCGAGTCGATGGGCCTGGACAAGATGGATCCGGCGATGATGCGTCAGATGCAGGCGCAGATTCAGGCCATGATGAACAGCACCGACGACGGTCCGGTGAACGCTGACCTGGCCCGAGACACCGCACGAGCGGTGCTCGCCCAGTCCGGAGACTCCTCGCTCAGCGCCCGGACCGTGCACGACGTCGAGCAAGTCGTCCAGGTCGCCAACCTATGGATCGACGCCGTCACTGACTTTGCGCCCCCGCAGGGCCAGGGCACTGCACTCAGCCGGGCGGAATGGGTCGAGCAGACCCTTCCGGTGTGGGGCGTGCTGACCGAGCCGGTGGCGGTCGGAGTCCAAGCCGCTATGACGTCGGCGATGAAACAGCAGATGGGAGCCCTCGGAGACGATCCGGGGTCCATCGAGATACCCGGGATGCCCGCGGGTATGAATCCGGCGCAGATGATGAGCCAGATGGAACCGGTCATGCGCCGGATGAGCGCCGCCATGTTCGGCGCGCAGGTCGGCCAGGCGGTAGGCACGCTAGCCGGCGAGATCGTCAGCGGCACCGAAGTGGGCCTGCCACTCTTGCCTGGTGAGTCGGTGGCGCTGGTGCCGAGCAATGTGGCCGTCTTCGCCGAGGGGTTGGAGATCGACGCCGGCGAGGTGCACCTCTACCTCGCGGTCCGCGAGGCCGCGCGGGTGCGGCTGTTCGCAGCGGTGCCATGGCTGGGCCCTCAGCTGCTCACCGCCGTCCAGGACTATGCCCGTGACATCAGCATCGACACTCAAGCCATCGAGTCCGCGGTGCGCTCGGTCGATCCGAGCGATCCGGCGGCGATGCAGGAGGCGCTGGCCGGTTCGCTCTTCACTCCCGAGCAGAGTCCCGCCCAACAGGCGGCGCTGGTCCGTCTGGAAACGTTCCTGGCCCTGGTCGAAGGCTGGGTCGACGTGGTCTGCGAGCGGGCCTGCAGCCCGCACCTGCCGCAAACCTCGGCGCTGTCCGAGGCGGTGCGGCGACGCAGGGCGACCGGCGGACCGGCGGAGAAGGTCTTTGCCTCCCTCGTCGGCCTCGAGTTGCGGCCACGGCGGCTGCGCGACGCGGCCAACCTTTGGGCTGCACTGGAGTCTGCTCACGGCGCCGAGGGCCGCGACAACGCCTGGGCCCACCCGGACCTGGCACCCACCGCCGCCGATCTGGACGATGTCCTCGGATACGTCCAGCGCTCGAGCGCACAGCCGGAGGCGGACCGAGCCATGGACGAGGAGCTCGACCGGCTGCTGAGCGAGGGCGATCAGGGATAACCCTCCCCACGCCCGACCTCATCACCGCCGATGTTCCCGGAGGTGGCTCCCCCACTGGCCCAGGAGACACCGGCCAGGAAGGCCTGCGCCTGCTCGTACCGGGGATATCGGGCGGTCAGGGCCGCGAAGTCCGCTCCGTGGCCCGGCTCGATCAGGTGAGCCAGCTCGTGGACGAGCACCGCGTCCAGCACCCACAGTGGAGCGCCGCGCAGGCGGTCACTGATCCGGATCGTTCCCTCCGCAGGGGTGCACGAACCCCAGCGCAGGTGTTGGTTGCTCACCCACCGCACCGACCGGGTTCGGTCAGCGACCTGCCCCCGGTCCGGGAAGTGGGTCTGCGCCAACCGGGTGGCCCGGGGCAGGAGGTCATCGTCGGCGAGCAGCCGTCGGTGAATGCGGCGACGAAGCCCGGCGAGCACCTCATCGACGTGAGTTTGCTCCTGCCCCGAGCTCAGTCCCTGCGGCATCAACACCACCACGCGATCACCCTCGATGCGCGCCGACACCGTGCGCCGGCGACGAGCACTGCGACGGATTTCGACCCGGTCCGGGACACGCTCCAGCATCCGGACAACCTAGCTGGTGGGTTCTGATCGACCACGACACGCTTGCGCGGCACCTCAGTTGTGCCCTGGCTCACTCCTGCGGGGCTAAGGTAAGACTGAATCCGGCCGCACCACCGACGCACGACCGTGCGTGCGAGCCGCTCTACGACGAGGAGGAAACATGGCAGAAAGCACCGAGACCTATCAGGGCGAGTTCTACTGCGTGAAGTGCAAGGAGAAGCGCGAAGCCGAGGGTCGGGTTGTCGAGACCAACGGTCGCCGCATGGCCAAAGGCACCTGCCCGGTCTGCAGCACGAACCTGAACCGCATCTTAGGCAAGGCTCCCAGCGCCTGACCTCGCCACACCGACAGCGTTACCGACGAAGGGCGGCTCCGGTGAGCCGCCCTTCGTCATATGCCTCCCCCTTCGCGGCCACCACAGCCCGGCGCAGGCCTGTGGACAAGCGACGGTCACATCAGCACTGACCTGACACCCTTCGGGTATGCCGCAGCATCCGGGAGACGTCATCGCGCAGCGTGTGACATTGCGGGCCCGGGCCCGGCCGGTGCGCCGCGGGGTCGGCGAAGTCCAGTTCGGACTCAACCCCGAGCACGGCATCGTCATGGCCGGTCTGAGTGAGGCCGAAGCCGGGTGGTTGCTGTCCCTGGACGGTGCCCCGCAGAGACCATCCACGCCGCTACGCCGGGGCCCTGGGGTGCTGTTGACCAGTGCCGGGGGCTGGGGGCTGAGCGCCTCCCGCGCGCTGGAGCTGCTGGACGTGCTGCATGCCCACGGCCTGGTGGTCGAGGAGTCGACGCGGCCGGGCCGGGGACATGCGGGGGTGGCAGCTCGGGATATCCGCGACGGCGTGGTGGTCGTGCTCGGTCGCGGCGCCGTCCCCGACTCGATCCGAGATCACCTTCGCACCGCAGGGACGGCCGGCGTCAGCGAGGTTTTCGACCCGACGCAGCCGCCCGCCTTGACGGTGTTGGTCGTCCGCGACGCCGTCGGTCCGCGCGACCGCACCTGGTGGGTGCGCTCCGGGCAGGCGCACCTGCCGGTCGTGATCAGCCACCACCGCGCCGTGCTGGGACCCCTGCTCGGCAACAGTGCCGACGGACCCTGTCTGACCTGCCTGGACCTGACCCGCCGCGATCGAGACACCGCATGGCCGCTGATCGCCGCCCAGCTCGGCCACTCGCCGAGCGACTGGGCCGCCGAGGTCAGCACGGAACCGACCCTCTCCACGACTGTGGCCAGCCTGACCACCATGCTGGTCCGCGCCCACCTCCGGTCACTCAGCCCGCCGGTCGGTGTGACCTGGGAGGTGGCCCTGCCCTGGCCGCACGTCACGACGCGTCAATGGCCACGTCACCTGGCGTGTGGGGAGCACCCGTGAGCCACGCTTAGGCTGCTTCGTCCTTGCGCGGCCGACCTCGACCTCGCTTGCGGGCCACCACTTCGCCATCCATCACGAACTGACCACCCCACACTCCCCAGGGTTCGGCCCGATCGAGGGCTCCAGCCAGGCAGGCTTCGCGTAGCGGGCAGGGGGCGCACAGCCTTTTCGCCGCTTCGACGTCGACGGGGTTCTCGGCGAACCACAGGTCAGGGGGGTGTTCATGACACGGAAGGTCCGGGCTCGCGGCCGGGACCCGCACCGTGAGGGTGTGCGACCTGCTGGGTGTCTGCGTAGACACGAGATGTTCCTTTCACAACTGCGGCGATGCGCAGAACGGCCATGGATGGTGTCGGTGAGGACAGGCGCTCCGTGGCCGGTGAAGGGAGTCAGGTCATCTGACGTTCAGCAACCGGAGCGTGGGGGCTCACCAGTGGGCAGCGTGCGACACGCCGCGCGTGCGGGGCTGGTCGCCCACGCTCGAGGCCACCCAGGCGTGGCTGGTGAGCAGTGGAAAAGCAACCGGAGGCGTGCCCGCCAAAGGTCGTGGTTGTCTTCATCGCGCAGCCTCCTTTCCGATCTCACTCACCCACAACGCGAAGCGGTTGCGGAACAGGAACGACGGTACGCCGTGTCGCTCGCAGCGCGCAACACATTTATCCGAACCTGCGAACGGCGTTATGCGGACGTCAGAATTCGTAGGACGTCCTGGCCGTAGAGGTCGAGCTTGCGGGAGCCGACTCCAGAGATCGCCAGGAGGCCGGCGGCGTCCTTCGGGGTCTGCTCGGCGATGGCGGTCAGGGTTGCGTCGGTGAAGACCACAAACGCTGGCACCTTGGCCGCGGTCGCGGTCTCGCTGCGCCACTGCCGCAGAGCCTCGAACACGGACTCCTCGTAGGTGGCCGGACACGATGCGCATCGACCGATCTTGCGTTCGGCGGCGCCGGACAGGTCGTTGCCGCACGTGCGGCATACGGCTCGCGCTCTCGGCTTGCGGGGTTTGGCCGATCGATGCAGACGAGCCGACGGGCCGTGTTCGGGGACGCCGAGCAGCTCAGCAGCGGGGACGAGGAACCGACTGAGTTTGCGGCTGGCCCGCCCCCCGGTGCTGCGACTGCTGGCCCAGCTCAGGTCCAGATGGTGACGTGCCCGGGTGAGCGCGACATAGAGCAGCCGTTGTTCTTCGGCGATCCGGGCCGGTCCCTCGGCCAAGGTGATCGGCAGGAGCCCTTCGCTACAGCCGATGACGAAGACGTGATCCCACTCCAACCCTTTGGCTGCGTGCAACGAGGCCAACGTCACCCCATCGACGCTCGGTGCGTGTTGCTCACTGATCCGTCGGTCGAGTTCGCCGACGAACTCCGCCATGGCCACCCGTGGTCCATCGCCTTCCAGGCTCTGCGCCAGCTGGATCAACGCTTCCAGGGATTCCCAGCGATCACGGGTCGCTCCGCCCGCGGGAGCCTGCGTCCCGTGGCCGAGTGAGGACAGGACATCGCGGACCCGATCTGCCAGCGCAGTGCTGGGATCATCGCTGCGCACCTGACCGCGCAGCAGGACAATGGCACCGCGCACCTCGGTGCGCGAGAAGAAGCGCTCGCCGCCACGGACCAGATACGGGACGTCGAGCTGCGACAAGGCCGCCTCCAGGGCCTGTGACTGTGCGTTCGTCCGAAAGAGCACCGCCATCGAGCCGGGGGCGGCCCCCTGCCGGACCCGATCCCGAATGGCCTGCGCCACACCGTGTGCTTCGGCCTCATCGTCGGGGTATGTCGTGAGCTCGGGGCGCGGTCCGGAGTCCTGTTGGGAGCGCAACCGCGCGGTGTCCAGGGGCAGGACGGCATTCGCCACGTCGATGATCTGCGGGCTGCTGCGATAGTTGCGGACGAGCTGCACCCTGACCGCGGCGGGGAAGCGCTGCGAGAACTCGGTGAGATAGCGAGGCGTGGCGCCGGTGAAGGAATAGATGGTCTGCGCCGGATCGCCCACTACGCACAGGTCGTCCCGATCCCCCATCCAGC
>JBASAZ010000257.1:0-2868 GCA_049650845.1 Ornithinimicrobium sp.
GGGTCGCCGCTGGTCGCGCCCGGTGCGTCCACGATGTCGTCGGCCATCCGGCACAGCGCGTAGACCGCATACACGTCGTATCGGTGCTCGCGCGGCAGGATCGCGGCACCCCAGTAGTACGTGGTGCCGTGCTGGCGGGTGATCTGCCGGCACAGGGCATGGTCCGCGCTCGGGGCTGTGTCCCTCATGCGGCCATCGCGTCCAGGTACGACACCACGCGGCGCGCGGCCAGGTTGCCGCTGATCAGCACCATCGGGACGCCGACCCCCGGGGTGGTGCCCATCCCCGCAAAGAACAGACCCGGGATGTTGCGCGGTGCGTTGCGGGGGCGGAACGGCCCGGTCTGCCGGAACAGGTGCGACAGCGAGAACGGAGTGCCCGAGGCCAGGCCCTGATCGGCCCAGTCCGCGGGAGTGACCAGCTGCTCGGTGCGGATGTCGGTGGGATATCCGCCGCGCTCCAGAAACTCCAACAAGCGTGCGCGCATCGGCTCGCGCTGCTCCTGCCAGTCCACCGTGCCGGACAGATCGGGCACCGGCTCCAGGACGAACATCGTGCTCCCACCCTCCGGCGCTCGGTCCGGCGCGGTGACGGTGGGCAGCGTGACCAGCCGCGACGGGTCGCTCATCAGCGTGCCGTCGCCGATGAGCTGGTCGAAGCTGCGCTCCCACTCGTGCCCGAAATGGATATTGTGGTGCAAGAGGTGATCGGCCGAGGCGTCCCGGGTGCCCACGTGCCAGACCACGGCCGAGGGTGAGTAGCGCGGACGCCGCAACGACAGCGGGGTCGGCACGTCCGCCAGCAGCGTCCGGTATGCCGTGGACACGTCGGTCGTGCAGACCACCGCGTCGGCGGCCAGGTATTCATCGCCCAGCACCACGCCGGTCACCCGCCCGGAACCGTCGCGCGGCAGCACGGTGACGGGCGTGTCGAGTCGGATCGTGACCCCGGCCTCCTGCGCGGCCTGGGCCATCGCCCGGGGCAGCGCGTGCATGCCCTCGTCGGGGAAGAACACCCCGTTGATCGCGTCCATGTAGGAGATGACGGCGTAGATGCCGCGCGCCTCGTGCGGCGCCAACCCGGCATACAACGCCTGGAAGGTGAACAACCGGTGCAACCGCTCGTCGGTGAAGCGCTTGGCCACCAACGAGGACAGGTTGCCGAAGGCACCCATCTTGACCAGGCCCAACGCCGGCTTCGGTGCCTTGACCAGGCCCAACGGGGAGTCGAAGTTGCGGTCGATGAAGTGCGGCATCTCCATGTCGTAGAGGCGCTTGAGCCAGGGCACGAACTCATCGAAGGCTTGTGCGTCCTCCGGTCCACTCATCGCCGCGATCTGGTCCCGCATCGTGGCGTGATCGCTCCAGATGTCCATCTGCGAGCCGTCGGCGAAGAACGCCCGGTATGCCGGGTCCAGCTGGGTCATCGGCAACAGGTCCAGGCTGCCGCCGGCCGCCCGAAGGGTCGACTCGATCAGGTCGGGCATAGTCAACACGGTGGGGCCGAGGTCGAAGACGTGGCCGTCCTGATGTTGCTCGCCGGCCAGCCCGCCCACCTGGGAGCGGGACTCCACGACGGTGACGTCGTGCCCCGTGCGGCTGAGATGGCATGCCGTGGCCAGGCCCGCGAGCCCGGCTCCGATGATGACGATCCTGCTCATGGAGCTCCTTCTGGATGGGCGTCTTGGCCGGCACGGCCGACCGTGCTGCGGCGGTGATGAGCACTGAGGTGGAGGTTCACCGGGCCCGCTGGGCGCAACGTGACGCCCGCCCGAGGGCTGAGGTCGCCGTCGAGGAAGCGAAGGTCTCGCCCGCGCACCGCTTCCAGGACGGTGCTCATCAGCAGGTGCGCGTAGTGCCGCCCCAGGCAGGTCCGCTGACCGGCCGCAAACGGGATGTAGCCCCACGACGGCACCGGGCTCTGCGCGAACCGGTGGGGGGCGAAGCGCGTCGGGTGTTCCCACAAGGCGGGATCGCGGTGCGTGAGATAGGGGCTGTAGAGCACCAACGTCCCGCTGGGGATATCCACGCCGTCCACCGTGACGTCACGCGAGGCCCGACGGCTGCCGGTCCACCCGGCCGGATAGAGCCGCAGCGTTTCCTTGATGGCCGCGTCGTGCTGGGCCGGGTCGAGCAGATCAGGGTCCTGCGCGGCGTGCGCCACCAGCCAGGCGAGGGTGTGCGCCGTGGTGTCGTAGCCGGCCGCGAGCGCGACCCTCATCTCGTCGAGTCCGCCGTGCCCGGCGAAGGTCTGCGCCAGGCTGCCCGGCGGCGGGTCGGCGAGGGCCTCGCGCAACCGGGCGTTCATCGCCCGAAAGCGCAGTGGCCGCGGCAGGAAGGGGGCCGGCAGCGGCTGCTCCATCGGCCCCAGCCAACGATCCAGCACCGGGTCGACCTCCTGGGTGCCCAGGAAGGTGGCCGACAGCACCGTCCGCACGACAGTGGAGGCCCAGTGAGCCGCCTCGAAATCACCCTCCGGCAGGTGCGCCTCGACACTCTCGCGCATCTGGGAGGCCAGCGCCGCCAACGCGCCTTTGGTGAACCCGGGGTTGAGGTCAGCGCGCTGCGGTCGATGATCGGGGGCGTCCGTCTGGACGATGCCCGCGTTCAGATACGGCGACAGGGCGCTGAGCCCGCCGCGGCTGCGGAAGGTGTCGAGGTCGCCCAGCACGCCTCGGTTCCACTCCGGTGAGTACCCGACGATGGCGCGCCGCCACAGGCGAAGCTCGAAGGTGGTGCCTCCGGCGGCCTGGGCCTGCTCGGCCCCGGCCTGCAGCACGCCCAGCGGGTTGGTGCCCCACTGGCCGATGTGGCCCACCAGCGGCGACATCGGCGGTGTGGGCAGCGACCCGTGCCCGCTCGATGCCCC
>JBASAZ010000258.1:0-17129 GCA_049650845.1 Ornithinimicrobium sp.
GCCACCAGGTGGCAGTGATCCGCTGCTGTCGCGCTCGGGAGGCTGACGGCCTCCGCGGTTTCACTCCACGTCGTCGTCGACCCAGTCGAGGGTCTTGGTGACGGCCTTGTTCCACTGTCGGAACAACCGGTCGCTCTCGTCCTTGTCCATGCTGGGCGTCCAGCGCTGCCCCTCGTTCCAGTTGTCGATGACGTCCTGCTCACCCGACCAGAATCCGACAGCGATGCCGGCCGCATAGGCGGCGCCGAGCGCGGTCGTCTCGGCGACCTCTGGTCGCACGACGTCGACACCGAGGATGTCGGCCTGGAACTGCATCAGCAACTCGTTGGCGATCATGCCACCGTCCACACGCAGCTCGGTCAAGTCGACACCGGAGTCCGCGTTCATGGCTTCCAGCACTTCGCGCGTCTGGTAAGCCGTGGCCTCCAGAGCGGCTCGGGCGATGTGGCCCTTGTTGACGAATCGGGTCAAGCCCACGATGGCACCACGGGCGTCGTCGCGCCAGTGCGGCGCAAACAAGCCCGAGAAGGCAGGCACGAAGTAGGCGCCACCGTTGTCGTCGACACCCTTCGCGAGCTCCTCGATCTGCGGGGCATCGTCGATGAGACCGATGTTGTCCCGCAGCCATTGGATCAGCGAACCGCTGACCGCAATCGACCCCTCAAGGGCATAGATCGCGTCCTGATCACCGATCTTGTAGCAGACGGTCGTGAGCAAGCCGTTCTCGCTCGGGACGATCTCGGTGCCGGTGTTCAGCAACATGAAGTTACCGGTTCCGTAGGTGTTCTTCGACATGCCCTTCTCGAAGCAGGCCTGGCCGAAGGTGGCCGCCTGCTGGTCACCGAGAATGCCGGCGATGGGCACATCCGGGAGCAAACCGCCGCCACGGCCCTTCCCGTAGACCTCCGAGGACGACTTGATGGTCGGCAACATCGACATCGGGATTCCGAAGTCGGAGACGGTGTCCTCATGCCAATCGAGCGTCTTGAGGTCCATCAACATCGTGCGCGACGCGTTGGTCACGTCCGTGACGTGTTGACCGCCGTCCGGACCGCCGGTCATGTTCCACAGCACCCAGGTGTCGGTGTTGCCAAACATCAGATCGCCGTTCTCCGCCTTTTCACGGGCACCGTCGACGTTGTCCAGGATCCACTTGACCTTCGGCCCGGAGAAGTAGGTCGCCAACGGCAGGCCACAGATCGCCTTGTACTTCTCGGGACCCTCGTCGCCGCCGAGCTCTGCGGCGATCTTATCCGTGCGGGTGTCCTGCCAGACGATGGCGTTGTAGACCGGGTCGCCGGTGTTCTTGTCCCAGACGACGGCCGTCTCCCGTTGATTGGTGATGCCGACCGCGGCGAGGTCGTTGTGCGTGATGTTCCCGCGCGACAGCGCGGAGGCGACGACCTCCCGCACGTTCGTCCAGATCTCGGCGGGGTCGTGCTCGACCCAACCGGCCTTGGGGAAAATCTGCTCGTGCTCTTTTTGGCCAGTCGAGTGGATCTTGCCGTCGTGGGTAAAGACGATGGCACGCGAGCTGGTCGTTCCTTGGTCGATGGACATGACATATTCGGCCATGAGTGTTTCTCCTCCACGTCATTGTGCGGTTTCTACGGTCGAGGCCGGATGATTTCAGGGGGCATCCGGCCGATGGTGCACGTTCTTTAGAAGACAGCAGCGCCCAACAGGCCTGCCAGCACGCCGCCGACGATCGGTCCGGCGACGGGAACCCACGAGTAGGCCCAGTCGCTAGAGCCCTTTCCTGGGATGGGGAGCAGCGCGTGGGCGATCCGAGGACCGAGGTCACGAGCCGGGTTGATCGCATAGCCGGTCGGACCACCCAGGCTGGCGCCGATACCGACAACCAGTAACGCGACGGCCAACGGGCCCAGCTCGTTCGGAGCGTTGCCAAAGGCCAAGATGACGAAGACCAGCACGAACGTTCCGAGCACCTCGGTGACGAAGTTCCACCCGTAGTTGCGGAGCTCGGGGCCGGTGGAGAACACGCCCAGCTTGACGGCCGGGTCAGCGTCCTGGTCGAAGTGCTGCTTGTAGGCGGCCCACGCCAGCACGGCGCCGATGAACGCACCGAGCATCTCAGCGGCCAGGTAGACGAGGGTGTTGACGAAGTTGATCTCCAGGGCGGCGTCACCGCCGAAGTTGTCCGCACCGTTGGCTATCAGGCCGAACGTCACCGCGGGGTTGATATGCGCACCGGACTTGGCCGCCACGAAGACACCTGCGAAGACACCCAGGCCCCAGCCGAAGTTGATCAACAGCCATCCGCCGTTGAAACCCTTGGTCTTGGGGAGGATGGCGTTGGCTACCACACCGCAACCGAGCAACAGCAGCATCGCTGTGCCCATCACCTCGAGTAAGAACACTTCTCCCATATACCTGTCTCCATTCTTGAGCTACCTGGCGCGGGGCCGGATGGCGCCGCGCCTGACCGGATGTGTGAGGGGCCTAGCCGACTGGCTGCAGTGTCGTGGGGTCACCGACGAGCCCACGCACCTCGGCGGCCGATGCGTCGTCCGGCTGCTGGGCGGCCAGTTCTTCGGCTTTCGCCTGCTCGCGGTATGAGGTGATCTCCGCCTCCTCCTTGGCGCTGTCCCAGCCCAGGACTTCGGCTGCGATGGCCGCGATCTCGGGCAGGGCATCGACACCCTTGTGCTTAATCTCGTAGATGAGACGCGTGCGGCGCATCATCAGGTCCTCCATGTGCAGCACACCCTCGTGGCTGCAGGCGTAGGCGATCTCGGCTCGCAGATATGCGGGCGCTTCGGTGAGGGGTTGAGCGAGCGAGGGGTCCTCTTCGATGAGTTCGAGCAGCTCGTACATCATCGAGCCGTACCGGTGCAGCAGGTGGTCGACCATCATGTCGCTCCAGCCGAACTGCTTCTGCAACTGCGGCATGGTGCGGCGGGTGGCGCCTTCGCCGACCGCACCGAGCAGCGGGATCTCGTCGGTGATGCACGCCAGGTCCTTGGCCTGATCGCCCAGCGCGAAGTCGACCGCATCCTTGGCCATCACTCGGTATGTCGTCAGCTTGCCTCCACCGATCACGGTGAGGCCGGGGATGGGGCTGGCCACGGTGTGCTCGCGGCTGACCTTCGAGGAACTGGTGCCCTCCTTGGTGCCGGGCTGCAGCAACGGGCGCAGGCCCGCATACCAACCGACGATGTCGTCACGGGTCAAGGTCGTGGTCAACACGGCGTTGGCATGCTCGAGGACGTAGTCGATGTCGGCCGAGGTGGCCACCGGGTGCAGCCGGTCCTCCTCCCATGGCGTGTCTGTGGTGCCGACGATCCAGTAGCGGGACCACGGGACGAAGAACAGCACCGACTTCTCGGTCTGGATCAGCACGCCAGAGGTGCCTTTGAGACGCTCGCGCGGGATCACCAGGTGAATGCCCTTGGAGGCCAGCACACTGAGGCCACCCTCGGTGTCCGCGAGGTCGCCCACATCATCGGTCCACACGCCCGTGCAGTTGATGATGTGCTTGGCCCGGCAGGTGACCCGCTCGCCGGTCTCGAGGTCTTGTAGCACCGCGCCGTTGGCTCGGCCGCTGCCGTCCTTGGTGATCTCCACGACCTGGGTGCGGCTCGCAGCGCTGGCGCCGTAGGAGACTGCCGTGCGAACCAGCGTCAAGACCAGGCGGGCGTCATCCACTGTCGCGTCGTAGTACTCCACCGCGCCGATGGCCTGGTCTGGTTTGAAGTCGGGGAACTTCTTCTGCAACCCCTTGCGGGAGCGGTGCTGGTGGATCGGGAGGGCGCGTTTGCCCGGCATGATGTTGGCCAACGCGTCGTAGAGCGTGACGCCGGCCCCGTAGTAGGCGCGTTGCCAGACCCGATGCTCCAGCGGAATGAGGAACGGCATGGCCTTGACCAGATGGGGAGCCAGCTTGGTCAACAACAACCCCCGCTCGGTGAGCGCTTCGTGCACGAGCTTGAAGTCCAACATCTGCAGGTAGCGCAACCCACCGTGCACCAACTTGGTGGACCACTGGGACGTTCCGGAGGCCCAGTCCTGGCTTTCCACCACCACCGTGTTCAACCCCCGGGTGGCGGCATCCAGGGCAACGCCCGCGCCGGTAACGCCTCCTCCGATGACGAGAACATCGAGCTCCGGGCCATCCTGAGCACTCTCTGCGAGCTGTACAAGAGTGTGCTGGCGTGTTTCTGCGGTAAGCGGCGCTGCTTTCACGGAAGTCCTCCTAGGAGACGAATCCTGCTGGTTCAGGGGCTGGAGCGCAAGGGTGCCCCGTTGCGATCCGGCTCCAACCTACCGCGAGTAGTGGACGGGCTGATCGAAGGACAGTGGATCGACAGCCACTAGGCCATGCGGCAGGCTGGTGGCATGGTGCGAAGCGTCGGAGCGGCTAGGGCTCTGCGCGCTGGTGACCGTGACTGGGCCCTGTCGGTGTGCGCGCGAGATCCGGTTCTGCACGTGTTCGTGGCCGCGAGAATCCTCGAAGGGGGGTTGGCCAACGGACGGGCGGCGGTGTTCGCCCACGACCGAGGGCGGACCCCCGCGCTGTGCTGGTCTGCGGCCAATGTCGTGCCCGTGGAAGGGAACAGGGCGGCGATCGCGGCCTTGGCCGAACGAGTCAGCACGCGCCGGAAGTTGGCTTCATCCCTGTTTGGGCCGGCCGAGCAGGTCCAACAGATGTGGTCGCAGCTGTCTGCCTCGTGGGGCCCGGCGCGTGAGATCCGGCTGGATCAACCGGTGCTGACCATGAAGACACTGCCGTCCGGGCGCGGGTCGATGCTGGATCCAGCGGTGCGACTGGGCCGCCTGGAGGAGCTCGACGTGGTGACGCCTGCCGCGGAGGCCATGTTCACCGAGGAGATCGGCTATCCGCCCTATCGAGGTTCCGGATCGGCATACCGCAGCGCCGTCGCCGGCTTGCTGCGGGCCAACCGCACGCTGATCAGGACCGAGGACCGTCGCGTGGTGTTCAAGGCCGACCTGGGGTCCGTGGCTTTGGGGGTGGCGCAGATCCAAGGGGTGTGGGTCCACCCGGACTATCGGGGCCAGGGGCTCGCGGTGCCCGCCATGGCGTCGGTCATCGAGCACACCTTGCGTCACGTGGCGCCCACGGTGACCCTGTACGTCAACGACTACAACGCCGCCGCCTTGGCGACCTACCGCCGGGTAGGGATGAGACAGACCGGCTCGTTCAGCACGATTCTGCTGTGATCCTCACATCCGGCACCCGCAGGCATCGAGAGACCTAGGATGAGATCCGTGGTCTACGACATCGACGCCGTGCGGTCCCATTTCCCCGCGTTGGCCACCGGCACCGCGTTCTTCGACGGTCCTGGTGGCACTCAGACCCCCAGCACGGTTGCCGCCGCCATGTCGGAGGCGATGCTCGCCGGGTTGTCCAACCGGGACCGGGGAACGGCCACGGGCCGCCGGGCGGACGACATCGTGACGGGTGCGCGTGAAGCGATGGCCGATCTGGTGGGTGCATCTGCGGACTCGGTGATCTTCGGCCGAAGCATGACCACGTTGACCTATGACCTGGCCCGCACCCTTTCGGCCGATTGGGGTCCGCACGATGAGGTCGTGGTGACCTCGATGGACCACGACGCCAACGTGCGTCCGTGGGTGCAGGCCGCCCAGGCCGTCGGCGCCACCATCAAGTGGGCCCACTTCGACCCAGCCACGTCCGAGTTGCCGATCGAGGCAGTCACCGCCGCCATGTCGCCGAGGACCAGGCTGGTCGCCTTGACCGGGGCCTCGAACGTCCTCGGCACGGTTCCGGATGTGGCCGCGATCGCCGCTGCGGCTCGAGAGCGCTCTGCGCTGGTCTTTCTTGACGCCGTGCATCTGGCTCCACACCAGAGCATCGACATGGACACGCTGGGCGTCGACTTCATCGCCTGCTCCCCGTACAAGTTCTTCGGGCCGCATTGTGGTGTGTTGGTCGGCACGGCGCGGGTGTTGTCCTCGCTGCATCCGGCCAAGCTGCTCCCGTCACCGTCCCGCGTCCCGGAGCGCTTCGAGCTGGGCACGCTGCCGTACGAAACCTTGGCGGGAGTGACGGCAGCCGTCGACTTCATCGCCGACCTTGCCGATGTCGCCACCGGTCCGCGTCGTGAGCGCTTGATCCGTGCCTATGCCCAGGTGCAGGCGCACGAGGACGGTTTGCGCCAGCGACTGGAGCACGGGCTGGATCGACTGCCCGGGTTAGTGCGCTATTCGCGGGCCACTGACCGCACGCCAACGGTGTACTTCCGGCTCTCGGACGTGCCGAGCGCCGAAGTCAGCCGGCGATGTGCTGCCGCTGGCGTGAACGCTCCGGCCAGCAACTTCTATGCGATCGAGGCGTCGCGGCGCCTCGGACTGGGCGACGAAGGAGCGGTTCGAGCAGGTATTGCCCCGTACACGAACGCTGAGGATGTGGATCGTCTGGTGGCTGCAGCACAGGGGTGACCGCGGTTGGTCCGCGCTGAAGCGCAGCGACTCTCAGGCAGCGTGCCGGCCGGCGCGCAGGGTGCGGATGCAGTCCGGTGGCGGGATATCGTGGCGCGGACGTCCGCAACCTCATGCGGACTGCATACTCACGACCAAGGAGCACCGACGTGGCCCTGCGCCTGTCCACCCTCTTCTTGCGCACCCTGCGCGAAGATCCTGCCGACGCCGAACTGCCCGGACATAAGCTCCTGGTGCGAGCCGGATACGTGCGGCGCGCCGCTCCGGGGGTGTACACGTGGTTGCCCCTCGGGCTGCGGGTGTTGCGCAACGTGGAGAAAGTCGTCCGCGAAGAGATGGACGCGATCGGCGGCCAAGAAATGCGCTTTCCCGCCCTTCTGCCCCGTGAGCCTTATGAGACCTCCGGCCGGTGGAATGAGTACGGAGACAACCTGTTTCGTCTCGTCGACCGTAAGGGCGTCGACATGCTGCTGGGCCCGACGCACGAAGAGATGTTCACTTTAGCCGTGAAGGACATGTTCTCCTCGTATAAGGAGCTGCCGCTCACGCTCTACCAGATTCAGACGAAGTATAGAGATGAAGCTCGCCCCCGCGCTGGGCTGTTGCGAGGCCGAGAGTTCACCATGAAAGATTCCTATTCTTTCGATATCGACGACGCTGGTCTCGATGCGGCCTACCAACGGCACCGCGCGGCATACATCTCGCTGTTCGACCGACTGGGTTTCGACTACGTGATCGTGCACGCGGACTCCGGAGCCATGGGCGGATCGGCAAGTGAAGAGTTCCTGGCCGTCAGCGCACACGGTGAGGACACGTTCGTGCGCTGCGAAGCGAGCGGGTACGCCGCCAACGTGGAAGCGGTCACAATGCCCCAGGCTGCCGAGCTCGACGCGACTGACACCCCGTCGGCCCAGGTCCACGACACGCCCGACACCCCTACCATCGACACGTTGGTGCGCGCGGCAAATGCCTCGGTAGCTCGGGAGGATGGTCGGGAATGGAGCGCCGCCGACACCCTGAAGAACGTCATCGTGATGCTGGCACATCCCGATGGCAGCCGAACGCCCCTGGCCATCGGCGTCCCGGGGGACCGCGAGGTGGATGGCAAACGGCTGGCTGCGGCGGTTGCCCCGGCCGAAGTCGAAGCGTTCGAGCCCACGGACTTCGCGCAGCACCCGAGCTTGGCCAAGGGCTACATCGGGCCGGGAGTGTTGGGTGCGGACAAGGCCTCGGGGATCCGCTATCTGCTGGACCCGGCGGTCGCCCGCGGCTCGGCCTGGGTCACCGGTGCCGACGAACACGGCAAGCACGTCTTCAACCTGGTCCACGGTCGGGACTTTGAGGCGGACGGCACGATCCAGGCGGCGCAGATCCGTGAGGGGGACCCCAGCCCGGACGGAGGCGGCACGCTGACCCTGGCCCGGGGCATCGAGATGGGCCATATCTTCCAGCTGGGCCGCAAGTATGCCGAGGCGCTCGGCCTGCAGGTGCTCAACGAACACGGCGTGTTGGTCACCGTGACGATGGGGTCGTACGGGGTGGGGGTCAGCCGTGCCGTTGCGGCCATCGCCGAAGCCACCTGCGACGAGATCGGGCTGGTGTGGCCGCGCGAGGTGGCCCCGGCCGACGTGCACGTCGTCGCGACGGGCAAGGACCAGGCGGTCTTCGAGGCCGCCGAGTCGCTGGTCGCCGAACTCGAGTCCAGCGGCGTCCAGGTGATCTTTGACGACCGGGCCAAGGTATCGCCCGGGGTGAAGTTCAAGGATGCGGAGCTGCTCGGCGTGCCCACCATCGTGGTGGTCGGCCGCGGGCTGGCCAACGGCGTTGTCGAAGTCAAGGACCGGCGCAGCGGCCAGCGGCACGAGATCGCGGTAGACCACGCGGCCGTGCAGATCCTGGCCGAGGTCCGCGGTGAGGTGCAGTCCGACGCCAGCAGCGATGCCCCGCGCTGATGTCCCAGATCCGCGCGGTGATCTTCGACTGGGGTGGCACGCTCACGCCTTGGCACACGGTGGATGTGGCGGACATCTGGCGGCGCGCGTATGCCGACAGTGCCCATCCCGACGACCCTGAAGCCGCCGCGGCGTTGGCGCAGGTTCTGGTCACCGTGGACGCCGAATGGGCGGCGGCCGGCCGCAGTAGGCACGTCAGCGCTCGGTTGGCCGACATCCTGTCGGGGTCCAGCGAACGACTGGGGATGGCGCTGACCGAACTAGCCACCGAGTCGGCCCGGCACGCCTACGAAAAGGAATGGGAACCGCATACGTTCACCGATCCAGAGGTCCTGCCGTTGTGGACGTGGCTTCGCGGTCAGGAGATCGCGGTGGGGGTGTTGTCCAACACGATCTGGAGCCGTGACTACCACCGGGACATCTTTGCCCGTGACGGCGTGCTCGACCTCATCGACGGCGACGTGTATTCCAGCGAGATCGACTGGGTGAAGCCGCACGCACAAGCCTTCCGGTCGGCGGCGCGGGCGGTGGGCGCCGACCCCCAGGAGTGTGTCTACGTCGGCGACCGGCTCTACGAAGACGTCTGGGGTCCGCAACAGGTCGGTATGCGCGCTATTCATGTGCCGCACAGCAGCATTCCGCACGATCAGAGCGTGCAGGTCGACGCCACTCCGGACGCCACGGCCCAGGTGCTGAGCGAGGTGGCTGCGATCGTGGCCGGCTGGCAGGGCGCCGAGGCCGCTCCGAGACCGTGATAGAGGAGCTGTCGCTGACCCTGCTGGTCTTCCTGGTGTTGGCGGCCTTCACCGCAGGATGGGTGGATGCGGTGGTGGGAGGCGGGGGGCTGATTCAACTGCCGGCACTGCTGATCGGGTTTCCGTCGGCCAGTCCGGTTCAGATTCTGGCCACCAACAAGCTCGGCTCCATCTGCGGGACCACGACGAGCTCGATCACCTATCTGCGCCGGGTGCGCCCTGATCTGCGGACTGCGGCCCCGCTGGCCGTATGCGCCTTCGGGGGCAGCGTCTGTGGGGCCTTGGTGGCCTCGCAGATCCCCAAGTCCGCCTTCAACCCGATCATCCTGGTCGTGCTGATCACGGTCGGTCTCTATACGGTGCTCAAGCCTCGGGTGGGGTCGATCTCCGCCCTTCGGTTCTCCGGTCGGATGCACCTCATCATGGCTGGAGTGATCGGTTTCTCGATCGGGGTCTACGACGGGGCGCTCGGCCCCGGGACGGGCTCGTTCCTGGTGTTCGCGTTGGTCGGACTCCTCGGCTATGGGTTCCTGCAGGCCAGCGCCAAGGCGAAGATCGCCAACTTCGCGACCAATCTCGCGGCGTTGGTGGTTTTCATCCCGCAGGGCGCTGTGATGTGGCAGATCGGGTTGCTGATGGGCGCGTGCAACGTGGCCGGTGGGTATCTCGGGGCGCGGACTGCCGTAGCGCTGGGCAGTGGGTTCGTGCGCGGGGTGTTCGTGCTGGTGGTCGGAGCCTTCACGCTCAAGATCGGCTACGACACCGCGCTTCAGTTTCGCTGAGCCTGCTCGCGCCGATCGTCCCAGTCACGGTCGAGCAGTGACTCGATCACCAGACGTGGGTCGTTCGTCGGCGGCTGACAGACCGTGCCCCGGCACAGGTATGCGGTGTCGTGGCCCTGCAGCGCAGGGCGTTGCTCGAGCATGGGGGGCACATCGTCACCCAGTCCGGCGGCGTCACCCACTGGGCCTGTGAGCACCATCGTCCCGGGCGGGGCGTGTCGGGATGCGCGCGACAGCGAGCCATCGGCAGAGGCCACAGCCAGCACCACGGGACCGGACAACGCGTCCTCGGCCGCGCTCAAAGCCCACCCCGCGAAGCGTGGAGCCTGCGTGGCGATCGAACCCATCGGCTCCAGCGCCGATCGCCCCTGGTCCAGGTGCTCGGTCGACCCCGCCAACGCGCCGTAGCGCAACAGCGCCCCGGCCAGCGCTGACTGGCCGCAGGGCTCGGCGTTGTCGCCCCGCGAGCGAGGACGCATGACCAGGTCGGTGACGTCGCCGGCGCTGTCGTGGAACGGCAGGGCCGCGCTAGGCGCACCATCGTCGGACTCGGGACCGAAGCTGGACCGCGCGGTGTCCAGGAGCCAGCGCGCCGAATCCAGCCACCGACGATCGGCGGTCGCGGCGTGCAACGCCAGCAGTCCTTCGGCCAGGCCGCCGTAGTCCTCGGCGACTGCCGAGGCCTCGCCGACCACCCCGTCCCGGGAGCTGCGCCGCAGCCGCCTATCGACGACGTGGACGCGGAGCAGCAGGTCCGCACAACGGGCGGCCACGTCGATCCAGTCAGGCTCGCCGAAGAACCAGCCAGCTTCGGCCAATGCCGCAATCAGCCAGCCGTTCCACGCGGTCACCACCTTGTCGTCTCGACCCGGCTGGGCCCGCAAGGTGCGGTGCAGGTCCAGTCGTTCGCGGACGTCGGCATACCAGCGCTCATCCTCGGGTTCGCGAGGTCGCTGCAACGTCGACGTGCCGTGTTCGAACGTGCCCCGCGGCGTGACGACGAAGAACTCGGCCGCTCGCTGGCCGTCTGCCTCACCCAGAACCTGAGCCAGCTGCTCGGGCGTCCACACGTAGGTGGCTCCCTCGACACCGTCGGTATCGGCATCCAGTGACGAGGCGAATCCCGCCTGCTCGGTCCACATTTCGCGAAGGAGCCAGTCGACGCTCTCGCGAACGATCCGCTCGGCCATGGCCGCGTCGTCGGCGGTGGCCGTGGTGTGACTGACGCGAGCCAGGTCGGTGTAGGAACGGAGCAGCAGCGCGTTGTCGTACAGCATCTTCTCGAAGTGCGGCACGACCCAGGCCGCATCCACCGCATACCGGGCGAAGCCGCCGCCGATCTGGTCGTACGTACCGCTACGCGCCATCGCCCGCAACGTCTGACGGGCCATCGTGTCGGCACGCTCGTCGCCGGTTCGAGCGCTGTGGCGGAGCAGAAACGAAAGCACCATCGAGGGTGGGAACTTCGGCGCACCGCCGAAACCGCCGTGAGTGGAGTCGAAATCGCGCTGGAGGCCATCGACTGCGCCATCGAGCACCTCGGCGGTGATGACCTGACTCGATTCGGCGGCTTCGGCGGCCCGGCTCAAGGTGTGGACGATGTGTGCCCCGCCCGCGCGCACCTCGTCCTCCCGGTCGGACCAGGTCTGCGCGGCTGAGGACAACAGGTGGCTGAACTGGACCTTGGGCAGATACGTCCCGCACCAGAATGGCTCACCCAGCGGGGTCAACAGACACGTCATCGGCCACCCCCCATGACCGGTCATTGCGGTGGTGGCCTGCATATAGACGGCATCGACGTCTGGGCGTTCCTCGCGGTCCACCTTGATGGCCACGAAGTCGGCGTTCACCTGCTCGGCGAGCTGCTGATCCTCGAACGACTCGTGCGCCATCACGTGACACCAGTGACAGGCGGCATACCCGATCGACAGCAGGATCGGCACGTTGCGCTCGCGCGCGTGGCTGAACGCTTCGGGCGTCCACGGCCACCAGTCCACGGGATTGTCTGCGTGCTGCAGTAAGTAGGGAGAGGTCGCCGCCGCTAACCGATTGCTCACCGAAATCTCCTGACGTGCATGGATGCTGAGTATGGGGCAGTGCCCGACGGCTTCTGTTCGTCACCATCCGCACAGTGCCGGGTCCTGGGGCCCCGCTGCTGGCGGTGCGGTGTCCAAGCCTCGCACAGTATGGCCGGGCACTGCGGGGGAAGCAGGGAGACAGCCAGGGATGGAGGGGCGCTGGGGTGTGCTGTCGGGGGTGGTGTCTACGCTGCTCGTATGACGGAATCGACTGACCACAACTCCGAGTCGGCAACGCTGGGCTCCCCGACCCCGCAGACCGGCAATCAGCTGGACAAGGATCCCGCCGACTGGGTGAGCGGAGATGAGCCGATGACCGCGTCGCAGCGCAGCTATCTGGACACCCTGGCCAGCCAAGCCGGTGAGGAGATCTCGGCCGACCTCACCAAGGCGCAGGCTTCGGAGCACATCGAGCGCCTGCAGGCGGCGGGAGAGTCAGAGACCGACGCCTGATCTGCGTGTCACCCTCGATCGAGGCCGCAGCGATGGGACGTGGGTCGGCCGGCGTTGCCGCGGGCCAAGGCCCACCCTTGCGAAGCCGGGTGATCATGAGCCAGTTCTGGGCCGACATCTCCTTCCTGCACTGGCGTGTGTCGCCGGAGGTCCTGACCCCGTTCATGCCGCAGGGGGCGCGTCCCGATATTCACGCAGGGTCGGCCTGGGTTGGCCTGCTGCCCTTCCGGATGCAACGTGCCGGGCTCGGCACAGGCCCGCCGGTTCCGTACCTGGGTTCGTTTTGGGAGACCAACGTTCGGCTCTACAGCACCGACGACGAAGGCCATCGTGGGGTCGTCTTCCTCTCGTTGGAGGCCGAGCGCTCAGTGGTGGTCGCCAGTGCCCGCGCGATATTCAACGTGCCCTACTACTGGGCAGCCATGTCTGGCTCCGGCCTTCACGATGACCTCATCCGCTACCGCACCCGCCGGCGTCTTCCCCACGGCATCAGGTCGGCAGCACATCGCCCCAGCTCGGACATCGAGGTCCGCGCGTTGGAGCCCATCGGCGACCCTGGCCCCACCGAGCTGTTCCTCAGTGCACGGTTCGGCCTGCACACCCAGATCGCCGGTCGTGGCCTGTGGGTGCCGAACACGCACCGTCCGTGGCCGCTGCGTCGGGCCGAAGTGACCCGGTTGGACGACGGGCTCGTGACCGCCACTGGCCTTCCGGATCTGCCGAGCATCCGCCCACCGGACCACGCCATGTTCTCCAGCGGCGTGCACACCGTGTTTGGTGTGCCGCAACGTCTCTGAGGCCCTCGTCGAGGCCTGAGATGTCTCACGTCCTCGCCAGGTCCTGCCGGTTAGCCGTTCCGGTCGGCAGATTCAGCGCTTTCCGGAACGGTCAGGCCGGGGAAGCCGGCCATCGGCACCCCGAAGCGCTCGCCCTGCGCCACCGACAGAGCCATCATCGTGATGGTGCCAGCGATGGCGTCGTCGTCTGTTGCTCGTGCACTGGACCCCGCCATGATGGCTTCCGGCAACGCCTGCAGCAGATCGCGAGCCAGGGAGCGACGTTGCCGGCCGGTGCCCAGCGCTCCCGGCAGGCCGTAGCCCAGCGGCGGCGCAGGCGCCGCCGCTCCAGCGAGTGCGGCTATCAACCGGGTGGGGCCCCGCAGCGCAGAAAGTGCCTCCCGATAGCCCTCCCGCTCGTCCTGCACCGACCGGGCCGCCAACACCTCCAGTCCGTACACCGCTTGTCGTAACGCCGCCAACATCGTGATGGCTCCTGGGCCCTGGGGCCCCCGCAACGCGGGCAGGGTCACCGGAGCACCCAGCAGCCGGGCCGCCGCGATGCGCTGCCCGTGCAACGACATCAGCGTGGGCAGGTTGACCCTGCTGACGGTCAGCAGTTCCCGGCTGATCGAGTCATCGAGGGAGTATTCGACCACGAGGTCGGTGATGGCTTCCACGTCGCGATCCGGGGTGGGTTCCTGGGTCGAGGCGCTCTCGTCCGCATCGTCGCCTGCGGCTTGCACCATCTGCGTCAACACCTGCTCCTGGGTGCCGAACGCGGTCGCAGACGCGGCCACGGTGGCGTCGGCGTCCGGTCCGCTTGCCGCGGTGCTGGCGCGGACGAGCTCACGTGTGCGGGCGAGGGTGGCGATCAGCACAGGCATGTCCGGGGCCAGCGTCGGTGGGGGGACCGGGAGTGGCTCGTCGCTGCCGGTCGGGCCGACCCGCTGATCGCCGCGCTCGGGTGAGCAGGCCGTTCCGGCGATGACCGGTCCGGCCAGGAGACCAACGAGAACTGCTCGGCGGCGCACCGGCGTTGGCGCGCGCGCGATCGCAGGACTGGCGGACATGGGCGGATCATTGCAGACGGACCCCTGAGGCGGAACGACTAGAGTGGCCAGTTCCGGAGCGGCGGGTCCGTCGCGGGCGACGTTGCGGCGGCACGACACAACAGAAGAGGGAGGCGCGGATGGACAGCGGGACGGGCAGTGCCCAGATTCGCCAAGCGTGCGAGCGCGCGGTGGCGGACCTGCGCATCGTGATCGACACGGTGAGCGTCACCTCGGCCGGTAAGCGCAGATTGGTGCGGGTCACGGTGGCGAGCGACGTCGCCGGACTGCCCGATGACGATCACACCAGCGTGGTGGAGCCATTGAGCTTGGATGAGGTCGCCGACGCCAGTCGATCGGTGAACGAAGCCTTGGACGCTGCTGACGTGATGGGCGCCGCGGCGTACACCTTGGAAGTCAGTTCCCCCGGGGTCGGACAACCTGTGGTGACCGCCGAGCAGTTCCGTCGCAACGTTGGCCGGTTGCTCGAGGTGACCCGGCGCGATGGCAGCGTGACGAAGGACCGGTTGACGGCTGCCGGGCCCCACGGCATACATCTTGGCTCGACCGCTGGCAGCGCGATGCCCTACGAAGACATCGACCGGGCTGTCGTCCAGGTCGAGTTCAGCCGACCCACGACAGGAGACTCGCCCTGATGGATATCGACATGGCAATGCTGCGGGGGATCGCCGCCGAGCGGGAAATACCACTGGAGACACTGGTCAGCGCGATTGAGCAGGCCACCCACAGCGCCTACGAACGGGTTCGAGGAACCGAGGCTTCGGCCAGCGCGCGAGTCGAGCTCGACCGCAAGAGCGGCCACGTGACGGTCTGGGCGCGGGAGACCTCAGCAGCGAGCGAGGACGGTATTCCAGCGGATTCCGGACCCGAGTTCGACGACACCCCAGAGGGGTTCGGGCGGGTGGCCGCGGCCACGGCCCGTCAGGTCATCATGCAGCGAATGAGAGAGCTTGAAGATGATGCGGTGCTCGGTGACTTCCGGGATCGTGAAGGCGAGATCGTCTCCGGTCTGATCCAGCAGTCGAGCAACCCGCGCAGTGTGCTCGTCGACTTCGGCACCGTGGAGGGAGAGCTCCCCAGCGCCGAACAGGTGCCCGGAGAGAGCTATCGACATGGCCAACGCCTGCGTTGTTTCGTGGTCAGTGTCAAGCGCGGCGCTCGTGGCCCGTTGATCACGCTGTCGCGCACCCACCCCAACCTGGTCCGTAAGCTCTTCGCTCTGGAGGCTCCGGAGATCGCGGACGGTTCGGTTGAGATCGCCGCGTTGGCTCGCGAGGCTGGCCACCGCACGAAGATCGCCGTCCACGCGATGGCGCCCGGCGTGAACGCCAAGGGAGCGTGTATCGGGCCGATGGGTCAGCGTGTTCGCGCGGTGATGGCGGAGCTGCAGGGCGAGAAGATCGACATCGTCGACTACTCCAGCGACCCGGCAGCGTTCGTGGCTTCCGCCCTTTCACCGGCTCGGGTCATCAGCGCCGAAGTGGTCGACGTCGACACCAAGCAGGTCCGGGTGATCGTGCCCGACTACCAGCTCTCCCTGGCGATCGGGCGCGAAGGACAGAACGCTCGCCTGGCCAACAAGCTGACGGGCTGGCGGATCGACATCCGATCCGACACGGCCAGCCCCGAGCACCCTGTAGACTAAGACAATCTGCCTATCCTGGTGCCGTGACCGATAACGCAAGGCGTGCCCCCGTGCGCACCTGCCTCGGTTGTCGTCAGCGAGACGAGCAGAGCAGGCTGCTACGAGTAGTCGGTGTCCGCAGTCAACCGGATGATCATCTGGTTCTCGTGCAACCCGATCCCAGTCGACGCACGCCAGGTCGAGGTGCATACCTGCACCTGGACATGTCGTGCGCTCGGGCCGCAGGCCAGCGTCGAGCGTTTGGACGTGCCCTGCGCATCTCTGGCAACCTGGATGATCATGAGGTGATGCAATGGATTGAGCATCACATCGCAGAAAAGCGAGGCGACCAGCCTCGTTCACCATCATTGGAAGCGGGTTAGACGCTGATGAGCACCCGATGAGTACTCAGCAATGAGCACCCACCAGCAATAGTCGCGGTCGCATGCCCCTCACGGGTCCGGCCACGACACAACCAGTAGGAGAAACGTGGCCAAGGTTCGGGTCTATGAGCTCGCCAAAGAGCTCGGGGTTGAGAGCAAGCAGTTGCTCGCCCATCTGAAGGAACAAGGAGAGTTCGTCCGGTCGGCATCATCGACCATCGAGCCGCCAGTCGTGCGCAAAATACGTGAGAATCCTCCGGCGGAGGCCAAGAAGTCCGGTCCCAAGGGGAAATCCGCGAACGCGTCCGAGGCGGCGCCCGGCACTTCGCCGCAGCCGAAGTCGGACGCGAGAGTGACCTCCGACTCGCCGGCGCCGCGTAAGCCGGCCCCGAGCGCTCCGGCACCCCCGGAGGCCGCACCGGCAGCGCCGACGCCGGCCCCCGCTGCGGCGGACGTCTCGGCCCCAGCTGAAGCCCAGAAGGCCGTTGCCACCCCGACGGTTGACTCACCGGCCTCGACTCCTGTCGAGGGTGATGAGGCCACGTCGGCCGAGCCGCCAGCAGCCGCCAATGCCCCCCGTCCCAGCGGTCCCAAGCCCGCCCCACGGGCGCCTGGTCGTCCCTCCGCCGAGCGCAGCTCGAGCCGAGGCGAAGGTCGCTCCGAGGGCGGTCGTCCCGGTGTGAAGCCGGGCCCCCGCCCGGGCAACAACCCGTTCGCGCCGAGTCAGGGGATGCGCAACTCGCGTCCCGACCGGGGCGAGCGTCCCAGCGATCGCGGCGAACGCACCGAACGCCCCGAGCGCGCCAGCA
>JBASAZ010000259.1:0-2396 GCA_049650845.1 Ornithinimicrobium sp.
CAAACAGTTCCAACAGCCCCGCGCAGCGGCAGCCGTTGGTGATGACCTCGCCCGGGACCTGTCCGATTACGACCGCGCGTTCGGGATCAGCGACGTCCAGGAGAGCCGCTGATGGCATCGGCGAAGAACACCACGACGCCGGGGGGCACCGAATCGCTCAAACAGATCACCTACCTCGCTGCCTCGCTTAAAACACCGCGGATCACCGAGGCCGCCGCCCGCCTGGCCGACCAAGCCCGTGACGCCGGTTGGACCCATGAGGACTACCTCGCTGCCGTCCTGGAACGCGAAGTCAGTGCCCGCAACGCCTCCGGTGCCCACTTACGGATCCGCGCCGCCGGATTCCCCGCAGTCAAGACCCTCGAGGACTTCGACTTCGAGACCCAACCAGGCCTCCGACAACAACTCGGCGCCCTGGCCTCAGGTGGGTTCCTAACCGAAGCCCGCAACGTCGTCTTCCTCGGCCCGCCCGGAACCGGAAAGACCCACCTCGCGACCGCACTAGGAGTCGCCGCCGCCCGAACCGGCCACCGCGTGCTATTCGCGACCGCAACCGACTGGGTCACCCGCCTCACCGGCGCCCACCAAGCTGGGCGGCTACCCCACGAACTCGCCAGGCTGCGGCGCTACGCACTGATCATCGTCGACGAAGTCGGATACCTCCCGATCGAGCAAGACGCCGCGAACCTCTTCTTCCAACTCGTCTCATCCCGCTACGAACACGCCTCACTCATCCTCACCTCGAACCTGCCATTCTCAGGATGGGGCAGCGTATTCGGCGACCAAGCCGTCGCCGCCGCAATGATCGATCGCATCGTCCACCACGCCGACGTACTCACCCTCAAAGGCGCCAGCTACCGCATCCGCGGCCGCGGGCTCGAGAGCCTGCCCAGCATCCGTACCACCACCGACCAAACGCAGTCCTAGACTGCCTAAAACCGTTCACTATTCAGGCGCCGAAACCGACCAGTCTTGGAGCGCCACCGACAGCACGGGCACGTGTCTGGACAACGCCGTCATGGAGGGGTTCTCCAGCCACCTCAAGGAGGAATGGTTCCGCATTCAGAAACCCGTGACCCTCGACGAGTTCCATACGGGGCTCACTGACTACCTTCGATAGTGGAACACCACACGAATTCAGCAGCGGCTGGCTACCTCAGCCCCGACGAATACCGAGCCCAAACCGCCGTCACCACATAGAGTTCCAATACCGAGTCCAACTTCCGGGGACCACTCCAGCAGCCGGTTCGCCTTCTCATTGCTCCCCCGCTGCCACAGACTCCCAGCGTCGCAGAAGTAGATCCGGGTGCCTGTGGCCTAAGTGATGTCGAGGTGCCGCGCCATCTCTGTCCCCTGATCCCCCGTGACCGTGTGGCGAAGTGCCGGCGGAAGCTGATTGAGCGTTCTCACCAGCGCGGTCAGCAGCTCGGTCGAGTTGTGGGCTGGAAGGTGGAGCAGCTTCACGTAGCGGGTCTGCCGTTCGACGAGCGTGCCGATTGCGGAACGGTTGCGCGGACCCACGATGAGATCTCCTTCCGTAAGATTGAATGGGCCCGGGAGAGTTGGGTGTGGACGGAGAGCATGGGCTGAGCGAAGCGGCGTCCGGCGCGGATCTGACGACTGTGACCACGTCGATGATCACGCCCACTCGCTACAGTGACGGTGCCGGCTTACGGATGATCCCTGATCCCCGCCGATAGACAGCCTGATAAATCGTCTCTGTCGCCACCCGCCGACCTGGCTCATCCGGGTGCGTAAGTCTTAGCGACCTGGCGATCTGCTGCGGGCTCCATCGCTGCCTCAGTCTGTCGAGCACGAATGAGTGCAGCACTGGATCGGCGACCAGTTTGAGCGGCCGAGTCCGTCGCCGCCGAGTCGCGGCAGCCGAGTGCGCGTGGAACGGACGGTACTGGCCCGAGGGATGTACGTTGCGTCGCAGCTCACGACTGATCGTGGAAGGCGCCCTGTCCATCACCTTCCTGATCGCGGTCGGACCCAAACCGCGGCTGGCGAGATCTCCGATCCGGATCCGCTCGTCCTCGGAAAGGAACCTCGGTGAGATGGTGCGGAGAACGAGAGGCTCAAGTGGTGGCACGAACTTGACGGTGCCATCCTTGCGGCGCACCATCGAGCCGTTCTTCCAGTTATTGCCTGACGATCGACCGACTCCGAGCTCTCTGCACGCGGCACGGACTGACCAACCCTGCGCCAGCAGTTCCAGGAACTGCCGGCGCTTCAACGACATTGGCCGACGACCCGGCCCCTTTCGAACACGACGAGAAGACATACGAGAACCCTTTTCACGTGGTCCTCGTTGCGATGGTCATTGGAAACCACCGCGTCGCATCGGCCTCATTTTCGAGCGTTGCCGACACCACGAAACCGCAGCTCAGGTT
>JBASAZ010000260.1:0-3576 GCA_049650845.1 Ornithinimicrobium sp.
CGATGACCCCGCGCAGCTGCGCCTCGGAGCCGAACCGTGCGGAACTCAGAGTCAGCTGGCCGTTCTGCTCGACATAGATCCGGTCCGGCCCGTTGACCATGATCTCGGTGACACTTTCGTCGTCCAGCAGTCCCTGCAGCGGGCCGTGACCCAGCACGTCAGCCTCGACCTCTGCGATCAGCCGCTGTCGCTGGACCGGGGTGAGCGGAACCTTCTCCTCCTCAACCACACGGTTGAGCTCACGGCGTACTAAAGCATGCAGCCGCGTCTCACTGAGGGTGCTGTCGCTGAGTCGGGCGCCCAGTCGCTGGAACAGGGCGGTCGTAGCCCGCTCCTTCATCAGCGTCAGCGCGTCGGTGGGAGATTGGTGTGCAGCCGCGGTGCTTCCGCTGGTCGAGGCGGACCGTGTGGCCACGGCGCCAGGCTCGGCGGGTGTCTCCGGAGTGACACTTGCGCTGGTGACCGAGTCGGCTCGCGCAGCTTGGTCACCGGGGAGACCTCTGGTCCCGGCAGGGTCGAGAACCTCGACCGGGTCCGGCGACCGCTCGGGCGACGCGGTGTCCGGCAGGTCGGGCAGGTTGGTCAGGGCGAGCAACGGGCTGGACTGGGCTGCGCTCAGACGGTCGGAGAGTTTCACAGCGCCGCCGCCGCCGAGAAGTTGCGGTGCCGACCCATGAGGCCTCGAGGTCGCTCCTTGGCCGCGGTGGCGGGAAGATAGCGCCGGACCAGCTCGCGAAGGGCCTTGCTGGCCGGATCCTTATCGTCCCCCTGGAGCAGTGGGACACCCTGGTTGACCGAGGTCAGAACGCGTTTGTGTCGGGGGAGGCTCAGCTCCACCAGGCCGCCGATGGCCCGCTCCACGTCTTTCACCGACATGCCAGCATGTTTGTCGGTGAAGTTGACGATCACCTGGCGGGATGCCGACATCATCGACAGCGAGTCCAGGGTGTCCAGTTCCTTGCGCAGCCCGCGCACGCCTGGCACATCCAAGCCGGTGACGAAGATCAGGTCCGTCGCCCTGTCCAAGGCGGTCAGAGTGTGCTCCAGCAGCCCAGGAGCGGTGTCCACGATCACATATCGAAACTCGGTGGCCAGCAGAACCAAGACAGCACGGATGTCCTCGCCGCGCATATCGTCGGCGTCTGCTGGACCCTGTGGTCCGCACAGCACGAAGAGGCCGGTCGAGTGTTCGCTGAGGTAGGTCTTCAGGATCAGGCTGTCGTCGGTCCCCCTACCCCTGATCGCGTCCGTGAGGGTGTATTCCGGGTCGAGCCCGAGGGCGCTGGCGACGTCGCCGAACTGCAGGTCCAGGTCGACCAGAACGGTCGACCCGGGCTCCGAGCGGGCAAGCCCGACCGCCAGGTTAGTCGACACCGTCGTCTTGCCTACTCCGCCCTTGGGTGACACGACGCCGATCAGCCGCCCGTGAGGCGCCTCCGCGGTGGTGCCGTCGGTCGAGCTCGCCAGGCTGCGGGCTCGGTTGCGGGCAGTTCGCAACGCCCGGTCGAGCACGACCCTGACCTCCTCGACCGGCGCATCAGGGACCACGATGTCGCGCACCCCCGCGCGCATCGCGGCGGTCGTCGAGACCTCGTCCTGATCGGCGATCAGCACGATGCTCAGGTCGGGGTGGGCACGGTCGAAGTCCGCCGCGAGGTGCAGCGCCTCCTTGACTCGCCCCGAGGTGCCGTCGAGCAGGACGACTTCGAAAGGCCCCTGAACCGGTGCCAGCGCAAGCACTCCTGCGGCCTCGTTCGGAACCGGGCCGGGGATCTCGACCAACGCACCACCGGTCGCGGTGCCGATGAGAACCGAGACCTCGGGGCGTGGAGCCACGAGCAGGATGGGAATCATGGGTAGATCGTCTCCCTCTCGGTGGTGACACCGTCGGGGTCCGGAGCCTCCTGCGGGTCGATCGACAGCCAGACCGTGCCGTGCTCTTGGCCAAAGACGACGAGTTCGGTGTCGGCGGTCGACATCGCCAAGGTGACCAGGATGCCCTGGGCCGGGGGCGCCTGCGCCTGCGGATCAACCGTCTCGGCATCCTCCGGCGCGGCTTGCGCTGTCTCCTCGAGCGTGGTGGCGGCATTCGATGCGGGGTCGGGCAGGGCCAACCCTCCCTGCACCCGAGCAACGAGCACCTTGGGAAGGATCTGCCGGGTCTGTGGTGGGTCTGTCATAGACACATAGACCCCGACCGTGTCCCCGGGGACCAGGTAGCCACCGAGCACGCGCGCCGGCTCCAGCAGGATCGACATCTGTTGGAAGTCCTCGGGTACATCCACCTCGCCGGCTGCCTCAAGCTCGGCGGGGTCGACGAACCGGGCTTGGATCAGCTGCTCGCCAGGCTGCAGCTCCACGGTGGTGACCTGGCCGGCAATATCATTCAGCTCGCCCAACACTCCGGGTACAGCGGCTGCGGCCGGCACCTCCTGCCTGGTGACACTGTCACCGATCTGCTCGGCTGGGGTTCCGGCCGGGATGACGGTGACGACTTTGAGAACACTGACCGGCTCAAGATCCGAAAGAGCACGGCGATCCGCTCCGGCCACGTAGGAGAGGATGACCAGGCCTCCCGCGACAGCCACCGCAAGGGCCAGAATGACCGCGACGACGCGACGGGACATCGTCTACGTCCCTTCCGGGAGGACGAGCGCGGCCACCACTGCCCCGAGATCAGGGGCCGCTCCGTACTCGAAGGCGTCGGAGGTGTCGACGTATTCCACGAAGTAGCCTTGCAGGCACCGGGCGTTGCCCTTGCACGAGCCGCCAGCGTTCCAGGAATACTGTCCCACGAAGTGATAGCCGGTCACCTTGAACGCCGCGTAGCCGTAGATCCGATAGATCGCACTGCTACCGGATCCGTCGTACTGGTCGAAGAGCGGCAGCAGCACCGTCTCGTACTGCGCGTCGGCGAAGTCCGCCGTGGTGCACCCGCTCGGCACGCTTTCCCCAGGATCGGAATACAGGATGCCGCCAGCGCCCGTGGTGGCATTGCACGTGCCTGCATCAGGCGTGAGCCATCCGAACCCTCCGGGCACGAGGTTGCCCGAGTTGCCGGTGCACGTGGTGTCCGAGGACTTCGTGAAATAGATGGTCTGGAGCGTGGTCTCGGACAGTTCGCCGCCGTTGGCGGCCAGTTGTTCCTGCCACTCGCACAGCGAGAACGCGACCGGTAACACCGATGTGCCACCGGTCGGCGCTCCCCAGCCCACCGTCGACTCCGCGCCGATGTCGGTCTGCTCGACCCCGAGCACGGGCGCAAAGAAGTGTTCCCGGGTGGTGACGGCTCGTACCGTGGCCTGCGACGTGGTCAGTTCCGCCGTGGCGCTCGCGGAAGCGTCGTTCTTGTTGGCCTGCACGAAGCTGGTGGCCGTCTGCGACGCGGACGCCTGGTCGCAAGGCCCCGTGGCGCAGGTCTGGGCGATCGCCAGCGCCGCTGCGTCGGACCCGGTCTGCAGCTGCTGGCGGTCCGCGTAGATCGCGGCCACGTCTATGGCGATGGCGGCCAAGGCGAGTAGCGGCACCATGAGCAGCGCCACGACGACGGCGACCGCCCCGCGCTCGGGGTCGTCG
>JBASAZ010000261.1:0-3060 GCA_049650845.1 Ornithinimicrobium sp.
TCGCGCGGGCGTTCACGATCACGGGAGCCTCGAGACTCTGGTGAGGGGATTACGGGTCCTCGGTCACACACACATCCCTGCGGTCTATCAGCGAGCATCGCAATCTCAGCGGCGAGCACTGCTCGCCGGGCTCCTCGATACGCGGGGGACGGTGACCGCAGGCGGCAGCGCCCAGTTCACGTCCACCTCGCCGGCATTGGCCGACGAGGTGTATGAGCTGATCGTTGGTCTTGGCTATCGTTGCGGCCGCTCACAGAAGCACGTTCGCGGCCGCAACGAAGAACTCTCGACGGCGCACACCCTCACGTTCAGCCCCGTGGAGGATGTCTTCTGGGTGGAGAGGAAACGTCAGGCACATCACGCACGCCGGCCCCGTGCATGGGAGCGGCGCAACTCCCGTTTCGTAACGGCAGTGCGGCCGGTCCCCTCAGTCGCGGTGCGCTGCGTGCAAGTCGACAACGATGACCACATGTATCTTGCCGGCCTATCCATGGTGCCGACACATAACTCGACCTTCGCTCTGGACGTCGCTCGGACAGCGGCGATCAAGCACAAGATTCCGACCGTGGTCTTCTCCCTGGAGATGAGCCGCACGGAGATCACGATGCGTTTGCTCTCGGCCGAGTCCGAGATCCCGCTGCAGCACATGCGTAAGGGCAAACTCGAGGACCGGCACTGGACTAAATTGGCCGAGACGCAGGGCCGACTGCAGGACATGCCTTTATTCATTGACGATAGTCCGAACATGGCCTTGATGGAGATCCGAGCAAAGTGCCGACGACTCAAGCAACGGCACAATCTGAAGCTCGTCATCGTGGACTATCTCCAACTGATGAGTTCCGGCAAACGCGTCGAGTCGCGGCAGCAAGAAGTCGCCGAGTTCTCCAGGGCACTGAAGCTGCTGGCAAAAGAACTCGAAGTCCCCGTGATCGCCCTGTCCCAGCTGAACCGTGGTCCCGAGCAGCGTGTCGACAAGAAGCCCCAGATGTCGGACCTTCGCGAGTCCGGGTGTCTCACGGCGGATAGTCGGGTCTTGCGCGCCGACACCGGCGCAGAAGTGACCCTTGCTGCCCTCCACTGTTCCGGGGAGACGGATGTGCCGGTCTGGTCGCTGGATGAGTCCCTCAGGTATGTCCGAAGGCATCTGACCCACGTCTTCTCTACGGGCGTCAAGCCCGTCTTTCGCCTCACGCTGACGTCCGGCAAGACCGTCCGGGCCACGGAGAACCACCCGCTCTTGACCTACCAGGGGTGGCGCCAACTGGGTGACCTGCGTCCGGGGGATCGCCTCGCGGCGCCCCGGCACGTGCCCGCCCCGCAGGAGCACGAGCCGTGGGACAACGACCAGCACCTGGTGTTGCTGGCGCACCTGCTGGGCGGCGGTTCGATGGGGCCACGTCCCCGGTTGTGCTACGCCTCGACCGATCCAGAGAACCTGCGAGCGGTCGAGGCTGCCGCGCTGTCGTTCGGGGTGGTTGGGGTCCGTGATGAGGATCCCGCCGCTCGGCGCACCACGCTGAGCCTTCGGGCACCGTTCGGGCCGGCTCGAGGACAAGGCAACCCGATCGCCGAGTGGCTCGACGACATGGGGGTCTTCGATCTGCGTCGGCACGAGAGATTCGTGCCGGAAGCGGTCTTCAGCGCCTCCAAGCGGCAGATCGCCCTCTTCCTCCATCACATCTGGTCCACCGACGGGACGGTGAGGGTCCACGCCAACCAGCGGGGAGGTCGCATCTCCTTTGCCTCACCCAGTCGACGTCTCGTGGACGACCTCTCTCAGCTGCTGTTGCGATTCGGCATCTCCACCCGCACCCGCGTCACCCGCAGGGCCACCCACCGGGACGGCTACACCATCGACATCTCTGGAGGCGATAGTCAGCGGCGTTTCCTGCAAGAGATCGGCGTCTTCGCGGGGCGGTCTGCGTCGGCTGCGGCCCTGCTGGCCATCATTCGCGATCGGCAGAGCCCCACGAACGCCGACCCTGTCCCGGGTGACGTCTGGGACGACGTCCGCGCTCAGATGACCGCGGAACAGATGACCGCGCACGAGACGACCGCCTGCGACGTTCCGGCGCTGGTGGGCGCGAGTTCCGGCGGCTCCACGGTGTCTCACACCAGCCCTGCCGGGGATCGCCTGAGTGGCATAGCGCGGGTGCTCGATCGCGCCGAGCTCGAGCTGTTCGCCGTCAACGATGTGGTCTGGGACGAGGTCGCCAGTGTGGAACTGGACGGAGTCGAGGAGGTTTTCGACGCAACGGTGCTCGGTGGACACAACTTTGTCGCGAACGGAATCGCTGTTCACAACAGCATCGAGCAAGACGCCGACGTCGTCATCTTGTTGCATCGCGAGTCCATGTACGAACGCGAGTCTCCTCGCGAAGGCGAAGCAGATGTCATCGTCGCCAAGCACCGCAACGGTCCCACCGACACCGTCGTGGTGGCCTTCCAGGGTCATTACAGCCGTTTCACCAATATGGCGACCAACTTCTAGGCGTCGTCGACCTGGCTCATGCTGTGCGGATGGCAGATCGGCGTTGCTGGGCAGCGCTGAGCGATGGTTGCGAGCGCGGGTTGATGACCGAGAAGCTGGGAATGTCGGTGGGGTGCTGATCGTCGAGAAGCTGACAGGTCACCACCCGTGCATCGGGGAACATTTCGGACAGGATGGACGTGGCTTGAAGGCTCAAGGCGCGCGCCAGAACGATGCTGGTCGTTTCGGGGGCCTCGCGGATGTCGACCACGCGGCAACCGAGGTGGGTGCGCAGCCTCTGCCGGGTGGTTTCCGACAAGGGCATGGCGCAGGCCACGACGGGTTCTGATCGGCGAGTGGTCGAGGGGCTGGTCTCCGGAACACCCTCTCACTATCGTCTCGCAGTGCTGAGGCCCCGCTGAGACTCTGAGCTGACATGCCCAGAGGCTGCGGCTAGCGGTTTGCCCGGTCCTCGTCCTCCGTTCTCAACGATTTCTCAGGTGCAGGGGGCCACGATGAACCAACGGCACGAACACGTCGAAGAAGGAGCCAGCGATGCGGGTCTTGGTAGTCGAGGACGAGGCGCGACT
>JBASAZ010000262.1:0-1881 GCA_049650845.1 Ornithinimicrobium sp.
GGACTGATCGGCGTGGGCACCCCGGTCGGGCCGACCCACGTCGAGCTCTACGGGAGCTATCTGCTTCGGCCGCAGGGTGGCACCGACGCCGTCACGGCCGGCCTCAGCATCGGCGTCGCCCTGTAACTCTACCCGATGAACACCGCCACGAGTAGGTACGAAGGCGGACTGGACGGAGGCCGGCGCGAGGATGCAGGAGCGCGACTGAACGCTTGGCCGCTCTGGCACGAAGAGCACCAAGGCGTGCCTGCAGCGAAGGGAGAGGCGAACACCTCGAGGAAACCGACGCTGGCCAGGCCGTTTGATGCAGCGGCACGTTTTGTGGCGCGAGCGGTGAAGCCCACACTCGAGATGGGACGCTCACGTCTCCCATCACCGTGTCCCGGTTACGGCTCCCCTGACCTGTCCCGGCTTTCCCGGACGCCCGGTTAGAGGTTAAGCAGCCAGGCGGAGGCCGTGCTGCGCGTGGTGCCGACGCTCGTGCTCGGCGGGTGATTGGTAGCCCAGCGCCGAGTGACGTCGGCGGTGGTTGTAGAAAGCGAGGTAGTCGAAGAGCGCGGCCCGGGCCTCGTCATGCGTCGCGAAGCGCTCGCCTCGGACGCACTCGGTTTTGAGTGAGCCGAAGAGACTCTCCGTCGGTGCATTGTCGTGACAGTTGCCCCGCCGACTCATCGAGCAGACGAACTCGTGGCGCCGGAGCAGTGCTCGGTAGTCCGACGACGTGTACTGCGTGCCTTGGTCGGAGTGGTGGATCAGACCTGGGGCTGGACGGCGGTCTCGGAGTGCCGCGTCGAGCGCTGCGGTGGCGAGCTCGCGGCCGAGCGACGGCCGGACCGCCCAGCCGACGACGCGGCGTGAGAAGAGGTCGACCACGACGGCGAGGTAGAGCCAGCCCTCAGCGGTCGGGATATAGGTGATGTCGGCCGTCCAGACGCGGTCCGGGGCGTCACGCTCAAAGGCGCGGTCGAGCACGTTGCTCGCCACGGGCGTGAGCGGCGTCGACGGAGTGGCTTTGGGTGGCTTGCGCTTCGGCCCACGAGCGACGAGCCCGCCCTCGCGCATGAGACGGCCGACGCGGTGCCGCCCGCACGCGACGCCTCGCTCCTGCAACTCTGCATGGACGCGGCGGGCACCGTATGTCTGGCGGCTCTCGCGGTGGACGGTGCGGACCTCGACGGCGAGACGGCGGTCTTGCATCTCGCGACGTGACGGTGCTCGGCCGCACCACTCGTAGTAGGCCGACGTGGACACGCCGAGCGCTTTGCACGACGCCCGCACGGAGCGTCCAGCCTCCCGATTCTTGATCATGCGGTATCTCAGCGGGAGGGGGAGCTGACGATACCGAGCGCTTTTTTTATGATCGACAGCTCGTCCTTGGCGCGCTTCAACTCGCGCCGGAGCCGAACCAACTCCTCGTCACGCGGCGACCCGTTACCTGGAAACGCGCGGCGGCCGTCGTCTCGGAGCTCACGCTTCCAGCGGTAGATGAGCCCGGCGCGGATGTCGAGGTCGCGGGCTGTCTGGGCGACGTTGCCGGAGCGCTCGGCAGCGCGGACGGCTTCGAGTTTGTACTCGGAGGAGAAGGATCTGCGGGTGGTCATGGCGGAGTCCAGTTTGGGAGAGGGTACTCTTAACTGGGCGTCCGGCTTACCCGGGACAGGTCAAGGTGCGGCCGTGCTACGTCGGCGGCTGGCGGCTCTACCTGCGGTGCCCGCTCGTCAAGGGAGGCCGGGCCTGTACGAACCGCTGCGAGAAGGTGTACCTGCCACCGGGCGAGCGCTACTTCGGGTGCCGGACGTGCCACGATCTCACGTACCGCTCCTCTCCGGAGGCCCACCACTTCGACAGCCTGTTCAAGCGGCTCGGCGCGCAGATGGGCAT
>JBASAZ010000263.1:0-9458 GCA_049650845.1 Ornithinimicrobium sp.
CGCGGAGGCAGCGCGACTGTCCGGCATCGCGGCCAAGCGGGTGCTACTCAGGGTCTATGCGGCCGCGGGTTTCATCTACGGCATCGCCGCCTGGGTGTTTATCGGCCGAGCGGGCGCGGCGACTCCCAATGCGATCACCGACGCCAACCTGGAGAGCATCACGGCCGTGGTCATCGGCGGCACGAGCCTGTTTGGTGGACGCGGCGGCGTCCTCGGGACGCTGCTCGGTGCCTTGATCGTGCAGTCGTTCACGACCGGTTTGTCCCTGGCGGGCGTCGATCAGCAATACCGGCTGCTCGCCGTGGGTGTCCTTGTCATCGTCGCCGTTTCCGTCGACCAGTGGATCAGGAAGGTCAAAGCATGAGCGCGACAACCGAAAAGTCCTCGGCCACAACCGCGACCGACACCCGGGAACCCATCCTGCGGGCCCGAGGTCTGAGCAAGTCCTTCGGCCGTGTCGTCGGCTTGGACAACGTGGACCTCGACCTCTATCCCGGTGAAGTCCTCGCCGTCATCGGCGACAACGGAGCGGGCAAGTCGACGCTGATCAAGTGTCTGTCCGGGGCGTACACCGTGGACTCCGGAGAGCTGACCCTCGACGGCAAGAAGGTGAACTTCAAGAAACCTCAGGATGCCCGGGACTCCGGCATCGAAACCGTCTATCAGCAGCTGGCCGTCATCCCGGCGCTCGACATCGCGAGCAACCTGTATCTCGCTCGCGAGCAGCGCCGACCCGGCCCGCTGGGCTCGGTGTTTCGGATGCTGGACAAGAAGGGTATGACCGAACGGGCCCAGGCCTCGGTGCAGGGCCTGGGCATTCAGACGATCCAGAACATGGGTCAGGCTGTCGAGACGCTCTCCGGTGGCCAACGCCAGGCGGTGGCGGTCGCCCGAGCGGCGGCCTTCGGCAGCAAGGTAGTGATCCTGGATGAGCCCACCGCTGCGCTCGGAGTCAAAGAGGGCAAGGCGGTGCTGGAGATGATCAAGCAGCTACGGGACAAGGGGTTGCCGGTCATCTTGATCTCGCACAACATGCCGCACGTCTGGGAGGTCGCGGATCGGATTCACATCCAACGACTGGCCGCACGAGCAGCCGTCATCACGCCGTCCAGCCACACGATGAACGACGGGGTATCCATCATGACCGGTGCCCTCGTGGTGGACGATGCGGGCAACCCGGTCGAGGACAGCTCGTGACCGTGGTCGCGGGCTATCTGCCCACCGCCGGCGGATCGGCCGCCGTGGACGCCGCGATCCTCGAAGCCACCCGACGGCACACCACCTTGATCGTGGTGAACACCGGAGATCGCGCGGACTACAGCGGTTCGGAGTTCGCGACCGCGCAAGACCTCGATGCGCTGAACGTCGAGCTGGAGGCGTCCGGGTTGCCCCATGAGGTGATCCAGCCTGTGCGGGGGCGCAGCGCCGCCGAGGAGATCCTTGAGGCGGCCGAGTCGCACCATGCCGATCTGGTCGTGATCGGGATCCGCCGGCGTTCGCCTATCGGCAAGCTCATCTTGGGTTCCACGGCCCAAGAGGTCTTGTTGGCCGCGCCTTGCCCCGTTCTTGCGGTGAAGCCGGCGTAACCCCGTGCCGGGTGACTGGCGGCATACGGCAGGATGAGGGACGTGGACCTGCCAGTGATGCCGCCGGTCAAGCCAATGCTGGCCAAACCGGCCAAGGGCATTCCGGGTGGCCAGATGTATGAGCCCAAGTGGGACGGCTTCCGTTCGATCATCTTTCGTCACGGCGACGAGGTGGTGATCGGGAGCCGTAACGAGAAGCCGATGACGCGCTACTTCCCCGAGGTGGTGCGTGCGGTGCTGGAGCATTTCCCGGACAGAGCGGTCGTTGACGGGGAAATCGTGGTGGCGAATCTGGCCGCTAACCATCTCGACTTCGAAGCCTTGCAGCAGCGGATCCACCCGGCCGACTCCCGGGTGCAGATGCTCGCCGAGAAGACCCCGGCCGCCTTCGTCGCGTTCGACCTGCTGGCCTTGGGGGACGACGATCTGCGCGGGCGCTCGATGCAGGAGCGCCGCTCGATGTTGGCCGCGGCCTTCCGGCACGCGCAGCCACCGGTCCACCTCACCCCCCTCACCCGCGATGCCGACGAGGCCGCCCGGTGGTTCGACCGGTTCGAAGGGGCTGGACTGGACGGTCTGATCGCCAAGGCGCCCGACCTGACCTATCAGAGCGACAAGCGGGTGATGACGAAGATCAAACACGTTCGGACCGCCGATTGTGTGGTGGCCGGCTACCGCGTGCACAAGTCAGGGGCCGAGGCCATCGGTTCGCTGCTGCTCGGGCTGTATGACGATGAGGGCACCTTGGCCAGCGTGGGTGTCGTGGGGGCGCTGCCTATGGTCAAACGTCAGGAGCTGTTCGCTGAGCTGCAGCCGTTGATCGCACCGTGGGAGGACCACCCGTGGAACTGGGGCGCCCACGAAGCGGGGGAGCGCACGCCGCGCAAGAACGAGACCTCACGATGGAACGCCGGCAAAGACCTATCCTTCACGCCGCTGCGCCCGGAACGAGTGCTGGAGGTGAAGTACGACTACATGGAGGGCGCCCGCTTTCGTCATACGGCACAGTTCGTTCGGTGGCGTCCGGACCGTGAGCCGAGTAGCTGCACCTACGCGCAGTTGGAACACCCCGTCGAGTTCGACCTGGCCGATGTGCTCGGGACCCGCTGATGGCCGGGTTGAGCCCCAAAGCGGCCACCGCAACGGCCATCACCGGCGTCGGCGTCGGCGTGGCGTCCGCCTTGACGTCGCTGAGTCTGGCCACATACTTCGCACGCCGGATCATCACTCCTGAGCACGAGAAGAAGGACAACGTCGAGATCGTCGCGGTCGGCGAGGCCACCGTGACCTTGCGCGCCGAGCCGCACACCGTCGCGGACGGGCACTACGGCCTCTGGCTGGACCGAGGAGCGGGCCACGCGCGCCTCGGTGACGTGCTCGAACACGACCGCACCTCACGCAGGAGCAGTGAACACACCGTGGTCCGCGCCGTGCTCGGGGTCGACTTCGGTGAGGTGAAGCCCGGGCCGGCTCGGTGGAACGCCTACTACTTCGCTGGCAATCCGACCTCTGCGCTCGGGGTCAAATACAGCGACGTCTTGGTCCGCAGCGACATCGGTGACCTACCGGCGTGGCGGGTGAGCCCCGAGCATGACGACGGTCGTTGGGCCATCCTGGTCCATGGCCGCAGCGCCCGTCGCGAGGAGACCATGCGCGCGATCCCGGTCTTACGGCGGCTTGGGTACACCTCGTTGGTGCCGATGTATCGCAACGACGACGGCGCCCCGGCCAGTGTGGACGGCCGATACAACCTGGGCCTGTCGGAATGGCGCGACGTCGAAGCGGCCATCCGGTATGCCGTCCTGCACGGTGCTCGAGACATCGCGCTGGTCGGATGGTCGATGGGTGCCGGGATCGTCCTGCAGACGCTGGACTGCTCGCCGATGGCCGGCTGGGTGGACAAGGTGGTGCTCGATGGGCCGGTCATCGACTGGGGCGACGTAATCTCCTACCAGGCCGAAGCGAACAATCTTCCGCCGCTGATCGACGTCCTGGCCAAGAAGCTGCTCGGACGAAAGGTCACCCGGCGCCTCGTCGGGATCGCCGAACCAATCGATATCGCGGTGACCAACTGGGTCTCCCGAGCCCACGAGCTGAGTCACCCGATTCTGCTGATCCACTCCACGGCCGACGATGTGGTGCCGTATGGCCCGTCGAAGGAGCTGGCGGCTGCTCGACCCGATCTGGTGCACTTGGCCTTGTGGCATGACGCGCTGCACTGTCGTGAGTGGAACACAGATCCGGAACGGTGGGAGGCCCTCGTCGCCGACTTCCTGGGCGCCGAAGGCCCCGAAGCCGGCGCAGGATCTGGCACAGGCGCGTATCCCGCCCCTGTGCCACGATGAGCCGATGGGCAAGAAGAAGAAGACATCGAGCACGCCGTTCACCGATGCACTGAAGGTCACCGACGGTTTCGCGCTGACCGAGCGCGACCCGCGTGACACCCCGGCCTTCGACGGCAAGAAGAAGGACGGCGAGAAGCTGCTGGCCAAGCACGACGAGAAGGTCGACGCGTTGCAGGAGCGGCTCTACGCCTCCGGGCGCAGCGGAGGGTCGGCGCGGGTGCTCCTCGTGATCCAGGGCCTGGACACGGCTGGCAAGGGCGGCATCATGCGCCACGTCGTCGGCATGGTCGACCCGCAGGGCGTTCAGATCACCGCCTTCAAGGCGCCTAGCGCCGAGGAGCTGAAACACCCTTTCCTCTGGCGGATCCGCAAGGCCCTGCCCGAGCCAGGCATGATCGGGGTCTTCGACCGCTCACACTACGAAGACGTTCTCATCGCCCGGGTGCACGATCTCGTGCCGGAGACGCAATGGAAGCGCCGCTACGCCACCATCAACACCTTTGAGCACAAGCTCGCCGAGGAGGGCACCACCATCATCAAGGTGATGATGCACATCTCCAAAGGGGAGCAGAAGGAGCGTTTGAGCGAGCGGCTCGACCGGCCCGACAAGCACTGGAAGTACAACCCGGGCGACGTCACCGAACGCGGCCACTGGTCGGCATACCAGCAGGCCTATCAGGTGGCCTTGGAACGCTGCTCCACCCCGCATGCTCCGTGGTTCGTGGTCCCTGCGGACCGGAAGTGGTACGCCCGACTGGCCGTGCAGCAGCTTCTCCTCGAGCACCTCCAGGCCATGAAGCTGCCGTGGCCGGCGGCCGACTTCAACGTTGAAGTCGAGCGCGCCCGGCTGGCCAAGAGCTAGACCTCGGGCGTCGGCACACCCATCAGCACGACGACCGAACGTGCCTGCAGAGTATTGGTGGATCCGGTCTTCCACGGTTCCGCGTCTTCACCGAGGGTGCGGCTCGTGTCGAAGACGATGGACCAGGCCTGCGTGTTGATGCCGTCCGGGATGGTGAAGTCGACCGCCTCGTGCCAGGCGTTGAACAGCAACAAGAAGTGGTCGTCCAGGACCGGGCGGCCGCGGGCATCCATCGTCGGGATGGCTTGACCGTTCAGGAAGACCATCAACGAGCTCTTACGTGAGTTGTGCCACGCGTCCTGGTCCATCACGGCGCCGGTGGGGCCGTACCAGACGATGTCGCCGAGCTCGCTCTCCCCGCCGTGGTCGGGGTCGCCGGCGAAGAAGCGCCGACGGCGAAACACGGGGTGCTCGTTGCGCAGAGCGATGAGCTTGCTGGTGAACTCGAGCAGGTCCTGTTGTGACTCTTGCAGATCCCAGTCGACCCAGGCCAGTTCGTTGTCCTGGCAGTAGACATTGTTGTTGCCCTGCTGGGTCCTGCCCAGTTCATCGCCGTGCAAGATCATCGGCACGCCCTGGCTGAGCAGCAGCGTGGCCAGGTAGTTCTTCTGTTGGCGCAGGCGCAGCGCACTGATCTCGGGGTCGTCGGTGGGGCCCTCGACGCCGCTGTTCCACGAGCGATTGTGGCTTTCACCGTCGTTGCCGTCTTCGCCGTTGGCGTCGTTGTGCTTCTCGTTGTAGGACACCAGGTCGCGGATGGTGAAGCCGTCGTGTGCGGTGACGAAGTTGATCGAGGCGTAAGGACGGCGACCGGAGTGCTCATAGAGGTCCGAGGAGCCGGTCAGGCGGGAGGCGAACTCACCCAGCGTGGAGGGCTCTCCACGCCAGAAGTCGCGCACCGTGTCCCGGTACTTACCGTTCCACTCGGTCCACAGCGGCGGGAAGTTGCCGACCTGATAGCCACCATCCCCTAGGTCCCAGGGCTCGGCGATCAGCTTGACCTGCGAAATCACCGGGTCCTGCTGAATGATGTCGAAGAACGCGGACAGCTTGTCGACCTCGTGGAACTGGCGAGCCAGTGTCGCCGCGAGGTCGAACCGGAAGCCGTCGATGTGCATCTCGGTGACCCAGTAGCGCAGCGAATCCATGATGAGCTGCAGCACGTGCGGGCTGCGCATGAGCAGGCTGTTGCCGGTGCCGGTGGTGTCGTAGTAGTGCGACTTGGCGCTCTCGACCAGCCGGTAGTACGAGGCGTTGTCGATGCCGCGGAAGGCCAACGTGGGGCCCATGTGGTTGCCCTCGGCGGTGTGGTTGTAGACCACGTCGAGGATGACCTCGATATTGGCCTCGTGCAGCGCCTTGACCATCGCCTTGAACTCGGTGACCTGCTGCCCGCGGGTCCCGTATGCCGCATACCCGTTGTGCGGGGCAAGGAAACCGATCGTGTTGTAGCCCCAGTAGTTGGACAGTCCCTGGTCGATGAGGTGGGTGTCCTGCACGAACTGATGGACCGGCAAGAGCTCCACGGCGGTGATCCCGAGGCTGGTGAGGTGCTCGATGATCGCCGGGTGAGCCAACCCCGCGTACGTCCCCCGGATGTCCTCGGGCACGTCGGGGTGGGTCATGCTCAGACCCTTCACGTGGGTCTCGTAGATCACCGTGTCGTGATACTCGTGACGCGGCGGGCGGTCGTGGCCCCAGTCGAAGAACGGGTTCACCACCACCGAGTGCATGGTGTGCTTGGCCGAGTCCTGTTCGTTGTATGACGTGGGCTCGCCGAAGGTGTAGCCGAATGTCGACTGATCACCGTCGGTCTGGCCTTCGATGGCTTTTGCGTAGGGATCCAGGAGCAGCTTGTTGGGGTTGCATCGGTGACCTGCGGCGGGGTCGAAGGGACCGTGCACGCGATATCCGTAGCGCTGCCCGGGTTGCTGGTTGGGAAGGTAGGCGTGCCACACGTGGGCATCGACCTCAGTGAGCTCGATGCGGGTCTCGCGACCGCGCTCGCCAAGCAGGCACAGCTCGACCCGATCAGCGATCTCGGAGAAGATCGCGAAGTTCACACCGCTGCCGTCGTATGTGGCGCCCAAGGGGTAGGGCTTGCCGGGCCAAATATCCATTGTCTCTTTCGGTTGAAGTCATTCTTAGCTCCGACGACGGTGTCGGCTGTTCATTGTGACGCATGGCCAAAGCCCGCCTGACCTCCCGGTGATCGGTCACCACGGCGGTTACGGTTGGCCGGTGACCCTTCGTCGGCGTGTGCGCACTGTGCTCACGCCGATCCCAGGTGCGATGCCGCTGGCTCGGGTCGTCGTGGAGACGATTTCGATCTGCTTGCGCTACCGAGTGACGGGGCTGTCCTCCGAGGCGGCGTTCTTCACCCTACTGTCTCTACCTCCATTGTTCCTGGGGGTGATCGCCGGGGTCGGCTTTCTCGGTCAGCAGTTGGGGGCAGACACCGTGGACACGGTGACCGAGGCGATCGTCATGTTTGCTCGGCGGTTCCTGACCGAACAAACCGTGCAAGACGTCATCGAGCCCACCATCACCGACACCTTGGACGGTGGCCGCGGCGACTTGTTGTCGATCGGCTTCCTGCTCTCGCTGTGGTCCGGCTCTCGGGCGCTGCACGTCTTTATGGACACGATCGGCATCATGTACGGCCAGAACGGGGAGCGCGGGATCGTGCGCGCCCGAGCGATGAGTCTGCTGTTGTACCTGGCCTCCATCGTGGCTATGGGCATCACGCTGCCGCTCGTCCTGATCGGACCGGACCTGCTGCAGGACATCATCCCCCCTCCGTTCAACATCGTTGTCGAGCTGTACTGGCCGGTGGTCTCCGTGCTGGGGTTGCTGTCGCTGACCGGCTTGTTCCACTTTGCCACCCCGACCCGCTCTCCGTTCTATCGGGACCTGCCCGGCTCCATCTTGGCCGTAACCATCTGGGTAGCCGCGTCCCTGATTCTGCGATCGTGGGCCACCCGTGCGATCGGTGGCACGTCGGTCTACGGTCCGCTCTCGGCGCCTATCGTGCTGATGATCTGGCTCTATTTCATGGCGATCGCCGTGCTGATCGGCGCGGCCCTCAATGCGGCCATCCGCCGGCTGTGGCCCGCCAAGGACTACCGAGGCCCAGTGTCTCGAGCCAGCGAATGGTGGGACCACCGGCGCACCGACGTCGAGGAGCACCGACCGCTCAGCCCCGTCTCACAGCCCGAGGAGGAGCGCGTCGCCGGGGGACCGCGTTGACGGGCGTGTCCGATTTGGCGAGCGCCGCGAGACTGGGCTAATCTTCCGTGACGCCACAGCGGGGACGCTGCGGGTTAGTGCGGACATAGCTCAGTTGGTAGAGCGCAACCTTGCCAAGGTTGAGGTCGCCGGTTCGAGCCCGGTTGTCCGCTCTGAGGCTTACGACCACATGCCTCGCACGGTGGAGTGGCCGAGAGGCGAGGCAACGGCCTGCAAAGCCGTCTACACGGGTTCAAATCCCGTCTCCACCTCGCAACACCGGGCGGTCCCGACACGCCTGGGCGATTGGCGCAGCGGTAGCGCGCTTCCCTGACACGGAAGAGGTCACTGGTTCGATCCCAGTATCGCCCACCATACTTAAAGTGCCTCTGACCAGTAAGAACGCCTCGCCTGGGGGTTCCTGATCGGCTGCCGTGCCAGATACGTGCCAGATCGAATTGGGCGCCCACTCCCCGTTCGGCCGTCACCAGCCCGCAAGGGATAGCGCCGCGCGATATCGGAGGGCCGCGAGTTCGCGACGCGGTGAACGCCGGGCTGGCTCCACGGACGGTGGCTGGTGCTGTCGAGATCAAGTCTGGATGGAATGGCGACGGCCAATGTGATGTGACCGCGCGGAGAGGTGTTGTCGCCGTAGCCGCTGGCCGACCGCACGCTCGGCCGAACCGCCAAAGGGGCGGTCTCGGCCTCATACGAGGTTCTTGGTGACCCAGCCCGGAGTGCCGAATACTGCCGGCTGCGCCCATCACCGGGCCGCGGTCCACCCGACAGAGCGTTCGGATTGCCCTGAGGCCAGCGACCTGAACGGCGCCCCGCTGATCCAAGCTGGCCCGGTCCACTGGCTCCGTGCGGCACTGTAGGCCGAACGAGCAGGTCTGGGTCATCCACTGAGGTGCGGTGTTGGCTTATGCTCTGTGAGTGTCGACTCCGGTCCTCGCGACCAAGTTGTTTGCGCCGGCTCGGCGCTCGCAGTTGGTCGCGCGCCCACGACTCACCGCGCACCTGGACGCCACTCTCGGCGCTGGTCATCGGCTCACTCTGGTCTCCGCACCGGCCGGGTTCGGCAAGACCACCGTGGTCAGCGACTGGCTCGTCCACCTCGATCAGCGACGCTCACATATCCATGTCGGTTGGCTTTCCCTCGACGACGGCGACAACGATCTGCCGCGGCTCTTGACCCACCTGATGGCCGCTCTGAACACCATCGGACTCGACGTCGACGCGACGGTGCTCGACTCCTTGCCCACCGCTGGTGCCGCGCCTGCCCTGACTGCGCTCGTCAACGACGTGACCCGCGCCAGCGAAGGAGCTGCGGGAGACCACTGGGTCCTGGTCCTCGACGACTACCACGCCGTCGGAGCATCCCAGGTGCACGAGGCAGTGACCTTCCTGCTGGAACACCTTCCCGATCATCTGCAC
>JBASAZ010000264.1:0-2580 GCA_049650845.1 Ornithinimicrobium sp.
GGACGGTCCCCGCGTGCGATGGAGCAGTGAGTCGACCATGGCAACGACGCCGAGCAGAGGACTCCGGAGTCGTGGACTGTGGGTGCCTCTGATAGCCCTGGTCGCCCTGCTGGCCTCAGGAACCTGGATGGCCACGCAGCAGCAGGGCACCGGCTGGGGTTTTGGCGGAACCTCCGATTCCCGGTGGTACGACGTCGGGATGATGGGTGGCTCCGGCTACGACGGGATGATGGGCGACTATGGTTGGGCCGACGAAGAAGCCGAGTCGGTTGAGGATCTGGATCAGGCCAGAACCCGCGCCGCAGACTACGCCGAGGTCGTCCAATCCGGTCTGGAGGTGGGCGAAGTGATGCGGTTTGAGAACCACTACTATGCCGACCTGCAGGAGTCCGATGGCACCTTGGTCACCGAGGTGCTCATCGATTCCCAGTCGGGAGCGGTGCGGCCTGAGATGGGTCCGGCCACGATGTGGAACACGCAACTCGGGATGATGGGCCGCGACCGTGGCTCGGAGCTCGAGATCACCGCCGAGCAGGCTCAGCAGATCGCTGACGACTGGCTCGCGGACCAAGACGAGGGCCTCACGTCCGAAGACCCGGCCCAGTTCCCCGGCTATTACACGCTGCACACCGTGATGGACGGTGAGATCACCGGGATGCTGTCGGTACACGGCGCGACCGGTGACGTCTGGTATCACTCCTGGCACGCTGGCTTCGTGTAGATGTCGGAGCACTCGTGAGCAGTTCCTCCGGTCCGCAGCGGCCCGTAGACCCGCACCACCCGCCCGAGGCGAGGGTGCGGGTGCTGGTCGTGGAGGACGATCCGCCCATTTCCCGGCTGGTCGCGACCTACTTGGAGCAGGAGGGCTTTTCCGTTGACGTCGCTGCGGACGGTGAGACCGGTGTGGACCTGGCCCGGTCGCAGCGTCCGGATGTCGTGGTCCTGGACGTGATGCTCCCCGGGATGGACGGGATCGAGGTGTGTCGCCGAATTCGCATGTTCTCCGACGCGTATGTCGTGATGCTCACCGCGCGCACCGAGGAGATCGACCGGCTGATCGGGTTGTCGGTCGGTGCCGACGACTACCTCGGCAAGCCGTTCTCCCCACGCGAGCTCGTGGCCCGAATCCGCGCGATGTTGCGCCGCCCGCGGACGCCTGAAGGCGATGTCCAGCCGCCCCGCCGGTTCGGGGCCCTGCAGATCGACCCGATGGCCCGGGAGGTGAGGCTCAATGGTGACGTGGTCAACCTGACCCGCACCGAGTTCGACGTCATGGACGCCCTGTCAGCCCGACCTCGGATGGCGTTCCAGCGGCGGCAGTTGCTGGAGAAAATATGGGGTGAGGATTGGTTCGGCGACGATCACGTGATCGAGGTGCACGTCGCCAACCTGCGCCGCAAGCTCGATGACGACCCCCAGTCGCCGCGCTACATCCGTACGGTCCGCGGGGTGGGCTACCGGATGGGTGTCGGATGATGGGCGCGCGGTGGCGCGCCACGGGCTTCGGTCCGAGGCTGCTGGTGGCCCAGGCGCTGGTCATCCTGGTGGGGAGCCTCACGCTTCTTGCCGTGGCGCTCGTGCTCTCTCCAGGGTTCTTCCGCACCCACATTGATCAGACGGTCGGCCCCATCCCCGAAGAACTGGAGGGCCATCTGCAGACGGCCTTCGCCAGGGCGACCCTGACCTCACTGACGATCGGTGTCCTCGCGGCTGTTCTGGCGGGCCTGGGGGTCAGCTGGTTCGTCACTCGTCGGGTGGTCGGTCCGATCACCTCAATGGCGCAGGCAGCCGCGGACGTGGCGGCCGGTGACTACTCGGCTCGGGTGACTGAGTCCGGGCTAGGGACTGAGTTCGATGCTGTAGGCCAGTCGTTCAACCAGATGGCCCGGGAGATGGCCGCGACAGAACGGACTCGCGCGGAGATCCTGCGCGACCTCGCCCATGAGTTCCGCACGCCGCTGACCACGATCCGCGGGTATCACGAGGCTCTGGCCGACGGAGTGTTGGCCGCCAACCGCGAAACCTTTGGGACCATCGAGGCCGAGCTAAACCGGGTGGAGCGCCTGGTCGCCGACCTGGCCCGAGTCTCCGCCGCTGAGGAACGCCGACTCGACCTGCGGCTGCGGCCGCTCGGCGTCGCGGACCAGCTTCGGTCGGCGTGCGGCTCAGTCGCTCGGTCCTTCGTGGATGAAGGAGTGACTCTGGACTGCGAGGTCCCGGACGACTGTGTGCTGATGGCGGACCCAGACCGGCTCCAGGAGGTCCTGGCCAACCTGCTCGAGAACGCGCGACGACATACCGCCTCCGGTGGCAGGGTGACGGTCACGACCCAATGTCTCAGCGACACAGTTCGGGTGGCCGTGACCGACACCGGCGAGGGGATCGCGGCCGAGCACCTGCCGCGGGTCTTCGAGCGGTTCTACCGGATCGATGGCGCTCATTCCAGACAAGGGAGCGGGAGCGGTATTGGCCTGGCCATCGCTCGGGCATTGGTCGAAGCGCAGGGCGGGCATATCCGGGCCACGAGCGCTGGTGTAGGCACGGGATCCACCTTCACGCTCGACTTGCCCCTTGCGCAGC
>JBASAZ010000265.1:0-5324 GCA_049650845.1 Ornithinimicrobium sp.
GTAATATGGGCATCGTCCGGGCACTGCGGTTCCCCCGAGTTGTGTTGCCCATCTCGGTGGTTTTAACTGAGTTGTTCGCCGCATTACCTGCTTTTGTGGTCGCGGCCATCATCGCGATTCTGTCGAAAGAAGCGATAACATGGTCCTGGCTGCTGTATCCCGTGGCCATAGCCATCACGTTCGTCATGACGACGGGTCTGGCTATGATCTCTGCAGTAGTCGTCTACCGCTATCGAGATGCCGCCAACTTGATCCCCTTGCTAACACGGATGCTTCGTTACATCTCAGGCGTCTTTTTCCTGGTTACTGCCTACGCTGAAGGGGCTCTTCAGGTGGTGCTGGCGTATCAGCCCGTAGCGGTGGTCTTAACCATTTTGCGGCAAACGCTTATGGACGAATATGCGTTGACCTGGACCGCCTGGTTGGTAGCCGCGGGCTGGGCGATCGCTCTGTTCGGTGTTGGCTTCATCGCCTTTTGGCGGGCGGAGGCCACCTATGGCAGAGAGTGAGGGTCGGGTCCCTGCCGTCATCGCCACTGATGTCGATGTCGTCTATCGCGTGTACGGCGCGGGTGGTCAGGTTGACCTCGCACGGACATCGCTGTTCGGAAAGGCCCTGAACCAGGCGCGCACCCAGGTAGGCACGCGAAGTGTGCATGCGGTCAAGGGGGTGTCCTTCGTTGCCTATCAGGGAGAGTCGGTGGGGCTGATCGGCCGCAACGGCTCCGGAAAGTCGACGCTGTTGCGATCGATGGCCGGACTCATTCCGCCGACCAACGGCTCAATTTACCTCAACGGGCGCGCGGCCCTGCTAGGGGTCAACTCCGTCCTGATGCGCAAGCTCAGCGGCGCCCGCAACATCATGATCGGTGGTCAAGCGTTGGGTCTGTCTCGCCGCGAAGTGCGTGAGAAGTTCGACGAGATCGTCGAGTTTGCGGACATCGGCGAATTTATCGACCTTCCGATGAGTTCCTACTCTTCCGGCATGGCAGCACGTCTTCGTTTTGCCATCTCGACGGCTGCTGTCCCGGAGATTCTGGTGGTGGACGAGGCTCTGGCGACCGGCGACGCGGAGTTCAAAGCCAAGGCGAGCGAGCGTATCGCCTCGATACGCGATGCCGCGGGCACCATATTCCTCGTCAGCCACTCGGCTCCGCAGATCAAGGAAATGTGCACGAGAGTCCTGTGGATGGAGGCGGGAAGTCTGATCATGGATGGTCCGCCGAAGGAAGTCATCGCCGCCTACAGCACGAAGTACCCGCCGCGTAAGCCCCGCGCCAAGTCGAAGCCGCCCGTCAAGAAGTAGTCACAAAGTCTGCAGGAGTCGTCGGGCATGATTGTCAGGTGATGACTGTGACGCGACGGGTTCAAGCCCTGATCGAGCGGATGTCGAAGGTGTCGCAGGCGCCCGCGGCCACGAACGAACCGAGTCGATCCACGGCTGCTCTCGCTGAGATGGCGGATCTGCTCATTGACGTTCCTGCAGCCGACAGCGATGTCCGCCCAGGCGCGCTCCTGGCCGGTTCCGCAGCGCCTTCCTTCCATCGGGAAGTCATGCAGATGCGGGCGCTGTACAAGGCGGCCGCAGAGGTGAAGGGTGCGAAGTACACCCCCTTACGGCAAGTGCCCCGCAAGCTGGCCAACTATCGGTATGCGGCCAGCCACGGCGTTGCGGTGCCCACCATCTTCGGTGCCTGGCGTACGCCGCGTGACGTTCCATGGACAGACCTTCCGGATACCTTCGTTTTGAAGGCGGATGCGGGGGCCAGCGGCCGCTCGGTCCAAGCGTTGCGCCGGTGTGTGGGCGGTTATGGCACGATCGACGGTTTGCACCGCTTCACGCCCGGGCAGTTGCGAGAGCACTGGGAGGAGCTCGCTCGCCGGGGCAGCACCGCCGGTCCGTATTTCGCGGAGGAACTACTCGTCGACCCGCACGGTGGACTGATGCCGATCGACATCAAGATCTTCGCTTTTCGCGGCGAGATAGCACACGTGCTCCTCCGCCGCGTATCCAAACTGGGGCACTACGCGGATCCGACCTGGCGTTTCCTCAATCCGGACGGGACGTCGCTGGCGCCTGAGCACTCTCTCAAGAAGCAGGACCACGACATCCCGGTCCCACGGCATCTGAGCGACCTGGTTGACGTTGCGTCCGTGCTGTCGGCACACGCGCCGTTCCCGTTCATGCGGATCGATATGTATGAGGTGAAGGACCGGATCCTCGTAGGGGAGCTGACCTTGATGCCGGGGGGAAGGAAGGCCTACGGCGTCGAGCACGATCGCAGACTGGGACACATGTGGCTGAATGCCCAGGCCCGTCTCCTGGTAGATCTTCACCGCGGCAACCCGTACGCCTTCGAGCGGGGCCCCCACGGCGACGACGTCGTGCCCGTCGTGTCGACGTCGTGATGAGCGGAACCGGCATGTCGTGGCTTCCGTCCCACGTGCATGCGTTCAGCTTCCTACCTCTGGGTTGCCGTTGCCGTGATGAGTGTCGCAAGCTGTGCCGGCGTCGGAACGGAATCGGCGGGGTTCGAGGGTTTGTCTACGCCTCAGCCCGTCTCCACACTTTCTGACGACGTTGTCCCCTTCCCCGACACCATCGTTCTCGGTGCAAAGGGAGGGGCTCAATCCGACAATGAAGTCCAACAACTAACGTCGCCGGGTGTGCGGGGCAATGTCTGGCGGCTACTGGACCCGACGGCCGATTTCACCCCCTATTTCCCGCAGAACAACGACTTCGATTCGTTGGTTTTCGACGGGGAGCAGTGGCAGGTCCGTGCCTGCGGCCTCGACATGCGAGCGACGGGCACCGGGACCGGGTACGTCGAGATTTCAGGAGACTGGGAGTCATTCCCTGATCCGGACCCTGGGGCATCGTGCGTCTATGAACCCAACGCTGCTGGGTGGATCGAGTTTCTTGAATCCGGGCCGACGATTCACCGCTCCGGCGAGACGTTGGTGCTGCGACGCCCGCTCGAGATCGTCTCCTGGCAACCGGGCGAAGCAATTCAGGTGCCCTACGACCTGGATACCGTGCCCATCGAGACCACTGACGATAACGAGTCGTGGGCCAAGACGCTGTACGCCGCGGGCCCGCACTACGACTACGCCCCACTGGAGTCACCGCAAGACGCTCTCATAAGGGCGGACGCTGTCATCGCCGGTGAGATCGTGGGGACACAGTGGACGCCCGGGTTTGCACGGGACGACGTCCACGTCAAGATTGAGGTTGACGTGCACGAGATTCTCTCAGATAGCTCCGCTTCCGTGGATCCGACCGACCGCATCGTCGTGAGCCTCGCCCGCAGCGCTAGTGCCCGGGAGACGGTCGAAAACGGTCCGTACCCTGGTGGACCAGTGCTTTTGGTGCTTGCGAAAGACGAAGGGGGCTGGAGGCCGTTTATCGACGGACTGTGGCTTGATGGAAGCAGGGGACCTGTGAATCCGGCAGTCCCGCTGGCCGAGCTGGCACAAGAATGGCAATACCGCGGGTCGGTCCAGTCCATGGTCGCCGATATTCGACGCATCGCGGCTCGGCCCGCAGCAGCGTCGTGAGGATGTCCGAAGACCCGTACACAACGTGCGTGAGGTGGCGGGCGTGAATCACGGACGGACGATGGCCCTGATATCCATGAGTGCGGTGCTCACGGGTTGCAGCTCATCTCATTCAACGGGCGCTTCGCCGAGCACCGAACGTGCGTTCGTGGAACTGCGTAACGTTCCCGTCGAAGAGATTGCGGTTGACAACACTGTTCACCTGCGCGGGACAACTTCCGCGGACGCCGTGCCAGACATGGATGTGTCAGGCATCTTGCGGCTCAAGGCTGGATGCGCCTACGTCGAGAACGCCGAGGGTTCGACAGTCGTGGTCTGGCCTTACGGAACTGATATCACGACGGCAGGCATGGTGACATCGGTTGGCGGGCAGACCATTCAGGCGGGAGAAAAGTTCTCCTCAGCCGGGCAGTACATCGACGGTGCCTGGCTTACCGCGTTGCTGGGGTCGGACCCTCATTGCCATGCTGATAGGTATGCGCTGACCGCCGACGTGGCCCTGATGACGCCCTGAAAGAACCCAGCATGCCGGGGGCTTTTCAGGGACGACCGAGGCCGATGTACGTCCAGCCTGCGGCCCGATAGGCGTCTTTGTCCAGGCAGTTGCGACCGTCGATGATCAGTTTGCCGCCGACCATCCCGCCCAGGGTCACCGGATCCAAGTTCCTGAACTCCGGCCACTCAGTCAGGTGTAACACCGCCTCTACCTCCTGCACAGCCGAATCCACCGAGTCGGCGTAGTGCAGGGTGGGGAAGATCTGGGCGGCGTTGGGCATGGCCTGAGGGTCATAGATCGACACGTCGGCTCCGGCGAGGTGCAGCTGTCCAGCAATCGACAGGGCCGGGGAGTCGCGGACGTCGTCGGAGTCCGGCTTGAACGCGGCGCCCAGGACCGCGATGCGACGGCCCGGGAGCGCTCCCAGGTGGTTTCGCACCAGGTTGACCACGTGCTCGCGTCGGCGCAGGTTGATGGCGTCGACCTCGCCCAGGAACGCTACCGACTGGGCGGCACCGAGCTCGGCCGCGCGGGCGCTGAAGGCGCGGATGTCCTTGGGCAGGCACCCGCCGCCGAAGCCGACGCCCGCGTTCAGGAACTTCCGCCCGATGCGCACGTCATGACCCAGCGCGTCCGCCAGCTTGGTGACGTCGGCCCCGGCTGCCTCGCAGATCTCGGCCATCGCGTTGATGAAGGAGATCTTAGTGGCCAGGAAGGAGTTCGCAGCCACCTTAACCAGCTCTGCGGTGGGCAGGTCCGTGATCACCACGGGGGTTGCGTCCTCAGCAATGGTGCGGGCGTACACGGTGCGCAGAACCTGTTCGGCGTGCTCGGCATGCTCACCGTCGACCCCGAAGACCAAGCGGTCCGGGTGCAAGGTGTCTTTGACCGCGAGGCCTTCGCGCAAGAACTCCGGGTTCCAGGTCACCGCGACCTCGACGCTGTCCGGGGTGGCGTTGCGGATGCGGTCTGCGAGTCGTTCTGCGGTGCCCACAGGCACGGTCGACTTGCCCACCACGACCGAGCCATCGGCCAGATGCGGGATGATCGCGTCGACGGCCGCGTCGACATAGGTCAGGTCGGCGGCCAAGGAGCCGTGCTGCTGAGGGGTTCCCACACACACAAAATGAACCTCGGCGTCGGCGATGGCCGAGATGTCGGTGGTGAAGTGCAGCCGGCCCCCGACGTGCTTTTCCAGCAGCGGCTCGAAGTCCGGCTCGTAGAACGGCATCGTGGCTGCGGTCAAGGACGCGATCTTGGCGGAGTCGACG
>JBASAZ010000266.1:0-2206 GCA_049650845.1 Ornithinimicrobium sp.
CGCTCATCGGCAGGAAGCGATATACCGACCATTGCGCCCGTACGGGGATCGGCTTTCGCTGCCGGCCGCTCATCGCCGAGGGCCGGAGGCTCCGAGCGATGGACCCTCGTGGAGCCTATGACGCTCAGCTCGTCGCTGGCTGGCTCGCAGCCTTCCGCCCTCGGTGTTCGGCGTAGTTCTGGAGCCGCGTGGAGGGGGTGGGCTGAGTCGTCCGGCCAATCGGGCTTGGTGCCTGGCTGCGTCAGGTTCCTTCATACCTGAGTTGCACAGGTTTAGTGTGTCAAGGCGTCGAGGATTTCTCGGGCGGATTCGGGGATTTGGGGTTCGGCGGTGATGGGTTTGCCGGCGATGCTGATCGTGACGTGCTGCAAGGGGCGCAGGGTTCGCACGATATGTCGGATCGATGAGCCTGTCTGATTTTGTAGGTGCCGAGCGATCGCTAACGCGGTGAACACGATCGTCAGGTGGGCCTCGATCGAGTCTCGTAGGTGGCTGAACATGGGCCGTGCCCTCAGATCGGTTTTGGACATCCGGAAGGACTGCTCGACCTGCCACAACGAGTGGTAGGAGCTGATGACCTCACCGGCGGGCATCACCGTCGCGGGGATGTTGGTGACGTAGCCCTTCAGCCCGACGAGGCGCCGTGCCCGCGCCAAAGACGCCTCATCCAGGGATTGGGTCCCGTTATCGGTCCGTACGAACCGCGGCGTCCGCGCCGTTTTCTCCCCGGCGATGACCGCTTTCGCCTTATTCTCTTGCAGGGTCAACGTGCGACTGTCACGCACCGATCGTTTCGTGGAGTAGGCCCACACCGCCCGCCACGAGGTCGAGTGTTCTTGGCGGTCCCACACCGGTTCGGCCCGCAGCGCCGACCTGTTCTCGCTCTTTGCCCCGGCCCGTGGGGTGATGGTGTCAATGACTTGAGCATCGGTGAACGCATCCCCGTGCCAGCGGAAATGCGACAGGAGATCACCCGGGGCTTTAGTCACCCGGGACCCGACGATGAACCGCAGGTTCGCCTCATCGAGTCCTTTGAGGTTTGCCGCGGACAGCATCCCAGCATCAGCCACCACGACCATGTCCGTGATGCAGTGCCGGGCCTGGAAGGCTTTCACGATCGGGATGATCGTCGAAGTTTCGGCTTTGTTGCCTTCAAAGCACCCGATCTCCAGCGGGAACCCGTCCCGGTCCACCAGCAGCCCGACGACGATCTGTGGGTCCACCCGGCGCTCTTTGGAGTACCCGACCTTGCGCAGTTCGTCCTCCTTTTCGGCTTCGAAGTACAACGTCGTCACGTCGTATAACACCAACGACACATCACCACGGGTGCTGGCGTGTGCGAAGCACGAGGCGGCGATGTGGTCCCGGTAGCTCTTGTCCTGGCACCGTTTCAAAGCGTTCAGGAAGGAGTTCCGGTGCTTCGGTGCCAGACCCAGGCCAGTGAGCACCCGCCCGGCGTCAAGGACCGAAGTCGGTTCGACTACTCGAGCTAGCACCAACTGGAAGAACGCTTCGTCCATGACTGCCTCGAAGCCCAAGTCGTTCCAGGCCTGGGTCACGACCTCGATCAGCAAGCGCGAACTGCTCGCCGTCACCACCGCCGAGCCGGGCACCGTTCCCGTGGGCCCGATCGGGACTTCCAACATGCCCTGGCCCGGGTACAAACGTTCCCGACCCAGGAGCATCAAGGCCGCCAGCTCGGCATCAGTATGGGCTGAGCCGAGATGCTCCAACACCCGGTCACGCCCCGCCTTGCGCTCAGCCAGTTGCACCGCAGTAGCACCCGACGCTGTCTTGACCTTCCGAAGAAATGGGGCCACAGGGCCCACAATACCGACCCCTTAGTGTGTCAACAGGCCCACCCGCGAGCCCCTGACCAGCGAGAACAGCTCAGAAATCCGCCAACCCACCGAAAACTGTGCAAGTCAGGCCGAACGCCACGGGCACGACGAGCGGTGTGGCAATGGGAATGATCTCAGCTTGGAGAGTAACAGCGAGGTGACCGCGAGTCCGAAGGCAATCGGCACCAGCAGCGCAGCCAGAGCGTCAGGAGCAAGAGGGATTCGATCCGCGGCAATCGCCCTGTCGCGGCCTCTTTAGCTCTTGAGTAGTTCTTTAATGACAGTGTCAATCCACTGGAGATCTACGGGACTGTCGCCGCTTCCGGCGAAGTGTCCCCACACGCCTGGGATCACGCGAACCTCCC
>JBASAZ010000267.1:0-7183 GCA_049650845.1 Ornithinimicrobium sp.
GCCGCGACCAGGGCGGCGGGGCGCCCGCTGACGGCACCGGGCAGAGCGCCGCGCTCTAGCCGGAAGGGCCCCTGGTGCAGTACGTTTGGGACCAGTCTTGGCAGCGTCGCCTGGATCGGTCACGGTCCCCAGGACCCTCCGCACCGGGCGCGCAGTCTCCGACTGCTGCTCGGCGCCCGCCGGCAGGAACCCTTTACAACGGATCGTCCGGCACGTACCTGCCGGTGAAGGAGTAGATGGCTCATGGCCACAGTGACGCTCGACAACATCGTCCGGATCTATCCCGGGGCGGACACCCCCTCGGTGACGGACCTTTCCATTGACATCGAAGACGGCGAGTTCCTCGTCCTGGTCGGTCCCTCGGGGTGTGGAAAGTCCACCAGCCTGCGGATGCTGGCCGGGCTCGAAGAGGTCAACCGCGGTCGCATCCTGATCGGCGACAAGGACGTGACCTCGTTGCCCCCCAAGGACCGCGACGTGGCCATGGTCTTCCAGAACTACGCGCTCTATCCGCACATGACCGTCGCGGACAACATGGGTTTCGCGCTCAAGATCGCCGGCGTGAACAAGACAGACATCCGCGAGCGCGTCGAAGAGGCCGCCAAGATCTTGGACCTCACCGAGTTCCTCGACCGCAAGCCGAAGGCGTTGTCCGGTGGTCAGCGCCAGCGCGTGGCCATGGGCCGGGCGATCGTGCGTTCGCCTCAGGTGTTCTTGATGGACGAGCCGCTGTCCAACCTCGACGCCAAGCTGCGCGTGCAGACCCGCACCCAGATCGCTTCGTTGCAGCGTCGACTCGGTGTCACCACCGTCTACGTCACGCACGACCAGGTCGAGGCCATGACCATGGGCGACCGGGTGGCCGTGCTCAAGGACGGCTACCTGCAGCAGTGCGACTCCCCCCGCCGGATGTATGACCACCCGGACAACGTCTTCGTGGCCGGCTTCATCGGCTCGCCCGCGATGAACCTGATGGAGCTGCCGGTGGCTGACGGGGGCATCAAGTTCGGTGAAGGCGTCTTCTCCGTGGATCGCGATGTGCTGGCCAAGGCCGGCGACACCGTGATTGCTGGCGTGCGCCCCGAGGACCTGGACATCGACGACAGCGGTCGCGGCCTCAAGGTCGAGATCGACCTGGTCGAGGAGCTGGGCGCGGACGCCTACATCTACGGTGAGCTGCCGGGCGCCAAGGCCTCCGACAAGCCGTTCATCGCCCGTGTCGATGGCCGCACCCCGCCGAAGAAGGGCGAGACCGTGCACTTCGCCCCGAAGATGGACCACATCCACCTCTTCAACACCGAGTCGGGTCTGCGCATCAACGACTGAGCACCACCCGCACCACCTCACCACCCCGGGTATGCCGTCCGCTCACGCGAGCGGACGGCATACCTATGTGGTCCACCCCCGCCGATTAGGGTGTGCAGATGGCACTCGACATCTCCGCGGCGCGGCCTGATCCAGCACTGTTGGACCTGCCGTGGGAGGTGCCGCTGGAGGATTGGCCCGAGAGCCATCTCGCCGCTCTGCCCCGAGGCATCTCCCGACACGTCGTGCGCTTCGTCAAGATGTCCGGCCGTGTCGTGGCCATCAAGGAAATCAAGGCCGACCTGGCTCGCCGCGAATACGACACCCTGCGCATGCTGCGCCGACTCGACCAGCCGGCGGTCAAGCCGTTGGCCGTGATCTCCGGGCGCACCGACGTCAACGGCGACCCCTTGGACGCCTGCCTGATCACTCGCCACCTGCGCTTCTCGCTGCCTTACCGCGCGATTTTCAGTCAACGCATGCAACCGGACACGGCCCGACGGGTGCTGGACGCGCTGGCCGTGCTGTTGGTCAGGCTGCACGTCAACGGCGTGTTCTGGGGGGACGTGTCGCTGTCGAACACCCTGTTCCGCCGCGACGCCGGAGAGTTCGCGGCATACCTGGTGGACGCGGAGACGGCGTCGATCTATCAGCAGCTCAGCGACGGGCAGCGTGCTCACGACCTGCAGATCGCCTACGGGAACCTGGCCGGCGAGCTGATGGACCTGGAGGCCGGAGACCTGTTGGATGCGAGCATCGATCCGGTCGAAACGGCCAACCGCATCATGCACCGCTACGAGCTGCTCTGGGAGGAGCTCACCGCTCCGGAACGCTTCAAGAGCGGCGCCCGCTGGCGCGTGGAGGAGCGGATCTCCCGGCTCAACAACCTGGGCTTCGACGTCGACGAGCTGGCCATCACCACCGACATCGACGGCACCCACATCCAGATTCAGCCCAAGGTCGTGGACGCCGGTTACTACTCCCGTCGGATGATGTCCCTCACCGGTCTCGACGTGCAGGAAAACCAGGCCCGGCGCCTGCTCAACGACCTCGACTCCTACCGGGCGGCCACCGATCGACAGAACGACGACGAGGCCCAGGTGGCGCACGACTGGTTGTCCAATATCTACGAGCCGGTCACCCGCACCGTCCCGGCGGAGATGCGCTCCAAGCTCGAACCGGCCGAGCTGTTCCACGAGCTGCTGGAACACCGGTGGTATCTCTCGGAGCGCGCGGGGCGCGACATGACGCTGGAAGACGCCGCCCGGGACTACGTGGACACCGTGTTGCCCGATAAGCCCGATGAGGCTGCCGTCCTGGGAGTGGACACCGACGAGATCCCCATCCGAGCGCCGCTGGCCCGCTGACCACGCGCCGGCTACCCGCAGGTCGGCCCCTCGTTTCCGCTGGGCGCTCCCGCTTAGCGTTCCAGATCGACGCGATACAGCTGCGTCCAGTTCTTGCCGGTGACCAGGAAGGTGTCCTGTTCCTGGTCGTAGGCCAGACCGTTCACCACGTCCTCGGGCGCTGCCGGTTGCTCCGCGGCCACCACGCCGCTGAGGTCCACCGTGGACATCACCACGCCGGTGTCCGGATCGATCTGCACCACGATGTCGCTCTTCCACACGTTGGCCCAGACCCGTCCGTCGACACACTCGAGCTCGTTGAGCAGCCCAACCTCAGCGCCGTCGTTCTCCGGCGCGGTCACGGTGACCTGACCCAGCGGCGCCAGGTCACGCACCGCCCGCGAGCGCAGGGTCGACGTCCCGTCCGACTGCCAGATCACGTCACGGGTCTCGTCGTAGCAGATGCCCCACCCCTCCCCCTCGATCCGCAGCTGCGGCCCCTCGATGAGGTCGGGCACGCTCCAGGTGTGCACGATGCCAGATTTCCACGTCAGTTGGTATGCCGTGGGGCCGCCCCCCACCGCGCCTGCCGCATCGGCTCCGCGATCGACGACGCTCACGCCCTCGCCGAACTCGTCGTCCGGCAGCTCTCGGCTCAGCAACACCTCGCCGGTGGTGGACAGCAGGTCGATGCCCGACTCGCCGTACCGCCCTCGGCTGTGCACCATCGTGCCGTCATCGAGCAGCTCCAAGCCCTGCGTGAAGGTCGCCTCCCGCGGGATCGTCTCCTCGATCGCCGGCCCGTCGGAGGTGGGGTCGCCGGCCTGAGGATCGGCGCACCCACTGACGATCAGGGCGCTGAGCACCACCGCACCCCCGCGACGCACCCGGTGCATCGGCGGCTGCTCAGGCCCGCTGTTGCGAGATGGCGTACAGGGCAACGGCCGCCGCGATCCCCGCGTTCAGCGACTCGGTCGTGGCGCTGATCGGAATCGACACAATCTGGTCGCAGTTCTCACGCACCAAGCGCGACAAGCCCTTGCCCTCCGAGCCCACCACGACGACCAACGGTCGGTCGGCCAGGGCCAACCCCGGCAGGGCAACGTCACCGTCACCGTCCAGCCCGATCACGAAGAAGCCGGCCTTGCGGTAGGCCTCCAACGCGCGGGTCAGGTTGGTGGCCTGGGCGACCTTGACCCGGGCGGCGGCACCGGCCGAGGTCTTCCACGCGGTGGCGGTCATCCCCGCCGAACGCCGGGACGGCACGACCACGCCGTGCGCACCGAACGCGCCGGCCGAGCGCAGGATGGCGCCGAGGTTGCGAGGGTCGGTGATGCCGTCGAGGGCCACAATCAGCGGCAACCCCGGCATCTCCATGTCCACCAGGTCTTCTGGATGGGCGTAGTCGTACGGCGGCACCTGCAAGGCCAAACCTTGGTGGGCCACGCCGTCGGTCAACCGGTCCAGCTCACCGCGGGGGGCCTCCAACACGGCAATGCCGCGCTCGGTGGCCAGCGTGATCGACTCGCGCACGCGGTCATCGGAGTCGATCCGCGCCCCGACGAACAGGGCCGTCCCCGGGATGTGGCTGCGCAGGGCCTCGACCACCGAGTTGCGTCCGGCCACGATCTCGCTGCTGGCCTTGTCCTTGCGCTGCGGCACCCGGCCGCGAGGCTTGCCGCCACGCTCGGACGGTTTGCCGCCTCGGGAGGCCGGATGGTTGGGGCGCTCTTCGGCCTTCGGCGTCGGGCCGCGGCCTTCGAGCTGTTTGCGGCGTTGGCCGCCGCTGCCGACGACCGCGCCCTTCTTCTGTGTCTTGCGAACGGCGCCGCGGCGCTGGGAGTTGCCGGGCATGCGGCATACCTCAATCTTTGGGTCGGGAGTCCAGCGCCCACCGGGCGCCTTGGGGAGTGTCTTCGATCACGACGCCGAGGCTGCCGAGGTGGTCACGGATGGCGTCGGCCGCGGCGAAGTCCCGCTCGGCGCGAGCCTGGTCCCGCTCGGCCAGGCGTGCCGTGAGCAGGGCATTGAGCACCTCGTGCTCCGCGTCGTCGGCGGTCGCGCCGGCCCACTGCGGGTCCAGCGGGTTGACGCCCAAGACGGCCGTCATGGCCACCACGGACTCCACCAGCGCCGGTATGCGGTCGCGTGCGCCCTCGTCCAGGGCTCGGTTGCCCTCACGAACGCACCCGAAGATGACGGCGAGCGCCTCGGACACGTTGAGGTCGTCGTCGAGGGCGTCGACAAATGCGGCCGGAAGATCAACGCCGTGCGCGGTCGCGTTCAGCTCGGCGTCCGCCGTCCCGGTCACCGCCATGGCGCGGGACACGAACGACTCGATGCGCTCCACGGAGGCCTGCGCCTCTGCCAGGGAGTCCTTGCCGTATTCGATCACCGAGCGGTAGTGCACCGCGCCCAAGTAGTAGCGCAGCACGAGCGGGCGGACGCTCTTGGCCATCTCCGAGACGTTCATCGTGTTGCCGAGTGACTTGCTCATCTTCTCGCCGCTCATGGTCAGCCACGCGTTGTGCATCCACCACCGCGCAAAACCCAACCCCGCCGCACGCGACTGGGCCTGCTCGTTTTCGTGGTGGGGGAAGCGCAGGTCCACCCCGCCACCGTGGATGTCGAACGTGTCGCCCAGGTATTTGCGGGCCATCGCCGAGCATTCCAGGTGCCACCCCGGGCGCCCTCGGCCATAGGGCGTGGGCCAGCTCGCCGTCTGCGGCTCACCGTCCTTGGCACCCTTCCACAGGGCGAAGTCGCGGGGGTCGCGTTTGCCGCGCGGGTCGGCATCCGCAGCCGGCTCCATGTCGGCGATGTTCTGTCGGGTCAACTCTCCGTAGCTCGGCCACGACTGCACGTCGAAGTACACGTCGCCGCTGCCGTCGGCCGCAGGGTAGGCGTGTCCCGCGTCGATCAACATCTCGATGAGTTCGACCATCTCGGTGATGTGCCCGGTGGCTCGCGGCTCGTAGGTCGGCGGCAGGACCCCCAACGACTCCAGCGCGTCGGTGGTAGCGCGCTCGTGGGCATAGCTCCAGGCCCACCACGGCCGTTGGTGCTCGGCCGACTTGCGCAGAATCTTGTCGTCGATGTCGGTGACGTTGCGGACCAGGGTGACGTCATACCCGTGGCCGCGGGTCATCCACCGGCGCAGGATGTCGAAGGCGACGGTGAACCGGACGTGCCCGAGGTGCGGCGCTCCCTGCGTGGTGAGCCCACAGATATAGATGCCGACCTTGCCGGGCTCCAGCGGCTCGAAGTCGCGGAGCTCACCGGTGGCGGTGTCGTACAGGCGCAGACTCACCGCCCTAGGCTACTGCGTCCACTCGTCCCGCCCGGCGGCCTCGTCCCCGATGGTGGTGGAGTCGCCGTGCCCGGTGTTGACCCGGGTGGTCGCCGGCAGGGTCAGCAGGCGGTCGGTGATCGAGTCCACGATGGTGTCGAAGTCGCTGAACGAGCGGCCCGTGGCCCCGGGACCGCCGTTGAACAGCGTGTCCCCGGTGAAGACCACGCCAAGATCGGGGACGAAGAAACAGCACGCGCCCGGGCTGTGGCCGGGCGTGTGCAGCACCTCGATGCTCACACCGGCGACCTCGAAGCGCTGTCCGTCGCTCAGCTCGTGGTCCGGGCCCTCGGCATACACCCGGTCCCAGAGCATCCGATCGGCCGGATGGAGGTATGTCGGCGCTCCGGTGGCCGAGGCGACCTCACCCGCCGCGTCGATGTGGTCGTCGTGGGCGTGGGTCAGCAGGATGGCCCGCACGTCACGGCCGTTGATCGTCTCGACGATCGCCTCGGCGTCGTGCGGGGCGTCGATCACGACGCACTCGGTGTCGTTGCCCACCACCCAGACGTTGTTGTCGACCTCCCAGGTGCCACCGTCGAGGCTGAAGGTGCCGGAGGTGATCGTGTGGGCCACCCGGGCGCCGCTGCCCTCAGACATCGGTGGACTCCGACATCACGACGACGGAGCGCAGGACTTCGCCGCGGGCCATCTTCTCGATCGCGGACTCGACGTCGTTGATCCCGATCTCTTCGCTGACGAAGCCGTCGAGGTCGAACTTGCCCTGGCGATAGAGGTCGATCAGCATCGGGAAGTCGCGTGAAGGCAGACAGTCGCCATACCAGCTCGACTTCAGCGACCCACCGCGACCGAAGACGTCGATCAGCGGCAGCTCGATGGTCATGTCCGGATTCGGCACCCCGACGAGCACGACCGTCCCCGCCAGGTCCCGGGCGTAGAAGGCCTGCTTGTAGGTCTCGGGGTTGCCCACCGCATCCACCACGACGTCGGCGCCGAAGCCCCCGGTCAGTTCCTGAATGCCTTCGACCGCGTCCACGTTGGCGGAGTTGACGGTGTGGGTGGCGCCGAACCGCTTGGCCCCTTCGAGCTTGCGGTCATCGACGTCGACGGCGATTACGGTGCTGGCCCCGGCCAGGGCGGCTCCGGCAATGGCCGCGTTGCCGACCCCGCCGCAGCCGATGACGGCCACCGAGTCGCCGCGGGTCACCCCGCCGGTGTTGAC
>JBASAZ010000268.1:0-4983 GCA_049650845.1 Ornithinimicrobium sp.
GGGTCGCGCTGAGCACCCGCTTCGTATCGGGGACGCCGCCCTGATCGAGCCACACGCGCATGTGAATGGTGCAGAAGGAGCTCGACTTTCCGGGAACCGTCTACGGAGTCACGCGTGAGAGGTCCATGCGCGAGATCATGCGACGCCAAAGCGCGAGCTACGGTCCTCCTGCAGTCCCCTAACGCTGCGACACGTGCACGGTGTCGGTGAGCCGCTCTCTATCGCGCACCACGGTGCCTGCAGCCCAGTCCGCTGGAGTCCGACCCGAGCCTCTCACCATGCCAAGCACGTGGGAAGTGATCAAGGCATAGGCCGCGACCGACAGCGCGATACCGCGACGAGGATGGTCGGCCGTGAACTCCCAGACCGACTGGTGCCCCAGTTCCCACGGGACCGCGGTCTTCACACACGAACGGATGAGGTGCCGCGGCAGACTCACGGCTCCTTCCACGCCGACCGCACGCAAGCCCATGACCCGTTTTCCGGGCGTGCCAGCACGGTCCTCGACACAACCGAGCGCAACCGAGAACGGCAGTGTGAGGACGACGGGCACTACTCCTCGAAGCCACGGCGGACGGCCACCGAATGTCCGCCCATCGGCCCGATGCCACAGCACGTTGGTTGCCGCCACGGCTGCGAGCGGTGCCATGATCATGGCGTCATCAAGACCGGTAGCAACCACCCTCCGGAGCCACAGCGACCGGAGGGGTCGGTTGCGCTTGGTCCAGCGAAGGTCACAACTCACATCCCGACAGTACGCCGAGCGGCGGGGGAGCCCCTTTCACTGGTCGGCTTCGACCGACTGAGTCACCCGTACGTCGGCTCTTGTGGCCAACCCTCAGGGCTGTCCTCCCAGTCCTGTTGGCGACCGTAGACGGTGCGATCCATGATGTGAGCGCCCGGCAGGATGGCTTCTGTGCCGCGCGCTGTCGTCATGTAGGTCAGGTAGGGCTTGCCGTCCTTGAGGAGGAAGTAGGAGTAGCCAGGTAGCTGCCCTTCCTCGCCCTTCTCGTCGGTCCTGGTCCATCCCCAGTCGTAGTGGTAGCTGGTGTCGTGCGAGGACACCCATCGGTGGTCCCAACCCTGCTTGAGACGCCAGTCCTCGAGTTTGTCGACCGGTGCCTGCGAGACCATCGCGAAGGCGATGCCCTCCTCGCTCAGCCGCGCCATGTTGGCTGGGAGGTTGTCGACCGCCCAGGTGCAGCTCGGGCAGCCCTCGTCCCAGTCCGGGCTGAACATCACGTTCTGCAGCAGGAGCAGGTAGGTGTTGCCGAACAACTCGGTCAACTTCACCGCCCCGTCCCGATCGGCGAACGTGTAGTCCTCCACCTCGACCATGGGAAGGCGGCGGCGACTGGCCGAGACCCGGTCGTTATGGCGCGTCACCTCCTTCTCTGCTGCGACCTGCTCATACAGGGCGACGTCGAAGGCGGCGCGGTCGACTACCTCGGGGGCGGCCGTGGGCTGGTTGAGCTTCGTCATGCTGGGTCTCCCGTCGTGAAAGTGGGGTGCGGCGCCGGTTCGAACCGCACCCCTGGTACTGACCGGCGCCGACGCCACAACTCATCTATCCGCACCGTTTCATACCCTGAAGGAGAACGTCATGGGGTTTCTTCGGTGCCGCTGTGGCTTCCGAAGGCCACCGTCCAGGTAGCTGTCCGGGCGGCATCGCGCGACTCGTAGGCATCGACCGCGTCACTCAACGTCGGATCGAAGAGTGCTTCGTCATGGTTCGCCAAGGCTGTGAGCCGCATCGTGAACCACGCCGTGATGCCGCCGGGCGGTGGGGAGGTGAATCGAGGGAACCGCGGATCGCCCCCCTTCGGTTGCAGCCATTTCGAGGGAGTGTCCTGGTCCAAAGCCATCGTCCTGGCAAGCCCAATAAGATCTGCCGTCCCGCAAGACACGGCCTGCGCTGCCTCGTGCCGAGTCTTGAACCCTCCGGTCACCATCAACGGCGTGTGGGTGACGGTGCGGGCCCGTCGCGCGAAGTCGAGAAAGTACGGCCCGGAGGATCGTCGGTCCGAGCTGGCTGCCGCTCCAGGGAAGTACGTGCCGCCACTGATGTCGAGAAGGTCGATGGCCTCCTCCCCGAGCAACGAGATGACCACAAGGGCCTCATCCTGGGTCAAGCCACCTTCGAGTTGATCACTGGAGTTGATCTTCACGCCAATCGCACACACCGGCCCCACCTCGGCGCGGATCGCCCTGATGATGTCCAGCAGGATCCGGCATCTCGCCGTGATCGGACCTCCGTAGCGGTCGGTCCGCCGGTTGAACAGTGGAGACAGGAACTGGCTCAGCAAGAACCCATGACCGGCGTGCACCTCAACGCCAGAAAAACCCACCGCTTGAGCATGGCGTGCGGCGCGGGCGTACAGCGACGGCAACGCCTCGACCGCGACCACCGGAAGCGCCTCGCAATCTAGCCCGTCCAGGTGCAACGCCGAGGGTCCGGCGGGCGAGGAGATCGGCGGATGCGCTAGCGCGCCGGCGTGACCGAGCTGTGCCCAGATGTGGCCGCCGCCTTCAGAGCCCGCGGCGGTAAGTCGCCGCATGCGCGCATCATCCGAGTGTGGGCCCAACACCAGGTTTCCTGGCTTCTCCGGATAGGCGGGGTCGACCTGTACCTCACCGACGAGGGACAGCGCCGCGCCGCCGAAGGACCACCGCCGGTACAGCTCGATCTGTTCTTCGGTCGGATCGCCCGCACCGCTGCCCAACGAGTCGGACATGGCCGCCTTCGCCATGCGGTTCTTGAGAATCAAGCCGCATGGCAACGTCAACGGGGCGGCCAGGACCTCGAAGTCCTCCAGCGCACTGCCCGCCTCGCTCATGTCATCAGGTTACGGGCGGACCCGCGGGCAATAGCGACGCGGCACACCCCAGCGCAAGACAAGGAGCGGCTTAGTTTTCCTGATGAGGGCTCCGATCATGGTGGGGCGCCAGACGTGTGGACTAATCGCCGTGGACGGTAGTGCTGAGTGAACGCAGCGAAGGCACCAGAAAGGTTGTTTCGTCTTCAATATTTGAAGCCTCAACGGTTATCTGGCGTCTTATCTGACGATGGATCTATCCCTCGCGAATCGTCGGCGGAAGTGGTTGACTCGAGCCCCACGCGCGTAGCCCCCGACAGATGACCGCCCCGAGCAACGGAGCTCACCATGCAGCCTCTCGTCCTACGCAGTGCCATCATCGCGGCCCTCGGCGGCCTGTTGTTCGGGTTCGACACGGCGGTGATTTCGGGGACGACCAAAGACTTGACCCGCGTATTCGATCTGTCTGGATTTTGGCTTGGCTTCACGGTGGCCACGGCACTCATCGGAACCATCGTCGGCGCGGCATACGCGGGTTTAGGCAAGCCCGCGGATACGTACGGTCGTAAACCGGTCCTGTTTGCCATCGGCATCTTGTATGTCGTCTCGGCCTTAGGCAGCGCGTTAGCCACTGACTGGATCGTGTTTATGATCTTCCGATTCCTCGGGGGCGTCGGGGTGGGCGCTGCCACGTCGGTGGCCCCGATCTACAACGCGGAGGTTTCCCCGCCCAAGCACCGAGGTCGACTCGTGGGACTGTTCCAGTTCAACATCACGGTAGGCATCTTGCTGGCCTACCTCTCCAACTTCGCGATCCTGGGAATCTTCCCTGAAGAAACCGCCTGGCGTTGGATGTTCGGTGTCGAAGCAGTCCCCGCTCTGGCGTTTTTCCTCCTGCTTTTCATCGTCCCCGAGAGCCCGCGGTGGTTGATGAGCGTTGGACGCGCCAAGGAGGCGACCGCAACGATCGGTAAGTTGTCTGCGGATGAAGATGAGGCACGGTTCCAGCGCGAGGAAATCGAGGAGGCGCTAGCGAAGGACAAGGAGACTCCGAATGTCCGCTTCTTCACCGCGGCCCACCGCAGAGTTATCCTCCTGGCATTCGCCATTGCCGCCTTCAACCAACTCGGGGGGATCAACGCAGTCCTGTACTACGCGCCAACCATCTTCGAGAGTGCAGGGCTCGGCGAGAGCGCGGCCTTCCTCAACAGCGCAGGAGTCGGCCTGGCCAACCTCCTCGCGACGATCGCCGCCCTCTATTTCATCGACCGGATCGGGCGCCGAGCACTGATGTTGGTCTGTTCGGCCGGCTACATCATTACTTTGGGCCTGTTGACCTTTATGTTCTTCACCTACGAGGGCAATTTCACCGGCATCACCGGTGGCATCGTGGTGGTCAGCATCATGGCCTTCGTCGCTGTCCACGCCTTCGGACAGGGCGCCGTCATTTGGGTGTTCATCTCCGAGATCTTCCCCACCGCCATTCGTGCTCGCGGGCAGTCCTGGGGCGCATTGACGCACTGGTCGTTCGCGGCCGCAATCTCGTGGTCGTTCCCGGCGATTGCCAAGAATCTCGGCGGAGGAGTGGCCTTCGGCTTCTTCTTCGCGTGTGGGATCGCGATGACCTTCTGGGTCATCAAGGTGATGCCGGAGACCAAGGGCATCCCGCTGGAGGAGATGGAGGAGACGCTGGGTCTGGAAAAGAGCGCCGCCATGAAAGAAGGTTAGATCTCCTGTTCCTTCCCTACCTCGCCCATAGACCGATCAGGTAGCTGCCGTGCCGCGATCCGTTGTCCAGGTGCCATCGGTCACGCTGACCAGCCCCGCCAACGCGAGCAGAGATTTCCGGGCGACCCGTCGGCCCACCATCCCCGCAGTCTGACCATCTTCACCGCGCCGTCGCACGATCGCTCTCCAGTCGTCCAGGACGTGTCCGATGTCCCCGTTGAATCCGCGGGCGGCCCGGACATCGGCCGGGAATGCGGACCATTGCGATGCTGGGTCCGGACCAGCCAGATGTGCGCAGTAGTGCCGCAGAAAATCCCGGTTCCCGTATGCCGCGTCGCTGTCGCCGGCGAAGTGCTCCGGTTGGGCCACCGAAATCTGGACGCCGCGACTCGTGCCCGCAAACCGCTCGCTGAGCTCCCGCGCCATCAGTTCCGCAGCG
>JBASAZ010000269.1:0-3158 GCA_049650845.1 Ornithinimicrobium sp.
CCGATGATCGGCAGCAAGGCATACAGCGTCAGGGCCGCGATGGCGGGAGCCTGACCGAGGCCGAAGACCGGCACGAACAACCCGAAGAGCGCAAGGGATGGGATCGTCAACAGGACCGAGGCTGAACTGACGATCAGTGGGCGCACGTTGGTGTTGCGGTAGGCGAGCACGCCGGCTGGAATGCTGATCACGATGGCCAGGAGCATGGAGATCACGACGAGCTGAAGGTGTTCGATGCTTAACTCGAAAAGGTTGTCGAGGTTGCGCGAGAGGTAGTCGCCGAAGTTCACAGGTCTCCAAGCCTCCAGGTGCGGGCTGCGTCCATGCCGGTTGAGGTCGTGAGCACTCCCGGCAGGGGGTCACGACCCCGCCTTTTCAGGACCTTGTTGCTTCAACCAAGCACGACTTTGACCGATGGTCAACCATTTGTTTTGGTTCAATATCAATCCGATAACGACTGTTCTGAAGTGCTTGACTATGCGTTCTGGGTAGCGTTTTCTTACTTTTCACTGATTTTCGGGGGGCGAGCGTCTGGGCCTGACGGGGGGCCGGCCAGGGCCCTGGATATAGCCTTGGCCTCCACATGAATATCGCAGACTTCACCCTCGACGCGTTCTCGCTGCGCGGCCGGCGGGCCCTGGTCACCGGGGGGAACTCCGGGCTGGGGCGGGCCTTCAGCGTGGCGCTCGCGCGGGCCGGTGCAGACGTGATGGTGGCCGGTCAGGCTGACGACGACGGCACGACACAGGCGATGGTCACCGACAGCGGAAGCCGTTACGCCTTCCTGGCCACCGACCTCACCGAGGACGGCGCGTGTGCCGGCGCGGTGCAGCACTGTACTGCCGAGCTCGGCGGCCTGGACATTCTGGTCAACTCCGCCGGGATCTGCCTGTGCGCTGAACCTGAAGAGTTCGATCGGGCGCACTGGGACCCCATGGTGGCCGTCAATCTCACCGCCGCGTTCGAGATGGCCCGGCACGCCGGCCTACACATGCGGGCCCACGGCGGCGGGAAGATCATCAACATCGCCTCCCTCTTCTCCTACCTAGGTGGACAGACGTCTCCGGCGTATGCCGCCACGAAGGCCGGGATCGTCGGTTTCACCCGCGCCTACTGCGACGATCTGGGTCGGCACAACATCCAGGTCAACGCCGTGGCTCCCGGCTACTTCAGCACCGCTCTGACCACCGCCACCCGGGCCGATCCGGGCCGAAATCGCACGGTCATCGAGCACATTCCGGCCGGGCGGTGGGGTGACCCGGCGGATCTCATGGGGGCCGTCGTCTTCTTGGCCTCGCGAGCCAGCGATTATGTGAACGGACAGGTGCTCGTCGTCGACGGCGGCTACCTGGTTCGGTGACTTCCCTACACAGACAAGGACCCTCGATGGTTGAATCACAGTCTTCGCTGACTCGCGAGCAGATCGTGGCCGAGGTCAGCGACCTGCTCGGGCCGGAGTCGGTGCAGACCCAGGAGCATCGCCTGCGTGAGGTCAGCGTCGATCGCTTCCACAAGTACGAAGCAGTGCACGGGATCTATCACGGGCCCTTCCCGGCCGCCATCGTGTATCCGACGTCGACCGAGCCGGTTGCCAACCTGCTCGACTTCGCCCAGCGCGCCCGGGTGGCCGTGGTGCCGCGGACCGGTGGGACGGGAACCGAGGGTGGTCTGGAAACCGTCGTGCCGGACAGCGTGGTCATCGACGGCTCCCGGATGGAGGAGATCATCAGCATCGATGAACCCAACATGATGGCCACCGCGCAGTGTGGAACCCCGTTGCGGGTGTTGGAAGAGCAGCTGCGAGCGGTGGGGCTCACCACCGGACATTCTCCGCAGTCCCAGCCGCTGGCCCAGATGGGTGGTTTGGTGGCCACCAGGTCGATCGGGCAGTTCTCCACGCTCTACGGCGGCATCGAGGACCTGGTGATGGGACTGGAGGCGGTCCTGCCCGGCGGTGAGGTGGTCCGGATCAAGAGCGTGCCGCGCCGAGCGGCGGGGCCGGACATCCGGCATACGGTGATCGGCAACGAGGGCGCGTTGGCGTTCATCACCGAGGTCACCGTCAAAGTCTTTCGATGGGAGCCCGGCTCGGCGCGGTATGTCGGCCTGCTGGTGCCCGACTTTGGGCAGGCGATCGGGGTGCTTCGCGAGGTTATCGTCTCGGGCTATCGTCCGGCGGTGGCGCGGGTCTATTCGCCCCAGGATGCTCGGCAGCACTTCCCGGACCATCCCCAGGACCAGAACCTGGTGGTGCTCAGTGCCGAAGGGCCCGGCCGGATCGTTGATGCCACGATCGAGGCGATCACGGAGATCGCCGAGACCATCCGGCACACCCCGGTGGATCCGGAGCGGATCCGTGCGTGGTTCGAGTCGCTGAACTGGGGGCCGGAGAAGATGGAGGCCGAGAAGGCGGACATGCTCGCCGATCGTCGCCTCGGCTACACCACCGAGGTCTCGATCGACTGGTCCCGCACCGCTCAGCTCTACGAGAACGTGATGCGTCGCATCCGGGACACCTTCAGCTATGTCGAGGATCTTCACCTGCTCGGAGCCCACTCCTCGCACTCCTACCAGACCGGTACGAACCTGTACTTCGTCTACGACTACTCCATCCGGTGCCAGCCGAGTGAGGAGTTGACGACCTATCACCAACCGCTCAACGCGATGATCGTCGAGGAGGCGTTGGCGCTCGGCGGGTCGATGGCTCATCACCACGGCGTCGGCAAATATCGCACCCCGTGGATACACGAGGAGCACGGGAGTGGCTACGCGCTCCTGCGGGGGCTGAAGGATGCCTTCGATCCCGCAGGCATCATGAATCCCGGCACGATCTATCCGCTCGACGAATGGCCGCCGGAGTCGGCCACCCAGCCCTGATGACCGACCGGACGGGACTGATCCTCGCGATCGACGGAGGTTCGCAGAGCACGAAGGTGACGATCTTCGACGCCCACGGCATGGTCCTTGGTCAGGGTCGGGCGCCGCTTCGGCCTTACGTCCTGGGACCACAGGACCAGGCGGTGCATCCGGACGACGACCTCTGGGATTCGCTGTGCACGGCGAGCCGGCTCGCTATGGCCGACCTCGCGGACGCGCCCGTCCAGCCCGGCGCGCCCGCTGCGATGGCCACGCCACAGGACATCGTGGCCATCGGATTG
>JBASAZ010000270.1:0-5144 GCA_049650845.1 Ornithinimicrobium sp.
GGCCTGTCCGCCCACCGGGCCACCACGGCGGGCCCGGTGCCGGCTCCACGCGGCGAGCGTCTCCACCTGGTGGGTGACCGCGCCCATCCGCCGGTCCAGTTCGAGGGCACGCTCGAAGTGCTGGTCGGCAGTGGGAGCCCCGAGCAGGGAGTCGAGCTGAGCAAGGTAGCGGTCGGCGGAGCCGAAGACGGCAGCGTTGGCACCGGCCATGAGGTTGTGACCTCCGTATTCATTCAGGAGCGGCCGCAGCACCGCCGCGGCAACGGGGTCGTCCAGCTTCGCAGCAGCCTCGGTCGCGAAAGCCAGTACACCTGCCCACTGAGCCCCGGCGCGATAGTCATCGAGGCGCTCGCATAGGTGCTCGAGCAAACGGGCAGCGGGAACCAGCATGTCGAGGTCCGTGTAGAGGGCCAGCAGACCAGGCAACCAGTGGTCGTCGAGGCTTTCGTCGCCGGTGATGAGGGAACGCACCTGCTCAAGGCCACCGGTGACCCGTCGCAGCATGAACTGCTGGACCCCCCACGACCCCTCGGTCGCCCCACCGAACTCCTGGCTGAACTGGTCGTCGAGCCACGCCAGGATGTGCTCGGCGCCGGCGAAGTCCCCGACCGCGTACCGGTGGGTGTAGCGGGAGCACCCGGCGACATACCGGTAGAACGGCTGGCCGCGTGACAAAGCCATCTCGGTCAGGTCCCGTTGCGCGCTGCTCCAGGCGGGCTCGTCGCCGACGATGTAGGCGAAGGCACCCCGGTGGAAGGCTGCCGGCCCGAGGCGGTCGTCGTCGCCGAGCCGCGAGCCGATCTCGTGCAGCTCGAGGGCCCGGGCCAACAGCTGGGGGGCCAGCTCCGGGGTCAGGCCCTGCCACAGCGTGGCGACGAGGGCGTGCGCGACGAGTGCCTCGTCACCGCTGGCCCGAGCCCGCTGCAGCGCGTCCTCACCGAGGCTGCGCGCCCGCGTGCGGTCGCCCGTGAACGACGCGGCCCGGCCCATGCTGGCCAGGGCCCGGATGTGCAGGGGGTCGTGAGGATCCAGCGCCGCACCGCGCAGGGCCCGGTTGAGCATCGCCAGCGAGCGTTGGCCGCTTTCCGAGGGGCGCCAGGACGCGTCCTCGTGGCCGATGGCGGCCTGCAGCCGGACCCGGGGGTTCTCGTCCGCGCCCAGGTCCTCGTAGATCCGTAGTGCGGTCGGGAAGTGACCCGCGTGTACGTGGCAGCGGGCCGCGGCGAAGAGCAGCTCGACCCGCGGTGGGCCCTGGGCGACATGGAGCTGGGCTGCCCGCTCGTACAGTGCGGCCGCCTCGCTGTGAGCGATGCCCCGGACCGCCTGCTCGGCTGCCAGCACCAGGTAACGCACGGCCTTGTCCCCGTGGCCGAGGGCCCGGGCCTGGACGTAGTGGTGCGCGAGTTGAGCCACGAGCCCCGGGTCGTCCTCGCCCACGCGCCGCTCGAGGACCTCGGCGACCCGGGCGTGCGTACCTGCGAGGTCGGCGGCGGTCATCCGGTCGAGCACCGCCTGACGGACCAACGAGTGCGCGAACCGGTAGCCGTCGGTGTCGGCCACCAGCAGCCCGGCGCGGACGGCGATGTCGATCCCTTCGAGGACCGCGTCCGGCTCGAGATCGCACGCCTGGACCAAGAGCCCGGGGTCGACCGTGTCCCCAGCGACGGCGGCTAGCGCGATCACCCGGGTGTGGGTGGCGTCGAAGGCCGCCAGTCGACGGGCCAGGGCGTCCTGCACCGACCCAGGCGCCCGGGCGGTCCCGGAGCGTACGGCGTCGAGACCACCCCGGGACTCCAGATCGTGCCAGTACTCCTGGAGGAAGAAGGGGTTCCCGCCAGTGTGGTCGCGCAGCACTGGTGCAGCGGCCCGGGCCGCGCCGAGCGAGACCCCGGCCTCCCGGACGAGGTACTCGGCCACGTCCTCGGTGGCCAGCCCGACCAGGTCGATCCGGTCTACGCCGTCGAGGCGGTGCAGGTCCGCGAGGGCGAAGCTGACGGTGTCGGTGCGGTCCGGGGCGGTGGTCCGGCGGGTGGCCAGGACGAGGAACTGCTCACCTGCCGTGGACTCGACCAGGTGAGACAGCATCGCCAGGGTCGGTTCCGGGGCCCAGTGCAGATCCTCCAGGACCAGTACGGTCGGCTTCTGCTCCGCCACGGCCAGCAGCACGCGCAGGGCAGCGTCGAACAGGATCGGTCGGGAGTCACCGTCGTTTGAGGCACAGCTCGCGGCGGTCGGCCAGGGCCCCAGAGCGGCGGTGGTGAGGCGAAGGAGCGGGGCCGCCGCCTGGGGCGTGATGCCGCGCAGGCTCTCCGGCGGCATCTGCTGCAGCGCCTGCTCGATGATGGCGACGAAGGGCCGGTAGGGGGTGTTGAACTCCTCGCGGCAGGCACCCCACAGCACGGTGGCGCCGTAGTCGCGCAGCGCTGCAGCCACCTCGGCCACCAGTCGGGTCTTGCCGACACCGGGCTCGCCACCCACGAAGACGACCTGGCGTCGGTCGTCCTCGACGGCCGCCCAGATCGTCTCGAGGCGTTCGATCTCCGCCCGGCGCCCGACGAAGGCGGTCCGACTCCGCACGGGCTCCGTGGCTGGTCCCACCGGAGCAGGTTCCATCATTTCTCGACCTTAGCCCGATCGCACGTCCCCCGAGATAGTCAGATCTGACCCCCTCCGCCCGAGCGGTGACGGGGCCAAATCAGGTCAGGCGCTCGGGCTCGCCGCTCCGTAGCGTGGTCCGTGCCGATGAAAACCACCACGAAGGAGCATCCCATGGCAACAGCGATCGAGGACCTGCCCGTCGAGGTCGCCCAGGGCGACCTGGAGACCAAGTACGTCGAGCTGGGCGACATGGCCATCCGGCACGCACGGATTCCGGCGGGGACCGACTTCGGACCCGTCCTGCAGGGGCTCCCGAACGACCGTTGCCCCAGCCCCCACTGGGGGATCGTCCTGGAAGGCTCGCTCCGACTCGAGCACGCGGACGGAACCGTTGAGACCGCGAGTGCGGGCGAGGTCTACTTCTGGCCCTCGGGGCACACCGCCACCTCCTCGGACGGTGCCGTCTTCATCGAGATCGGCCCGGTCGCCCCGATGCGTGAGTTCCACGATCACGCGCTGCGGGTCTTCGGCTGATCCGTCGATCGAGGTCGCCCGCTCCACCCACCCCATCAGCTCTGTCGAGAAGAATCAGGAAGCAACCATGAACGGCACTCCAGCACTCACCATCCTCGACGCCGCGCGCGGCACCGTGATCACCTCGCAGTCGTCCGGGTATGACGAGGCGCGCTCCGTCTACAACGCGATGATTGACCGGCGGCCTCTGGCGATCGTGCGCGCGGCAGACGTCATCGACGTACGTACCGCCGTCAACGCTGCCCGCGAAAGCGGGCTCCCACTCGCCATCCGGGACGGCGCACACAGCGTTCCGGGGTTCGGCACGGTCGACGACGGCATCGTGCTGGACCTCAGCCTGATGAAGGGGATCCGGATCGACCCGGAGGAGCGGGTCGCCCGCGTCCAGGGCGGCTGCAACTGGGGCGACTTCGACCATGCCGCGAACGGTTTCGGGCTGGCCACCACGGGTGGGATCATCTCGACCACTGGAGTCGCCGGGCTCACCCTCGGCGGCGGCATCGGCTACCTGGCCAGGGCGCACGGGTTGTCCATTGACAACCTGCGGTCGGCCGACGTTGTACTCGCCGACGGCACCTTCGTCACCACCAACGCAACGGAGCACCCCGACCTGTTCTGGGCGCTGCGCGGGGGTGGCGGGAACTTCGGCGTGGTCACCGAGCTCGAGTTCGACCTGCACCCGGTGGACACCATTTACGGCGGGCCGATGTTCTTCGAGCTCGACGTCGCCGAAGAGCTGTTTCGGACCTACGGCGAGTGGATCGCCTCGGCACCACGCGAGATGGGCGCCTTCCCGGCCTTCCAGATAGCCCCGCCGCTGCCGTTCATCCCCGAGAACCGGGTCGGCGAGCCGTTCGCGCTGCTGGTGTCGTGTTTCAACGGCAGTGACGAGGATGCCGAGGCGCTGCTGGGAGAGCTGCGGTCGGTCGGGACGCCAGTCGCCGAGCACGTCGGGCGGATGCCCTACCCGGCGCTGAACAGCGCCTTCGACGGTCTGCTCCCGAAGGGTCTGCAGCACTACTGGAAGGCCGCGTTCCTGCCCGAGCTCACCGACGGTGTCATCGCCGCCCACGTCGAGCACGGCCCCAAGGTGCCGGCGATGGAATCCACCATGCACCTCTACCCGATCGACGGCGCCGTCCACGACGTCGCGGCGGACGCCACCGCATTCGCCTACCGGGACGCGAACTTCGCCCCGGTGATCGCCGGCATGTGGCCCGACCCTGCCGACAACGAGGCCAACATCACCTGGGTGCGTGACTATCACGCAGCGCTCGAGCCGCACACGAGTGAGGGCGGCTACATCAACTTCATGGCCGGGGACGACCAGGGCCGCATCCGCGCCAACTACGGCGCCAACTACGACCGTCTGGCCTCGGTCAAGAAGACCTACGACCCGGGCAACCTCTTCCGGATCAACCAAAATATCGCTCCGGCCGAGTAGTCCCGCATCCCAACGGCGCTCGGCCGAGTGCCCATGCTGAGCCTGAATCACAGCGGCTTGGCGAAGCTCTCCGATCTCCGCAGCCACACCGTGCGCCTCCTCAGTCCCGATGACCGTCGTCGAGGCCAACGCCGATATGGTGCCCCCAACGTCTACCGCACGAGCACTCGCAGACGCCTCCAGTCCGGAACAACGTGTGCTGGTGCTCATCGAGTGGGCCGATGCCATCCTCGCGTCATGCAAGGAGCGCAACGGTCAACCTCAGGGCGCGATCCGCAAACGACGGGATCTGCGATGTGGGGACATCAGCCCCACGATTGGTTGAACGATCCGTTCACCCATGTCAGCAGAGAGAGTGACATCAGCGGATCATCGAGTTGTGCTGCGGTCAGTTGCGTAGGTGGACCAGGACGGACCCCACCGGTGCGCTGAGCATCAACACCACCAGCAGCGCTCGATATCCCCACCGGTTCAGCCGCCCCACCGCGGCAGCGGTGGGGGCGACGACGAAGGCGATCACCACGGAGGCCTCCAGCAACAGCACCCCGGCATCGACCACCACCGGCAG
>JBASAZ010000271.1:0-11987 GCA_049650845.1 Ornithinimicrobium sp.
AGCCGGCCGCGACCTTCGCGACGAGCTCCAGTCCGGTCCCGTCGACCGGATCAGCCCCTTGGGCCAGGCCCTGCGCGAGGCGACCGCCGGCCGGTGGGCGCACATCCGCGAGCTGGCTCGGCGCACCCTGCCCCCGGAGCTCATGCAGCGCGACCCCGGACTGACCATGCCGCAGGCCCGGGACTGGACCCGCGAGACACTGGCCACCCTGACTGCCCGCGGCTTCACGACCAGCGGCTATCCCAAGGAATACGGCGGCCACGACGACATCGGCCGCTCAGCGATCGACTTCGAGCTGTGTGCCCACGGTGACCTGTCGGTGACCATCAAGTCCGGGGTGCAGTACGGCCTGTTCGGCGGGGCGGTCAACAGCCTCGGCACGCAGTGGCATCACGAGACCTATCTGCGGGACATCGTGACGTTGGCGCTGCCGGGGTGTTATGCGATGACCGAGATCGGCCACGGCAGCGACGTGTCCTCCCTGGAGACCACGCTGACCTACGACGCCGAGAGCGACGAGATCGTCGTCCACTCCCCGACCGCCTCGTCGATGAAGGCCTACATCGGCGGGGCTGCGGTGGACGCCCGGATGGCCGTGGTTTACGGCCAGCTCATCGTGGCCGGCGAATCGCACGGGGTGCACGCCACGTTGGTGCCGATCCGGGACGAGTCGGGCCAACCCCTGCCGGGAGTATCCGCCGGGGACCACGGGCCCAAGGGCGGGCTGGCCGGGGTGGACAACGGCACACTGATGTTCGACCAGGTGCGCGTGCCCCGCCGGATGCTGCTGGATCGCTATGGCGGGGTGAACGCCGACGGTGACTACGTGAGCGACATCGACAATCCCAACCGTCGCTTCTTCACCATGCTGGGCACCCTGGTCCGCGGCCGGATCTGCATCGCCGGGGCCGGTGCGGTCGCGGGACGACGAGCCCTGTCGATCGCCACCCGCTATGCACTGAAGCGGCGCCAGTTCAGCGCCCCCGGCCATCCGGGGGACGTGCTCCTCATCGACTACCTGGCTCACCAACGCAAGCTGCTGCCGCGCATCGCCACCGCATACGCGCTGATGTTCGCCCAGAACACGATCACCGAGCGGATGCAGGACCTGCACGACGCGCCGGGCCACGACGTGGAGGCTCAGCGTGAGCTGGAGACGCGGGCCGCCGGGCTGAAGGCGATCAGCACGCGGTTCGGCAACGACACCATCCAGGTATGCCGTGAGGCGTGCGGGGGGGCCGGGTATCTGTCCGAGAACGGGTTGACCCTGATCCGCCGCGACGCCGACGTCTTCGCCACCTTCGAGGGCGACAACACCGTGCTGCTGCAGCTCGTGGCCAAGGGACTGCTGTCCAACTACAAGGAGATGTTCGGCGACCTGGACATGCGCGGCATGCTGCAGTTCGCCGCCCGCTCCTTCGGTGGCACCGTGATGGAGCGGACGGCGGCGCGCCCGGTGATCGACCGCCTGCTGGAGGCCGCCGGTCGTCGCTCCGATGACGACCCGTTACACGACCGCGCCTGGCACCTGCACATGTTCGAGGACCGCGAACAGCACGTGCTGGAGACCTTGGCCGCGCGGTTGCGCAAGGCGGCGAAAGACAATCCGGATTCCTTCGAGGCGTTCAACTCCACCCAGGACCACGTCCTGCTGGCCGCCCGCACGCACATGGACCGGGTCGTGCTGGAGGCCTTCATCGAGGGCATCGACGCATGCCAGGACCCGGTGGCCAAGGATCGACTCGAACGGATGGGCGATCTCTACTGCCTGACCAGCATCGAAGCCGACTCCGGCTGGTTCCAGCAGCACAACCGGCTCTCCGCGACCCGGTCCAAAGCCGTCACGGCGGCCGTCAACGAGCTGTGCCGCACACTGCGCGTCGATGCGCTCGCCCTGGTCGAGGGAATGGGCGTGCCCGAAGAATGGCTCAACTCGTCCATGCTGGTGGAGCCGCACTGGACGCCGTGATCGGCTGAACTACTGAGCCGCTATGCCGCTGGAAGGGTTCACGGCGTCCTGAGCTCAGCGCAGCCGACCCGCGGCCAGTGCGGTGGGCGCACTCGGCGCGAGCGGCAACCGCCCCAACATCACGGCGTGCAGCGAGTGGTAAAGATCCGGCCTGCCGGGCCACACGGTCGCCGCCGGCTGGTTGGTCGGGTCGAGCTCGTGACGCCACGAGCCGCTGTCGGTCACGAGGTAGCGGGAGGCGTAGTCCCACCACGTCCGATACCACTGCTCGTAGCGCTTCTGACCGGTGGCGGTATGCAGCGCGGCCGCGGCTGAGATGGCTTCGGCCATCACCCAATGCATCCGTTGGCGCACGACCGGTTGACCCGACCAGTCGGTGGTGTAGACGAACCCGTCGGCCCCATCGACCGACCACCCGTCGCTGACCGCCCGATCGAACAGCTGTTGAGCACCCTCGAGAAGGACCGATGGGGCGGATTCCCCCCACGCGGCGTGCACGTGCAGCGCCAGCCGGGCCCATTCCAGACCGTGACCAACCGTGGCCCCGTAGGGCTGGAACGGGTGGTCCGGTTGCTCCCGGTGGTGCTCCAGCAGCGGAACCCACTGCGGGTCGAAGTGCTCCGGGATCCGGCCATCGTGATCCGCGGCCCAGCCCAGCACGGTGGTGGTGATCCTGGTGGCCCGTTCCCGCCAGCGGTGGTCACCGGTGGTATCAGCCGCGGACAGCAAGGCCTCCACGGCGTGCATGTTGGCGTTGACGCCGCGATAGGCCGAGACCACGCTGAAGTCTCGGTTCGCGGAGTCGGAGTGCAGCCCGGGGCCTTCTTCCCAGAACCGCCGATCAAGCGTGTCCAGCGCCTCCTCCAGCAGCTCGGACGCGCCCGACACTGCGGCGACGGTGGCGCTGGAGGCGGCGAAGACGACGAAGGCGTGGGCGTATGCCTCTTTGGTCTCATCCCGTGCCTGCCCCGGTCCCAGCGCGGCGAACCACCCGCCGTGCGTGTCGTCATACAGGCGGCCGCGCAGCGCGGCGACACCCTCAGCGACCAGACTCTGACACCCTGGCACCCCAGCCAGGTGCCCCAGGCTGTAGGCGTGCGTCATCCGCGCCGTGATCCACGTGCTGACGGGCTGGTCCAGGTCCGGATGACCCGCCTCGTCGAGATAGGCGGCCCCGCCTTCGGGGTGGACGAAACCTCGCGCGAAGCGCAACTGCAGGCGGGTCTGCTCGCGAAGCCAGGCCAGATGATCAGGCTGCTCCAGCCACTGTGAAGACAACGACGAGGTCAGCGCTGGGCCAGGGCTTCGCCGACGACAGCCGCGAGTGCGTCGGTGATGATCAGCAGTTCATCGCGGGTGATCGTCAACGGTGGGGCCAGACGGATCGTGGAGCCGTGGGTGTCCTTGGCCAGCACTCCCTTGGCCGCCAGCGCCTTGCAGGCGGCCTTGCCGGTCATCACGTCGGGGTCGATGTCGACGCCGGCCCACAGGCCGCGCACCCGGACCTCGACGAGCCCCTGGCCGATCAGCGCCTCGAGCTGGTCACGGAACACCGGCTCCAGCTCCGCCGCATGGGCCTGGTGCTCACCGGTGGCCAGCATCTTCACGACCGCGTGACCCACTGCCGCCGCCAACGGGTTGCCGCCGAAGGTCGAGCCGTGCGTGCCTGGGGTGATGACGTCCATCACGTCACGGTTGGCCGCGACCGCCGAGACCGGGATGATGCCCCCGCCCAGCGCCTTGCCCAGGGTGTACATGTCGGCCTCGACACCTTCGTAGCCACAGGCCAGCGTGGTGCCCGTGCGGCCCAGACCGGACTGGATCTCGTCGGCGATCATCAGCACGTTGCGCTCGGTGCAGAGCTCGCGCAGTGAGGGCAGGAAGCCTTCCTTGGGGATCTGCACCCCCTGCTCACCCTGGATGGGCTCGACCAGGACGGCCACCGTGTCGTCGTCGATGGCCGCCTCGATCGCGGCCAGGTCGCCGTAGGGAACGGCTTCGAAACCGGGGGTGTAGGGCCCGTAGTGGTCGTGCGCCTCGGGGTCATCGGAGAAGCTGATGATCGTGGTCGTGCGGCCATGGAAGTTGCCCGCCATGACGATGATCTTGGCCTGGCCCGGCGTCACACCCTTGACCTGGTAGCCCCATTTGCGAGCGATCTTCAGGGCGGTCTCCACCGCCTCGGCGCCGGTGTTCATCGGCAGGATCGCGTCTTTGCCGACCAACGCGGCGAGGTCGCGGCAGAACGGTCCGAGCGCGTCGTTGTAGAAGGCGCGGCTGGTCAGCGTCAACCGGTCGAGCTGGTCCTTGGCGGCGGCGACCAGGTCAGGGTGACGGTGACCGAAGTTCAGCGCCGAATACCCGGACAGCGCGTCGAGGTACTTGTTGCCTTCGACGTCGTGCACCCAGATGCCCTCGGCCACGTCGACCACAACGGGCAGCGGGTTGTAGTTGTGCGCGGCCACCCGCGCTTCCAGCTCGATGTAGGCCGAGTTCGTCGGCTCGAGGTCGTCGGTGGCGGTCGGCGCAGTCAACGTGTCAGTCATACGCTCCAGAGTACGGGTCGCGGCCCGCCCGCGTCACGCTCGACTCGCGCGCCTCAGGTGGGGCCCCCGGGTCGGGCGACGTCGGGTTGCTCGCACGGCACAGGCTACCTTGGGCACCATGGCGACGCCCGAGGAGCAGATGGCCGACGCGGCCGGGACCCCACGGGCGCAGTTGCGCGAGATGTGGCCGTACGTGCGGGACCACCGACGAGCGTTGGTCTTGGTGGCGGTCACGTCGCTGTTCGCCACGGTCTTCGCGGTGGTGCAGCCGCTTATGCTGCAGCAGCTGGTGAACTCGGTCGAGGCTGAGCAGGCCATCGGTGGCTTCCTGGGGTTGTTGATCGGGGTCACCTTGGCCCAAGCGCTGTTCAGCGGGTTGCAGACGTATCTTCTGCAGAGCACCGCCGAACGCGTCGTTCTGGGGGTGCGGCGCAGCGTGGTCGGCAGCTTGTTGTCGCTGCCGGTCAAGGTTTTCGACGCCCGACGGGTCGGGGACCTGATGTCGCGCGTCGGTGCCGACACCACGCTGCTGCGCACCGTGGTCACCTCGGGGATCTTCGACATCGTCTCCTCGGTGCTGATGTTCGTGGCCGCCGTCGTCCTGATGGTGATCATCGATCCGCTGCTGTTCGCCCTGACGTTGGGCACCGTGCTGATCGGCGTCAGCGCAGCGTTCATCTTGGGCCGTCAGGTCCGTGCGGCCAGCAAGGACGCGCAGAACGCCGTGGGCGACATGTCGTCCTCGGTCGAGCGGGCGCTGTCCGGCATCCGCACCATCAAGGCCGCGGTCGCTGAGGACCGTGAAGCCGCGCTGATCGACAAGGACGCCCGGACGGCATACCGAGCCGGGGTGCGGCTGGCGACCCTGTCGGCGATCATCCAGCCGCTGATGTCGATCTGCTTGCAGGCGGCCTTCCTGGTGGTGCTGGCCGTCGGCGGCGTGCGAGTGGCCAACGGGTCGATGCAGCTCGGTGACCTGATGGCCTTCATCCTCTATCTCTTCCTGTTGATCATGCCGATCGGATCCGCGGTGGGCGCCTTCGTGCAGATCCAGTCCGGGTTGGCCGCACTGGACCGCATCCAGGAGATCGTCCGGCTCGATCCCGAGGTCGCGGACGAGTCGGGTCTGGAGCCTCCAGCCGCGCCGTCGGGGCCGGCCGGCGTCGTGCCGGCGATCGAGTTCGTCGACGTCTCGTTCAGCTATCCCACCGACTCCCCGAGCGGGCACCCCACCTCGGTCGATCCCGGCACGCGGGCCCCGGAAGTCGTCTTGGACTCGGTGAGCTTTTCCGTGCCTGCCGGCAGCCGCACCGCACTGGTCGGTCCCTCGGGTGCCGGCAAGTCGACAACCCTGGCGCTGATCGAGCGTTTCTACGAACCCACCTCCGGCACGATCACCCTCACCGGTATGCCGCTGCACCAGCTGCCTCGACAGGTGCTGCGCACCCAGATGGGCCTGATCGAGCAAGATGCCCCGGTCCTGAGCGGCACGTTGGCCGACAACCTGCGCTTGGCCGCACCGCAGGCCAGCGACGAGGCGTTGAGCGAGGCCCTGCGCGCCGTCGGTCTCTTCGAGCTGACCACGCGCGACGACGACGGGCTGGGGCTGGACCTCGGCGAGCACGGCACCAAACTCTCGGGCGGCCAACGTCAACGTTTGGCGTGGGCCCGCACCATGTTGGCCGAGCGGGACATCTTGCTGATGGATGAGCCCACGTCCTCGGTCGACTCGCGCACCGAGCATCAGTTGCAGGCCACCCTGGACCACCTTGCCCAGCAGCGCACCCTGATCGTGGTGGCCCACCGCCTGTCGACCATCCAGAACTTCGACCAGATCGTGGTGTTCGAGCACGGCAAGGTCGTGGCCACCGGAACGCACGAGGAGCTGGTCTGCGGCGAGAGCGTCTACCGCGAGATGGCGCATCGTCAGGGTTTGGTCACCCAGACGACTCAGGCCCCGACCGGAGCGGTCAGGGCCTGAGCGGCTGTCCTCGGGTGGCAGGTGCAGGATTCGAACCTGCGTAGGCGTACGCCGGCGGATTTACAGTCCGCTTCCATTGGCCGCTCGGACAACCTGCCGCGATGAACGGGTGAAAGGATAACAGTCACCATCGGGCCAAAAGCCAATCGAGAGCTGGCCCACCGAGCGCAAAGGACACCCATGGCCGACTCCTCCTTCGACGTGGTCAGCAAGGTCGACACCCAGGAACTCGCAAACGCAGTGAACCAGGCCGCCAAAGAGATCGGCCAGCGCTTCGATTTCCGCGGGGTGGGCGCCGAGATCGAGCTGTCCGGTGACGTCATCGCGATGAAAGCATCGACCAGTGAGCGCTGCCTCGCGGTGCTGGACGTGCTGCAGACCAAGATGGTCAAGCGGGGCGTCTCGCTCAAGGCCCTCGAGCTCTCCGACGACGGCGAGCCCCGGGTGTCCGGCAAGGAATACCGCCTCGATTCGGGCCTCAAGGACGGCATCACCTCCGAACAGGCCAAGAAGGTCACCAAGCTCATCCGCGACGAGGGGCCGAAGTCGGTCAAGACGCAGATCCAGGGCGACGAGGTGCGGGTGACCTCGAAGTCCCGCGACGACCTGCAGGCCGTCCAGCAGCTCCTGCGCGAAGCCGACCTCGACTTCGCCGTGCAGTTCACCAACCGCCGATAACCTCAGCCCCACCCCGACCCCTAGGAGCACGATGTCCTCCCCCCTGAAGATCGCCGTCATCATCGCCTCCAGCCGACCGCAACGGGTCGGCCCGGCCGTGGCCGAGTGGGTGTGTGCCGCCACCGCAGAGCGCGAGCACGCCTCATACGACCTGGTCGATCTGGCCGATCAGGATCTGCCGAACCTCGACGAGGGCGAGCCGGCGGCCTCGCAGCATTACACCAAGGACCACACCAAGGCATGGTCGGCGAAGATCGCCGACTACGACGGCTTCGTGTTCGTCACCCCCGAATACAACCGGGGCATCCCCGGCCAGCTGAAGAACGCGCTGGACTTCCTGTATGCCGAGTGGAACGACAAGGCCGCCGGCATCGTCTGCTACGGCAGCTCAGGGGGTCTGCGCGCCGCTGAGCAGCTGAAGCAGACCCTCGGTGAGCTGCAGATCGCCACGGTCCGCGCTCAGGTCTCGGTGTCGATCTTCGACGACATGAAGGACTACAGCGTGATGGCCCCGCGGGACTTCCAGGCCGGCAGCGTGCAGACGATGCTCGATCAGACCGAGCGATGGGCCGGGGCCCTGAAGGCGCTGCGGTAGTGGGCTGTCCGCGGCGCGGTCAGTAGCGCCGCGGGCCCCCCGCCATGGCTTCCAGACGCGCAATGCGGTCGGCCATCGGCGGGTGGGTCGCGAACAGCGCCTTGGCGTCACCAGCGCGGAACGGGTTCGCGATCATCATGTGGGCGGCGTTGCGCAGGGCAGGGTCCGGTTTCAGCGGCGCGGCGGCGGTCCCCCGCTCCAACTTGGACAGGGCCGAGGCCAGTGCCAACGGGTCACCGGTCAACGCTGCCCCGTCTTCGTCCGCGTCGTACTCACGGGTGCGGCTGATCGCCAACTGGATCACGGTTGCGGCGAAGGGCGCCAACAAAGCCGTCGCCAGCAGCGCGATCGGGTTGCCGCCGTTCTCTCGGTTGCCCCCGAAGATCGACAGATACATCGTCATCTGGGCCACCGACGTGATCACCCCGGCGATGGCGGCCGCCACCGACGACGTCAGGATGTCCCGGTTGTAGACGTGCATCAACTCGTGGCCCAGGACGCCGCGCAGCTCGCGCTCGTTGAGCAGGTGCAGGATGCCTTCGGTGCAGCACACCGCGGAATGAGCAGGGTTGCGACCGGTGGCGAAGGCGTTGGGGGCCGCGGTCGGACTGACGAACAGCTTCGGCATCGGCTGCTGAGCCCGATCCGAAAGTTCCTGCACGATCCGATACATCTCGGGCTGCTGCTCCGGCGTCACCGGATAGGCACGCATGGCCTTGATCGCCAGCTTGTCGGAGTTCCAGTAGCCGTATGCCGTCATCGCGACACCGACGAGCGCGAACAACCAGATGAACCGGCCGTTGCCGATCACCGCACCCATTCCGAGCAGCACCGCGAAGATGCCGCCAAACAGGAACGCGGTCTTCAACCCGTTGAAGTGTTTATGCATGCTGATGGAACGCGCGGTCTGGGCGTGGTGTTCCGAGAATCGTGCTGGCGGCCGCGGTCATCAGAAGACGCCGATCGGGGCAACACTGGTCCACACCAGCGCCGCCGTGAGCACCGCCACGATGATCCCCGCCTCCACCGGCACCCGCGTCGACGAGCCCTCGTCGGGCGCCTCGAGTGCGGCATCTGCTTCAGTCAGCGCGTCTCGGCGATCCGGGCGCCGGGCGATGACGACGATCCACCGCAGATAGACCGCTATCCCCAACGCGACGTTGAACGCGGCGATCACCGCCAACCACCACATCCCGTCGGCGGCCACTGGCCGCAGCACCACAATCTTGGCCACCAGGCCCACCACGGCCGGTGGCAGCCCGGCCAGCGTCAACAGCGCCAAGCCCAACGGCAACGCCAACAGCGGCCGCTCGTGCAGCAGCCCTTCGTGGTCGCTCAGCCGCAGACCCCGACTACGCGCCACGATGATCACCACCACGAAGGCGAGCAAGGTCGCCACGACGTAGACCGCGAGGTATCCCCCAGCCGCGCGGGTCGCCCGGGTGGACAGGGTCGCCAGCGGCAGCAGGACCCACCCCGCCTGGGCCACCGTCGACCACGCCAGCAACCCGATCAGCCGATCCTGGCGCAGCGCGACCGCGTTGCCCACGCTCATGCTCAGCGCGGCCAACCCGGCGACCGCCAGCAGGCTGGTGTTGCTCGCGCCGGCCAACGCAGTGACCACCACGATCACCCCGCCCAGGGCCGCCACCTTCGACACCGTGGCCAAATACACCGTGACCGGCAGGGCCGCACCCCGATAGGTCAACGGAGTCCACGCGTGAAACGGGACGGCCGAGAGCTTGAAGGCGATGCCGGCCAGAGCGAAGACGGCGGCAATCGTGAGGACGACGAGACGCTGCGGATCTTGTGCCGCGGCCGTGATGGCCAGCGGGTCCAGGACTGCGGTGCCGGTGGCGGCGACCCACAGCGCAGCGCCCAAGGCCAGCAACGCGAAGGAGACCAGCGACGTACTCAGCAACGCAACGGCACCGTCGATCGCGTCGGCCAGTCGGGAGGACCGGTGCTCCAAGGCCACCAGAGCCACCGAGGGCAAGGTTGCCAGCTCCAGGGCCACGAGCAGGGAGGCCAGGTCTCCCGCCGCCGGGACGGCCACGACCCCGGTCGTGGCGCCGAGCAACAGGGCCGCCAGCACCGCCGTCCGACCACCGGTGCCGACCGACCAGTCCTGCCAGGCCACGATCACCACCACCAGGGCGCTGAGCAGGGCCAACAGTTGCAGCCCTGAGGTCAGCGAGCTGGCCTCATACAGGCAGATCCCGTCGGGTATGCACAGACTTTGCCTGGCTTCACCCGGCGTGAGTCCCAGGCCCGGCACGGTGGTGACGGCGCCCGCACCCAGCCCGACGACGACCACCCACAGGTGCAGCGCACGAGCAGCCGGAATCACCACGTCGAGCAGCAGCACCACCACGGCCGCCAGCGCCGGAGCCAACACCGGCCAGAGCACGACGAGGGTGAGATCGGTGTTCATCGGCCCGCCCCTGCGAACTCCCATAGCGCGGTCACAGCCGGCTCGGTGAGGTCCAGGACGGCCAGCGGGTAGACGCCGAGGGCCACCACCGCCAGCACCAGCACCCCGATCACCGACCGCTCGAGCAGGGTCGCATCGGCGATCACCGGGCGGGTCCGGTCACCGGCCCAGACTTCGCGCAACACACGCACCGAATACGCCGCAGCCAGGGCCGCACCGACGGCGGCGAGCACCGCGAAGAGCGAGAACCATCCGGCGTGCCGGTCCTCCGCCGGATCCCACGCCGCGTAGATCGCGCCGAACTCACCCCAGAAACCGGCCAACCCCGGAAGTCCCATCGATGCGGCCATCCCGACCACCAGACCGAATCCCAGCCGCGGGCTGACCTCTCGGACCGCCGCGCGCGCCGTGGTCAGGTCCGCCGACCCCCAGCGGTATTTCAGGGCGCCCACCACGACGAACAGCAGCGCGGAGATCGCGCCGTGGGCGATGTTGCCGAAGAGGGCAGCCTGCATGCCGGTCTGCGTCCCGGCCGCCAGGGCGAGCACGACGAAACCGAGGTGGGCGATCGAGGCCCACGCGATAAGACGCTTGAGGTCGGACTCGACGAGTGCGGCCAGTCCGGCCCAGATGATGCCGACCACCGCGCACCCGGCCAACACCGGAGCCACCCGGGAGAACCCGTCCGGCACCCCTGGGATCACCAGACGGACGATGCCGTAGGTCCCCATTTTGAGCAGCACCGCGGCCAGCAGCACCGAGCCGGCGGTCGGCGCGGTGGCGTGCACCCAGGGCAGCCAGGTGTGCAACGGCCAGATCGGCACCTTCAGCCCCAGGCCGAGAAGCAGCAGCACAGCCACCGCCAGCTGCTGGGACCCGCTCATTGAGGCCCCTGCCTGCTCGGCCCAGACGTCGAGGTCGGTGCTCCCCGTGGCCGTGGCCATCACCAGGATGCCGACCACCATCAACGTCGACCCGGTGGCCGTGATGAGCAGGAACCGCAGCGCCGCGCCGTCCCGACGGGCCGCCTGCGAGGCGTCCCCGTGTCGAGCGATCAAGACCCACATGGGCAGCAGAACCGTCTCGAAACCCACGAAGAACACCACGGCGTCGCGAGCCATGAAGGTGATCAAGGCACCGCACAGGACCAACAGCAGACAGCCGTAGTACGTCGCCACGCCAGGGTCGGCATTGCGACGGGTCAGTGGAGCGGTCTGCTGCACGCTGCCCGGGGCGACCGCGGGCTCGTGACGCAGCGCGACCGCCACCACCCCGACCACGGCACTGAGCAGCATCAGGGGCGTGCTGATGCCGTCCGCCGCCAGGTCCAGTCGCACCCCCAACGACGGGATCCAGCTCACGTCGAACTCGGGACGCGAATACGCCACCGCCCCGACACCGACCAGCGAAACCAGCGCGGCACCGACCGCCGCGGCCCGGATCACCCCTAGCGGGGTGCCGCTGCCGATGCGGTCGGCCACCAGCAGGATCGCCGCGACGCAAAGCATCGGAACGAGCGCCAACGCGATAGCGAACTCGCTCATCCCAAGACCACCCCGACGACCCCGAAGATGACCACGCCGGCCAGGACCAACACCAGCGACGGCGCAGGTTTGACCGGTGAAAGCCGCTCACTGGCCACCCCCGCCAGTCGGGCGGCGTGGCCCGCAGCGCGGACGTACCCGTCCAGGATCTGGCCATCGAGCCAGGTCACGGCGTGGGCCAGGCGCAGCGTGGGCCGGGCGATCACCGCGCGGTATGCCGCGTCGGCGCCCAGTCCCCGT
>JBASAZ010000272.1:0-28235 GCA_049650845.1 Ornithinimicrobium sp.
GGTTCAAAGACAAGTTCGCGCCCCGGTGGGAACCGATGTTCCTGGCCTACCCCACCCGCGCTGATCTACCCCAGATCACCCTGGGCATCGCCCGCGCCTTCCTGCCACCCGGAGCGGTCCGAGAAGCCATTCGCGCCCGCCGATCCAAGGCGAAAGCGGCCAAGGCCTCAGGATGAAAGCCGCGCTCATCTCGGTCAAGACTCGCTTCGATGTCCTCGACCAGGGCGCGGACCGCTCTGGCTGGGCCAGACTGCCCCGAGCATCGCTGCTGTGGGCCAGCGTGATGATCGGCACTGCCGCCCTCACCTGGGACTCCACCTGGCAGTTGCGGCCTGGTGTGGCTCAGGCCCTGTCGTGGTCATCCCAACAGGTCCTTGACGGGCACGTATGGCGCGCGGCCAGCGCCACCATCCTGACTAAGGACGTATTCATGATCGCGTCGTTGCTCGTCACCACCAGCCTCTACCTGTGGTTTCTGGAGAGATTGACTCACACGTGGGCGGCATTGATGACGTGGGCGCTCGGGGGCATCTGGGGGTACCTGGGCACCACCCTCTTCCTCTGGGCGGCCAGCACCGCCGGCTGGGACCTGGCAAGGACCGCCCTGGCCACCTCGGATTACGGTCCCTCCGGCGGCACCTCCGCGGTCGCGGCCCTGGTCGTGGTGCTGCTACGTCACCGCCTCGTCACCATCGCATCGGTGCTGGTCTTACTCATCGGTTCCGCACTGCACCACCAGGTGGCCGACGTCGAGCACATCATCAGCTTCACCACCGTCCTGCTACTGGGGTCCGGCGCTACTTCGACGGGCATGCTGGACCAGGATCACCGCTCCGGCGGCGGGTGAACACCACTAGTGCGTGGCAGACATCGGTGATGAGGAGAGTCCGAGGGACATGAGTCGTATCACGCGTCTTGATCGCTGCAATGCTGCTACCGGGTCAGTAGGTCCCGCGTGAGCTCGGTGGTGGACTACCTCGTGATGTTGCCGGCCTGGTTAGTCCTGCTCGTCGTGGTTGCTCTGCCTGCCCTGGAGGCCTCGACGTTTCTCGGACTGGTCTTCCCGGAGAAAGGTGTGGGCTTGCGCGATCGCGTGGTGCTCGTCTGCGATACCGCCGCGCACGCCATCCCAGAGAGGCCTAGAGCCAATTCACGTCCCAGGAGGAGGCGTTGGCCGCACGGAGTCCGACTACTCACCCCCCTCGTGAGGACGTGTCGTTCGATGTCGCCCTTTCGATGTGGGCGACAACGGAGCTCAACTGCGCTTGCTCAGCGCGCAGCAGGCTGAGTTCGGAGTACACCTGATCGAGCACGTCCGCGGCGCGGGTGTTGGTCTCGAAGTCATGGACGGCCAGCTCACTGGAAATCTGATCGCTGCGGCGAGCGGCGACGAGCAGGATCGCACCCTGCAACGCGGACACACACGACAACACCAGATTGAGCAAGATGAACGGGTAGGGGTCGAACCCGACATTGGGGTTGAACGCCATCCACGCCGACAGGAACAGCAACGCGACGATCACGAACGTCCACGAACCCATCCCGTTGCGCATCCGGTCCGCTGCCCGCTCGCCAGCCGTAAGCTGCGCGGGACCGCGGATCCCCGGGATCGGTCGGAGGACGGTGACTCACCGCCTCGATGTCTGCCATCTGCCGATTCTCACCCATCCTCAGGAGGATGTGGGGTTGGCTAGAGCAGCACGAGCTCATACTCATCGGCCCGGACCCGCAGAAGATGGGCGGCGTGTTCGGGGTCTACCGACGCTGCGGTGGCCCACACGTCTGCCCACAGCAGGTCCGGTCCAACCACGGTGGCCGAACCGGTGCTGGCGATCCAGGTCTTGCTCCGTGGGTCGAAGAAATGGTCGCCTCTGATCGCGCTGCCCGAGGTGGCCACTGCCCCCGTGGTGATCTCTATCGTGCGGGCGATCTTGCCGCGTTCAGCCGCGTCTTCAATGCCCACCACCCACGGGGCTATCGCGTCCAACCCGCGCCCGGCGCCGATCGCCATGTCGCCGGCCGCGTTGAGGCAGTAGGCGATCGCGTGACGTTCGTGGAGGTAGGCAGTGGCACCAGCCACGGCCCACCCTTTGACCAGGCCCGTGGGATCAAACGCGACCCGCACGTCGGTGTCGTCGCTCAGTTCTTCACCGGTGTCCGCGGCGGGTAGCCATGGAGTGAACAGTCCGTCGGTTTGCTGTCGCGCTTCCTCGCACAATTCATGGACCTCCTCCACCCAGGGGTGCAATCGGGCGGTGGATAGTTCGCCCGCACGCCACCGCATCAGTTGCGAGTCGGGGCGATACAGGCTGAAGACGCTGTCGACTTTGCGTAAATGAGCAAATACCTGGGCGGCAGCATCCGCGATATCGGGGCGATCGGCATCTGCGGCGCGCACGTGCAGTGAGATCGGCATACCCATGATCTGTTGCGTGAACGCGCGAAGATTCCTCACAGGTTGGCCTGGTCCAAGGCTGACTGCAACGAGTCGATGTATGCCGACGACGTGTAGGAGGCACCGGAGACCATCTGCACGTCGCGGGCGTTGCCGTCGACGACCTGGGCGTTGAGCTCGGGGACCGCTCGGCCATTAATCGCTTTGTCCTCACCGTTGGACCACGGCACTTGCAGAACTTTCACGTCAGTGACCTTGCCCGCGGTTGCCGTGACCTGAACCTGCACGGGCCCATATCGGGTGGACACGACATCGCCGGTGTATGCCGCCGTGGTGGCATCAGTTCCTGGGTTGGCTGCCCACGCCTTCATCCCGGCGACAGCGGGCCCGGCCTGCACCGATGGTGCGGGACCCACAGTTGATGAGGGGTAGCCGAAGAGCAGCACGACGCTCGCGATGGTGCTGGCGAGCCAGATCAGGATCCTTCCCATGATGTTCCCTTCGTCTCTCGTTAGTCCGAGAAGTCTTCTCGGTGAAGTTGGCGGGGTGGCAGGCCCGCGTCCAGCAGAGCTCGTTGGGCCAGGTCCATCCATGAACCGCTGCCGCACAGGTAGACGTCGTGTGCGGCCAAGTCGGGCACGACGTCCAGCAGCGCCTGCGCCGGGTCGAGTGAGTGCTCCGAAGCGGGGAGCCAGGTCGCGAGGTGCCGATTTCGAGGGCCGGCGGCGACGACATACCGGGCGCCGTGCTGGTGGGTGAGTCGTTCGACTTCCGCCCGCAGCGCGGCACGATCTGACGTGGACACGCGGTGAATCACGGTGATGTCGTCCGGCTCTTGCTCCATGTCTTCCAGAAGTCCGCGCAACGGAGCGATCCCGATGCCCGCAGCCATCAACAACACCTTGCGCTGGGTGCGGACCCCCTCGTGCAGGATTCCGTAGGGGCCTTCGATCAGCACCCTGGTCCCGGGGTGCAGGTTCTGCAGACGGCGGCTACCTGGGCCCACCGGTGCGGCGGAGATGCGCAAGGAGCCTGATTTGGGGCTGGCCGAGAGCGAAAACGGGTGAGCACGGCTCCACCCTGGACCGTCCAGAAAGCGGAACTGGAAGAACTGCCCGGAACGCGATCGGAGATCGTGCACGCGGTGCCCGTGCATCGTCACCGTCGTGACCCCTGAGGGGTCAGTCTCGACCGAGTGGACGCGGATCCGGTGCCGGGCTGAACGCCACGCGGGCAGCCCCAGACGCCACACCAATACTGATACCAGGGCTGCGGCATACACCGCCCACCAGAACACAGTCGAGGTGGTCGAGCGGAGAAACTCCTGACCCGTCCACAGTTGGTGGGGGAGCGCCAATCCAGCACCGAGGTAGGCGTAGAGATGCAGCAAATGCCAGGACTGGTAGCGCATCCGTCGGCGCGCGGCGCGAATTGAGGTTGCGACCACCATGAACAAGCTCAGCGTGCCGGCGACAGCGAGCAACATGCCCGCGTAGTTCAGGACGAAGTCGACCAGTGTGGACCACACCGCCCCGACATCATTGCCGGCGTAGCCGATCGTGATGGTCGCGATGTGCGCCGCCATCAACCAAAAGGAGGTGAAGCCGACGGTGCGGTGGATGGCGGTCAACCGGTGCTGACCCCAACTGCGCTCCAGGGCCGGAATCCGCGCCATCAAGAACACCTGGACCAACAGTAGAGACGAGGCCACCAGCCCGCTCAGCCGTCCGAGCGAGGTCGTCGCCTGACCGTTGGCCAGATCCGACACGCCCCCGCCATCGACCCACAGGAAGAGCACGAACGCATTGAGGAGCCAAAAAGCAACCGCCGACGCTGACCGCACCGCGCCAGCGCGGGCTACCTCGCCCACACCGACCGGGAGACCATCAGGGCGGCGCGGCGTTGACACGGAGCGCGTCGGCAAGATTGTCATGATCTCGAGCATCCTCACGATGGGTAAGAGATTGCTGAGAAGGCCCGGAGATCACGTCGAGGAACGGTGACAACCACCTCTCGTACCCGAGGTGGAGAAGCCGACGCGAAGCCTGCGGTCACACGTGTGCAGTGCGGCTGCGGCGCCGATCGAGAAGCCCGCTCCCCAGAAGGACGACTCCGAGCACGCCCACGGCTAGGGACCATCCGGCCATCACATCAGTCAACCAGTGATACCCCAGGTAGACCCGGCTCAGACCGATACCCACTGCCATCACCACGCCGCCGGTCAGGGCGGCGAGCCGCGTCCGCAGGGATCGGCACTGATGGAGCACCAGGCCCGTCACCAGACCGAAGAACACCGTGCCGTTCAAGGTATGCCCCGAGGGAAAGGAGAACCCGGTGTTGATGGCACCCAACACGTCCACCCCCGGCGGGCGCACCCGTCCGATGACGTTCTTCAACAGCACGGTCAGCGCCAGCGACGTCACCATACCGGCGACGACGGCGGACATTGCCTGCCAGCGACGCCGCCATCCCAGCCATGCCAGGACAGCCAGAGTCAACGGCACCAACGCTAGCGTGCTGCCGAAGAACGTGAACACCTGCGCTAGGGCAGTGCCCACGTCCGAGCGTGCCGTGACGAAGGCGGAGGTGATCGCAGGGTCGTAGGCGGACAGGTCGCCGTTTTCGCTGGCCCCGTCAGTGAGTACTATCGCTACCGTGGGCCCGGCCAACACCATGAGGACGGGCGCGAGCAATGGCGTCCCCCACCACGACCGTGCGCTCGAAGGTTGGACTACGCGGGTGCTTACGGGAGTTTCAGACACACCACTATCGTGCGGTGGTGGCGCTGAGAGTTCCCTGAGACCGGCCATCGGCGGTCAGCGGTCACGCTTTGGGGGCCGCGGAGGCCGTTCGCCCAGGGCGGCCGCGATTCGAGGCGACCTGTTCCGTCCCACCTCGATGAACCATTCGAGACCCAGGACAGGACGCAGTAAGGGGGCGGGAAGGCTGAGCAGGAGGCCGACGGTACGTTGTTGCGCGCCCAGGGTTTGACTGTGGTGCGCGGCCAGTGCGGCCTTCTTGGCCGGGATCTGGTGACGGACGTCCACGCGGTGCGTGATCTCATTCGGGTCGGAGTATGCGGTTTTGAAGTCTCGCGGGTCCACGGCCAATGGGATGGGGAGCACACTCAGGAGTCGGACGGCGCGGAGCAGCCGGCGCCGGTCGATGGTGGCTTCCAGCAGGACTGGGGTCCGCGCGACTCGGGCTGCTTCACGTGCCACGTGGTGGACGTGGACGTGGTCAGGGTGCCCGTAGCCCCCCGCCCGGTCGTAGCCGGTCAGGACGTCGGCCTTTTCCTCCCGCAGGACTGCGGCCAGCCTTTCCGCCGCCACGGGCACGGGGACGCCGGAGAACGCGCCGTCGGTGTAGTCCAACGAGACGACGCGATGCGCCCCGAGCGCTGCTGCTGAGCGTTCCAGCTCATGTAACCGGATCTGGCCCAAGTCGCCAAGGGCGTGGGTTTCCGTCGACGTCAGGCCCGCGGCACCGTCGGTCGCGGTGACGAGCACCACCCGGTGTCCGTGCGAGGCCAGTTTGGCCAGGGTGCCACCGGTCAGGAGGGCTTCATCGTCGGGGTGGGCGTGGAATGAGACGACCGTCAGGGCCATGCCCCCACTGTGACACCCCGTCTGTGTCTGTCTCGATGTGTTCTGACTATGTCAAGGCGAACTGGACCCGTTTTGACGGTTGAGCGGGCTTCACCTGGATGTGTTGCTTATCTCTTGGAGTCGAGCGTAAATGCTGGCTCGAGGTGTTCAGCGGTGGTGGGCGAGGATTTGGTGCTGCGTGGTGCCGGGCGTTCCGTTGGGGCTGACGTGGACGGTGGCCTCGACGAGACGGGGAACGTCGTGCAGGAGTTGATGGTGGGCGGCTACAGCAATTTTGTGTCCGTCAACGACGGATAGGGCTGGGTCGACAAGCAGGGCGGCTTCAGCACGCATGCGGTGGCCTACCCACCGCAATTTCAGTCCTTCCACCGCGAGAACCCCGGGGACGGCGGCAAGGCTGGTTTCGGCGGTCTCAACGAGGTCGGGGTCGACGGCGTCCATGAGTCGCCGGTAGATGTCGCGGGCGGCGCCTCGCAGCACAAATAAGATGGCAACGGTGATGAGCAACCCGACGATAGGGTCGGCCAACGGGAACCCGGCGAGCACCCCCAGTGCACCCACTGCCACGGCGAGTGAGGTGAAGCCGTCGGTACGAGCGTGCAGACCGTCGGCGACCAGAGCGGCGGATCCGATACGCCGGCCCACTCGGATGCGGTAAAGAGCGACGAGCTCATTCCCTGCGGCACCGATGAGCCCGGCAGCGATGACGGCCCACACGTTCGTGATCGGTTGGGGCTCGACGAGTCGGCGCACCGATTCATAGCCGGCCACGGCTGCCGACAGCGCGATCATGAACACGATGAACAACCCAGCAAGATCCTCGGCCCGTCCGTAACCGTAGGTGTAGCGACGAGTCGTGGCCCGCTGGCCAAGAATGAACGCGATCCACAGCGGTACGGCCGTCAGAGCGTCAGAAAAGTTGTGGATGGTGTCCGCGAGCAGAGCGACCGACCCGGTGAAAACCACCACGACAGCTTGGGCGAAAGCGGTGAGCAACAGCGCTACGAGGCTGATCTTCAGTGCCCGGATCCCCTCACTGCTGGCCTCCAGAGCCGAATCGACGGAGTCCGCAGAGTCGTGCGAATGAGGGCGCAGCAACGACAACACAAATCCCACCAAACCGCCCCGATGCACGTGTCCCTCGTCGTGGTCCTGGTCATGGCTGGTTGCGGACGAATTGGCACCGGGGGTGTCGTGGTCGTGCGTGCTCATCAGCAGCCACCTCCATACTGGGCGCGCGTCAACGCGGTAACCCCTGCTTCGGCGCGGTGGTGAGCAGGCAGATCGGTGCCGGCATGCTCAGCGTTGAACACCGCGTCCTTGACCAGTTGGCGAACGTGCGCGTTGTCGAGTCGGTAAAATACCTTGGTGCCCTCGCGTCGAGTGCTGACCAACCGGGCCAGGCGCATCTTGGCCAGATGCTGCGACATCGACGACGCTGGCTTTCCCACCACCGAGGCCAACTCATTCACCGACAACTCGGTATCCATCAGCGCCCACAACATCTGGACCCGAGTCACGTCGGCCAGCATCCGAAACGTTTCTACCGCCAACTCGACATGCTCAATCGCTGGCTGATCCACAGTATCGTTGTCCGCGTACATGCGTAGATAATGTCATCGACGGGGCCTGTGGAGCAAAGTTGATGCGTGCCGGCAAGAAACGACCAAGCCCAGCAATCTCAGCCGGTGGCCAGCGTGCGGGAATGGGCCAGTCGGTAGGACTGGGTGCCGATTTCGATGATGGCCCCTCGGTAGGTCAGGCGGTCCACGACGGCGGCGCATAGGCGGGGGGTCGGTGAAGGTGTCGGTCCAACCCGAGAAAGACTGGTTGGACGCAATCGCGATGGAGTTCTTCTGCTCGCGTTCGGTCGGGACCTGGAAGAGCAGTTCGGCACCGCGCCGGTCCAGTTCCATGTACCCCAGCTCGTCGATCATCAACAGGTCCACCCGGCCGTAGCGGACGATCTTTTTGGCCAGGACTTTCACATCGGCTGCTTCGACGGCGGCTCGGCCGCGGCCAACGCTCCCCGGACCGTGGGCCAGTGCACACCATGGCGACGCGCTAACTCCCGGATCGACAACCCATCGACCCGCGCATCCCGGCGTATCACAGCAAACCACTCCACACGGGACTCCATCCCAAACCAGCTCCACCTTGAGAACCATCAGATGAAGCCAAGGCTCAGGTGGGGCCAGATCAAACCGTCACAACCACCCCGGCGCGTCGCCCGTTGAGCCAGATCACACGGTCACGGTGGGGCCAAAGCAACCCGTCTCGATGTGTTCTCAGGATCTTCTCAGTGGGCCAACTCCACGATAGGGGAAACACACCTCGGAAGTTGGGACGCTGATGGAAGCAGCACGCAGGAGTCGCATCGTGATCCGGCGCATCATCCCCGTTGTGGTGGTTGCACTTGCCGCCGGGTTGACCGTGCTGATGCCCGCCGTGGTCGGTATGACGTGGACATCCATTGCGGCCGTCCTGACGGCTGTCTCGGTGTCGACGTTGGTGGCGCTGACCGTGTTGTGGTTGGCCGGGTTGGTTGTGCACACCATGGTGCTCACCGCCTCGATGCCCGGGCTGAGTCATCGGCGCGCGCTGTTGCTGAACCTGTCCGGTAGCGCCGTGTCGAACCTCCTGCCGTTCGGGGCGGCCGGCGCGGGTCTGAACTACGTCATGACCAGCGCCTGGGGCATCCCGGCATCGAAATTCGCGTCGTTCACCGTGATCAGCAACCTGTGGAACGTCCTCGGCAGGCTCCTCGTCGGCACCGCACTCCTGAGTCTCGCGCTCATCGCGGGGGTTGCGCTACCGGCGGCCGTGAAACCGGGGGTCGTGTTTGCCGGGGTCGGCGCGCTGGCCGCGTTGCTCGCGATATTGATCGCTACCGTCGGCAGCAGCCGGGTCAGTGGTGGGCTCGGCCGGGGGCTCGACCAGGTCATCGGGCCGTTGTTCGCCAGGGCCGGACGAACTATCAGTGTGGCCGCCGCGCTGAGCGACGTCCGGGCCAACAGCAGCGCCACGATCAAGGCAGGCTGGGGCCGCCTGACTTTCGGAGTGCTGGCCTACCTGCTCCTTCAAGGGCTGTTGATGGCAGCCTGCCTGGCCGCAGTCGGCGCACACGCCGCACCCCTGGTGGTCACCGTCGCATTCGGCATCGACCGACTGATCAGCTCCCTGCCCCTCACCCCCGGCGGTGCCGGACTGGCCGAAATTGGCACTGCTGTCGCCCTGGTCGCGCTCGGCGTCGACCCGGTCACCGCCGCAGCCGGGGTCCTGCTCTACCGCCTCTTCACCTTCCTGCTCGAGATCCCACTCGGCGGAGCATTCACCCTGGCCTGGCTGGGCCACCACCGCCACCGCACCCTGATGGAGGCCAGCGCATGAGAATCCTGCACGTCACCGACTGCTACCTACCCCGCCTTGGGGGTATCGAGATGCACATCAACGACCTCGCTACCAGGCAAGCCGCTGCCGGCCACCAGGTCACCGTCATGACCCGCACCCGGCCCGGCCCGGATGGTGATACGGCTGGGCCAGTGCCGGTGGAACGGCTCGCCTGCGGACCACTGGCCTTGGGGACCGGCCACGACATCAGCGACTACGTCCGCGGTCACCACGTGGACCTGGTCCATGCTCACCTCTCGGTGGCCTCTCCCTTGGGCTGGGCTGCGCTGCGTGGTGCTCGCTCCTACCCGGCGGTGGCCACCGTGCACTCCGTCGTACCCGACGCCCCCGAACTACTACGCACCACCGCACGGCTGACCGGCATCCCTCTGCCCTCCGTGACCTTCACCACCGTCAGCGAAGTCGCGGCCGCACCATGGCGACGTGCGTTCGGCGAGCGGATGCCAGTTCGGGTGCTGCCCAACGGCATTGACCCCGAAGACTGGGCCGGTCCCCACATCACCAGTCCGAACAACACGTTCACCGTGGTCTCGGTGGGCCGCTTTGCGCCGCGGAAACGATTGGAGGCGCTGCTGCCCATCCTCGTAGCCCTCCGCGCACACCTACCCGAGATGCGGCTCCGGGCCATACTGGTCGGCGACGGACCGCAACTTCCCAAGCTGCGTCGTGACGTGAGGTTGTGGGGTCTCGATGATGTCGTCGAACTTCCCGGAAAACTCACCCGACCCCAGATCAAGGACATCCTCCACCGCGCGGACGTCTACCTAGCACCGGCGACCCTCGAGTCCTTCGGTATCGCCGCGTTAGAGGCCCGGTGCGCGGGGGTCCCTGTGATCGCGATGGCCCAAGGCGGTGCTGGGGAGTTCATCGACCACGGACTGGAAGGGTTCCTTGTGAAAGACGACCACGGCCTGTTCGAAACCACGCTCAGGCTGGCGCGAGACCCCGACCTGCGACGCCGCATCCACGAACACAACGCGGCCACGCGCCCACCGGTGGCCTGGCCCGAAGTCCTCACCCTGCACGACAACGCCTACACCGTGGCCGGCGCCCGGACGAGCACCTCCCACACCTCACTCGCTATGGTTGGGGCGGCTGTCTCCACCCCGAAGATTGCGCACCATGACCGCATCCCACACCGCTAGTCCTCAACCCTCTCAGCGCTCTCTCAGCCACGTCGCGGCACGGTGGCTGCTGTGATCTCACTTCTCAGCCGCCGCCTGGCCCTTGCTCTTCTGCTATCCCTGAGTCTCGGTGGGTGCGCAGCGCACGTGGCACCGCAGACCCCTGAACAGTCGACGACGTCGGTGAGCACCAGCGCAAGGCCGTCCACTGCGGTACCTGTCGTGACCCAGATCGTTGTGGCCGGGGATCCGGGCACCGGTGATGCGCACGAGGCTGCCACGGTCGACGGGATCAGCGCGCGTGCGGAAGGCTCCCCCTATGACGCCCTGCTACTGCTGGGTGACCTGGTCTACGAGGACGGCGAGCCGGACCGGCTCGACGCGGCCCTGCTCGCGCCCTTTGCTCCCGTGATTCAAACGGGCCTCACCGTCATCCCGGTGTTGGGCAACCACGACTACCGCAGCGGGCGACAGATGGAGATCCTGGCCCGCCTGGGGCGGTCGTCGAGCTGGTACGCCCAGCAGGTTGGTGACGTCAGGGTGGTCGTGCTGGACACCGAGCAGGTCGACAACCCTGCTCAAACCCGTTGGCTGGAAACCACCCTGGCGGATAAGCAGGGTGCCGAAGTGTGGACGGTAGTGGCCATGCACCGGCCCCCCTACTCCGCCGGGAAACACGGGTCGAGCCTGGACGTGCGCCGTGCCTGGTCCCCCCTGTTCGAGCGGTATGACGTGCCGCTGGTGCTGGCCGGGCACGACCATGACTATCAGCGCTCCATCCCGCAGGCCGGGGTGACGTATCTCGTGTCCGGAGCGGCGGCCAAGCTACGCCCGACTGGTAGCGAGCCCTTCACCGCGGTGAGCACCTCGACCCGGCACTTCGTCGAACTGGTGGCTGAGGTCGACCGCCTGGACGTCCGGGCCATCGACCAGGACGGGAAGGTGCTGGACGCCGTCACCCTCTCCCGCTGAGTTGCCGAAGACCAGGCTGCGGAACCCGTAGAACCTGACCACGGTCGCCAGGCCCATGCCCACCACGTTGGCTGAGGCATTGTCCGCGATCGGGCTGGTCCATCCGATCAGGTCGTGTGAGACCCACAGGCAGGCGAGCTGCACCCCGGCGGCGGCCGCGCTGAGCGCCACGAAGGCCAGGACCGGGTGGCGACCACCGGGTGGTTGGTCGGGCCAGGTGTAGTAACGGCTGCCGAGGTAGGCCACCGTGATCGCGGCGACGCTTGAGACGGCTTTGGCGCTCACGTGGTCGGTGCCTATCACCAGGAGGGCGAGGTTGAAGACGAGCACGTCGACGAAGTAGGCCGTTGCGCCGGTGATCACGAACCTGCCGACCTCTCCAACCGCGAGTCCCTTCGTGGGGGGTGACTCAGGCGAGGTAGATGGCGCCACCGACCATCACCCCCCACAGGGCCCCGGCAACCAGCAGGAACCGGTCGGTGACCAGATCCTCGGGTGCTTCTCCTTCGCCTAGGGAGACCAGGAGGCTGTAGCGCAGCATGATGGCGAGGAAGGGCAGCACCGAGACGGCGAGGAGGGGAAGGGACACGTCAGTCCCGATGTATTGCAACGCCCAGGTCGCGTAGGCCAGCACTGTGCCGGCCAAGGACAGCGTCAGCACCTGCTGTAGCCACGTGGCGGGGTAGCCCTGGACGGTGGCCCGGCCGACCCCAGTCAGGACGAAGGTGTCGTGCTCCGCGGACCGTTTGGCGGTCACCACGAACAGCGACCCGAACAACGCGACGAGCAGGAACCAGCTCGACAGCAGCGTGCCGGTCGCAACGGCCCCCGCGACAGCTCTCAACACGAAACCGGAGGCCACGATGAGGATGTCCATGATCGCCTGGTGTTTCAACCACCGGCTGTACGCGGAGGTGGTGGCTAGATAGGTCACCATGACCGCGACCAGCCCCCACCCGCCCGCGAGGGCCACGAGCAGCGACAACGCAGCCAAGCCCAGACCGATGCGGTATGCCGTGCGTTCGGGGATGATCCCAGCGGCGACGGGTCGGCGACGCTTGGTTGGGTGAGCGCGGTCGGCGACGACGTCGCGGGCGTCGTTGATGAAGTAGGTGCCGGCCGAGGCCAGGACGAAGGACAGCACGGCCCAGCCCAGTGCGACTGCCACACTGGGGGCCAATACTGTCCCGGCGGCGGCCGGGGCCGAGAGCACGAGCACGTTCTTGACCCATTGTTTGGGCCGAGCCGTGGCCAAGAGTGCTGCCGGCAGAGACTGTGGGGTGGGGAACGGCCTGTCTGCGTCGGCGACCGTGGGCGGGGGGGTGAGCGTGGTGGCGGACATGTCGGCTCCTCGATCGGCGTTGCGGTTAGGGAAGGGTGAGGTAGAAGAAGTCGCGTTGGTCCGCGGCGACGTAACGGTGTGCTGAGGCCGACATGCCGGGTAGCAGGTTGGTCGGCGAGAGTTGCCCGCTGCTGGAGGGTGACCAGGTGGCGAAGTTGACCATTTTGGGGTGGATGTCCAGCTCCATGCCTTGTTGGATCCCGGCCTCGTCCATGGCGGTAGCCAACGACTTCAGAGTGAGGTTGTCGCCTGCGACGTAGATCAGGTCACCGGCTTTGTCGGTGCCCAACCCGGAGCGCCAGGTGTACTGCAACTGGTTTCTGGCGCTGCCCCAGCGTCCGGCGGCGTTCGAATCGAGTCCGGGCACGGGAGTACCGTTTTCGATGACCATGTGCAGGTTTTGACGCACTGCGACCACGTCGGGGGTCATCGTGACGTCCTTGCCCCACTGGCCCACACTGATCTGGCCGCTGGTGTCGATGACCGCGGAAGCCATGCCGTCTTTCAAGGGCGGGTTTGCGTGCTTGTTGGCGTAGAAGCCGCCGTCGAAGTCTTTGTACTTCCAGCCAGAGTTGAACGTGGCGACGATCGAGGACTGATCGTCGACGGGGATGGCTGCGTTGCCACCCCACCCGGTGCCACCAGGCTGCCGAGTGCCTGCAACAAGGTGGGCCGTGGTGGTGCCCGCCGGTATGTGTGCTGCCGCGGCGACCACCCCGGCGTAGTTGGGGTCGGGACGCAAGATGGTGCTGTACAGCACCGGTGACCCGTCGCTGCTGGTGCGTTTGACGCTCCAGGTGCCCTCACCGGGCAGCGGCGTCGCCCCCGCCAACGCAGGGATTGCCGTTGGTGTTGTTGCGGTCACAGTGTCCCCGGTCTTCATGTTCTGCGGGGGCAGAGTCGTGGGGTCAGGACCGACAGTCGGTGGCTTGTTGCGCGTGTAATACCAGTTCTCGACCGCATTGACTACGCCAGCGCCCCCGTGGTCACGGACCCATTCCACCGACCGTTCCTGCCACGACGCGTTGCCCGGATAGGTCAACGCTTGGGCGTAAGACACACCGGGGACGACCATGAGTGCAGCCAGCACCAAGGCGACAAGTCGCCACCTCAAAGGGTGCCGCCTGCGCCGTCGTCCAGGGCCCCCGGCGTGGACCGACGTGGTGGTGGGCACGGGTTGGGTGTCGTTCACGGGGTGCCTCCGGGTGGGATGAAGGATGGGTGGGGTGGCTCTGGGACGAGGCGAAGATGTGTGGTGGTGATCGGGGTTCGCAGCGGGCGCCACTGGCTGACCCTGATCGGGACGTCAGCCAGGTCAAGGCTGGGCTGGTCGCTGCGGCTGTCGCTGTAGATCCACACAAAAACCGGGCGCGTGGCCTCGATCAGCTCATTGATCCGGCGGGCCTTCTCCGCGCCGCGGCAGTTCGCGGTGGACATCGCCCCGGTGAACCGTCCGTCCTCGACCTGCAGTCCAGTCGCCAAAACTCGCTCGGCGCCAAGGGCGTGACCTAAAGGTTGCAAGTACAGGTCCAAGGAGGCCGAGGCCAACGCCAACCGGTGCCCCCGGCGGTGGTGCCAGGCCCACCGGGCCAAGGCATCCCGGCGGCACATCTGCGTTTCGATGGTGCGCGCAAACTCGTGTGCCACCTCTTGGACCTCGGCTTCCGCGCGTCCGGCCAGACACCGTTGCAGGAGGCCTTTCTTCAAGCCTGCCCGCCCGCCTCCCCGAGCTGCGGTGTGCGCGCTGACCGACGTGAGCACGCCGGGCCATGCCCCGGGTCCGACGACCTTGGCCAGGAAAGGCAGCAGCGTGTCTTTGAAGGTCAGGCTCCGGTCGACATCCCAGACCACCAGCGGAGCAGTGAAACCTTGCAGCGGCGCCATCTTGGGGGCTGTGGTCTGGTCTAGTTGTGTGCTCATGGGATTCACTGTGCGCTTGCGTCGCTAAGAGGACACTGAGGAGCATCGGCCGGTTCGAGCCGGCGGAACAATGCCTGCGGTAGAACCTTCAAAACACCCATCACCAGAGCAAGCACGCCCGGGACCCACACCGTTCGGTTACCCGATGCGAGGTGTGGGATCACCGCGGCGGCGACGTGGTCGGGCCACACCGCGAACGGAGCCGGCGCGAGGCCGGTCGTCATCCGGGTGTGCACGTGCCCGGGACGGATCACCAGCACCCGGACCCCGCTGCCCCGTAGCCGTTCACGGAGCCCCGTATAGAACGCGTCCAAGCCGGCTTTGGTGGAGCCGTACACGTAGTTGGCGACCCGCGGGCGGACCCCGGCCACTGACGACAGCGTCACGATGACACCGTGGCCTTGTTCGCGCATCCGCTGCGCCAGGACCAGACCTGTGGTCACCGCGGAGGTGAAGTTGATCGTGCAGACCTCCTCCGCTTCGGCAGCGTCGCCCTCGAGCGAATCCTGGTTGGGCAGCACCCCTTGGGCGACCACCGCCACATCGACGCTCATCTGCTCGAACACGCCCTGAAGGAGCGGTATGGACAGACCCGGGGTCGTGGCGTCGAAGTCGATCACGTCAGCCATGCACCCCCAGCCGGCGACGAGATCTCGAGCCTCGTCACGCCGTGGGCCGGGGCGGGCGGCCAGGACCACGTGCAGTGTGCGGCGCCCGGCCAGTTCGTGGGCGATACTCAACGCGATCTCCGAGGTGCCTCCGACCAGCAGGACTGTCATCGGCCGTTCGGGCGACGTCACCATGATCGGCCACCTGATCGACACCATCCGGTCAGGTTCAGGCGGCGGTCGAGATCGGAGGTCATCACTCCCTGCGGGTCCAAGGCCTCGCGCACCGACTGCCAGTGCTGCAGGTTTGGGTACATCCGGGCGATCAGTTCCGGGCGGGTGCGGCTGTTCTTGACGAGGTAGATGCGCCCACCCGCGCGAGTCACACTCTCATCGAGGTGGTCGAAGGTGCTCGAAGCACCCCGTGCTGGGCGAGTAGCCACATCCAAGGCCATCGTCCACCCCGGAGACGGGAAGGACAGTGGAGCCGGGGATGCTGCTCCCAACCTCTTGAGGGTTACTAGGGCGGGGGGACAGCCCGCTGCCGGGAGATACTCAAGTGCCCGCTGAAGGAGATTCTCGTGGCCGTCCGGCACGCAGAACTGATACTGCACGAGCCCCTCCCTGCCGTACACCACCGGCCAATCCGTGACCGCGTCCAACGGGTGAAAAGCGTGAGTGAAATCTCTGATGCTCCTACCGGTCCGTCCGCGCGCGCGGTAATACCGGGCGGTGTTCGCCGCCCTGATCGTCGCGGGCCGCACCAGATTCGCCCGGGCTGAGATCCCGAGCGTGAGGTGGTGGGGCTCGTAACGATGGGCCCTCCGCCTCAGCCGCGCCGGAAGGTGATCGACCGTGCAGTGGTCGCCCGTGGAAACAATTCCGCGACCAAGCGAGCCCACCGGGGCATACCCGTCGATCCACCCCACCACATGCTCATGTTTGGTTCCCTGCTCGGTCATGACCGACAACACCTCGTCCACGTCAGCACACACTGTGTCCGTGGTGCTCAGCCAGCTGCTGCTGATGCGTTGGAGCTGGAGCCGAACCCGACGCACCACCCCGGTCAACCCCACGCCCCCGACCGTGGCCCAGAACACCTCTGGCCGCTCGGCAGGACTCACCGTCATCGTTCCTTGACCAGGGGTGATGAGCGCCAACTGGGTCACACACGAACTGAACGATCCTGCTCGCGGGTGGTTCTTGCCGTGCACGTCGGCGGCCACGGCACCCCCCACCGTGACCCGGGCAGTGCCCGGCAGCACGGGCAATGTCCACCCCAAGGGCACACAGAATGTGAGTAGTTGACCGAGCGTGAGACCGGCATCGACATCCACGACGCCACGCTCGGTATCCCACGCCAGGATCTGGGGAGCTGCGGTGCTGAGCGCTACCGTGCCGCCCTCGTTCAACGCGGCATCGGAATAGCTTGCGCCGCAGCCGCGAACCGTGACACCACGAGGCCCGGAACGAGCGAACAATCGCTCCCAAGCGGCGTCATCGTCGGGTCGACGCAACGAGGCGGTGCACGTTGCCGACCGAGCGAAACTCTTGAGCTCACTGTGGTCGCCGTCGCAATCCGATGGTCGAGATGGCGATGTCGCGGAAGGGGAGGCGAAGCTCTTGGCGGTAGTCATGTTGTTCAGAGTTCACCCGACCGGCTAAGAGGACCCTGAGAGAGCACGCGAGGCACCGGGAGGTCCCCAACCCTCGCTTACGTTTGGCTGGCGAATACCCCGGCGTAGAAGGCCACATACTCACCGAGGTGCGAGCGCCAGTAGCTGCGGTCGTGACCGCCCTCGGGCACGTGTAGGACCACATGGCCACCCAGTGCACTCATCTGGTCGGCCAGTTCGATCGCCCCGCCACGCAGGGAGTCCCCTTCACCGACATCGAGCCAGACGTTCACCCCGCCGTCGGTCAGTCCGGCCGCGATATCGCTCGAATCAGCCAGCGCCGGGCTGTGCCCCCCGGCCGCGGCGAAGAGTTCCGGGGACTGTGCCGCAATGGCCAGCGCGCGCCCACCGCCCAACGAAATACCGCCCACGGCCCGACCATCCCGACTCGCGATGGTTCGATAGGAAGCGTCTATTCGCGGAACCAACTCATCAACCAAGAAGCTGTCAAAGCTCGCCCCGCCACGGCCAGAGCCGAAACCAGGCCCCCCGTCAGGCACGACCAGAATCATCGGCGGGATGTCTCCACGGGCGATCGCGGCATCAGCAGCGTCCTCCACACCTACCTGCTGCCAATACGTGTCGTCCTCACCCGCCCCGTGCAACAGATACACCACCGGGTATGTCGTCGCCGGGTCCTCGTCGTAGCACGGCGGCAGATAAACCCGGTAGTCACCCTGGACGCCCTGACTGGACTCTTCGAACGTGACGTGCTCGGCCCTGCCGGCGGCGGAACAGTCCACGGATCGTGCCGAGCCCGGCCCGCCAGACAGCGAGGTCACCGCGACATCATCGACGACGCGGCCGGCGGGCCCACCGCAAGCGGCCAGCACCACACCTAAGAACGCGAGAAGGGCGACGGCTAGCCTGCGCGTAACCTTCGACTCACTCATCGCCCGATACTGATCCCACACTCCTGTGAGAAGGCTGAGCTCGGCGAAAGAGTCAACGCGGCGACGACTACGACCGAGACGACGACGACAGAGACGACGACGACAGAGCTGATGAGTTCGTTAGTCCTCCTGCGTCTCGACGGGCAGGGTGAGCCGCAGGTGGGCCCCCCGCCCGCGACCCTCCGTCACGACTGTGACGTCGCCCCCGTGTGCGCGTGCGATTTCGCGAGTGATCGCCAAGCCCAGGCCAGTGCCACCGGTGCCGCGCTCTCGGCTGGAATCCAACCGTACGAAACGCTCAAAGACCCGCTCTCGGTCCGCGACCGGTATCCCCGGCCCATCGTCGATCACGTCCAACTGCACCCACCCATTCACGACGGCTAGGCGTAGTTCTACTCGTGTTGCGGCATACCGAGCAGCGTTGTCGGTGATGTTTCGAACGGCCCGGACGAGGTGTTGTGCATCGCCAGTCACCCGCACCGCGCGCACCTCCATCACCACGTCCTGCACGCCCGCGTGGGTGAGGCGCGCCTTCTCGCCCACCACGTGGTCGTCGAAGTCGACATCGCCCATCCGCATCACCAATCCGTGCTCGTCCGAGCGAGCTAACAACAGCAAGTCAGCGACTAACCGCTCCAACCGCGAGGTCTCGGTCAACACTGTCGCGGCGGCGGTGTCCGGGTCCATGGCCTCGGGATGTGAGCGCGCCAACTCGGTCGTGGCCCGGATGGTAGCCAACGGACTACGTAACTCATGTGAAGCATCAGCGACGAAGGCGTGTTGCGCCGCCGCGGTCGCCTGCAGCCGCCCCAACATCGAATTCATCGTGTTCGCAAGCGCCTCGATCTCATCCGCACTATCGGGGACCGGGACGCGAGCTTCCTGGTCTGCGACAGAGACTTGGGCGACCCGCGCGCGGATTCCCTCCACCGGAGCCAACGCTCGGCCCACGACCCGGTATGACGTGGCCGCCACCACCAGCAGCACCAGCGGCACACCAATCACCAGCAGCGTCAGCAACACCGTGGTGCTGCGTTCCACCGTCTCCAAGGACTGCGCCGTCACCACTACGACCGGCCCGTCGACGGTTTGGACCCCCGAGGCCACCACCACAAACGGTTCGTCCGTTTCACCGGGCAACCGGCTCGCATTCTGCTGCTCGCTCTCCCCGACGGCAGGGCGCAGATCGGCAATCGGTTCATCCTCATAGTCGTCGTCGCTTGAGACCAAGACCCGACCACCGGCGTCGAGGACCTGCAATAGCGCCGGTTCCCCCGGCGTGACACTCAACGCCGTGACATCGATAGCGCTCAAGCCGCCCTTTTCGATTTGAGTTGCCACCACGTCCCCCTGCTGGCGGGCCGCCGCAGCCAGACCGGCCGTGAGCTGTTGGCGTTGCAGCACGACCAACGCGACCGAGGCCACCAACAGTGCGATTGCCACCACCAGGGTCGCTGACACGGTGGTCCGCCCTCGGATACCGCGCGAAAACAGGCGAAAGTTCTTCCTCATGGCATAGCTCCTCGTCTCGGGACCCGCGGGCACCGTCTGCGGGAGTCGACACCCACATGGTGACGGCATCTTCGTTGACGGGGGCTGTGAGTCGCCTGAGCGCGCGCGGACGCGACGAAAGTTCCCGACGCACCCACGATCCTCCTCAGCCGAACTCAGGACCAACACAGCGCCGGACACGCACAGTGGTCAACAGCGGGAACCACACAGGTTTCTGACAACCCTGTGAAAGGAACAGAACGACCATGAAGGCTAACCACAAGAAGGCAGCCGTGGCAGCCGCCGCGATCAGCGGCGTACTCCTCGCCGGGGGCGCCACCATCGCCGCAGCCAGTCCCGACGGAGCAAATAGCACCAGCAGTTCCTCCACCGCCCAGAAGGACAACTCTGAGAACGAGGGCACGGAAACCGGCCAAGACGGGAAGAACGAACGCGGCGAGGCCGATTTCACCGGCAGTATCAAGGCCCCCGCTGAAGCGCAGGATGGCGCGGAGGCCAAGGACGGCAGCGCGCAAGACACGGCGCAGGAGAAGGCCGAAGCCGCCACTCTCGCTCCACTGGCCACGGTCACCGAGAGCGAAGCCAGTCGGGCTGCCACCGACGCCGTGCCGGGTACGGTCGGCACCATCGCCCTAGCCAACCAGGACGGCTACGTCGTGTGGGACGTGACAGTGACCCAAGCCGACGGCACCGTCGTTGAAGTCGTGATCGACGCGGGTGACGCCAGCGTCCTGGTCCAGGAGACCGCAGATGCGAATGAGCTCAATGGGGACTGATCCACGCGCCGGGTGACTGACCTGGACCGCCCTACCCGGGCCCCAGCAACCGAGCGCCGTCGGAGCCCCTGCTTCCGACGGCGCTCGGTACGTCCTGCGTTGCCGAAGCGGCTAGCTCACGAAGGCGTCTGGGTCCTGATCGGCGGCGTTGGTCACCTCTCGCCAGCTGGCGCCGACGTTCCCCCCGACCGGGAACCCGCCTCGGTCGCGGAGCATGGTGGCGGTGTGCATCAGGTTCCACGTCATCATCGTGGCGTTCTTGTTCGTGAACTCGCTGTCGTAGCCGGCGGGCGCGTCCGCCCCTTCTACTGTGTCGCCGTAACTGGGTCCGGGACCGATTTCGCCCAACCAACCGCAGTCCGCCTGCGGCGGGATGGTGTAGCCGATATGGGACAGGGCGTAGAGGGTCTCCATCGACGAAGCCTTGACTCCGTCCTCATTTCCGGTGACGACGCAGCCCGCGGTCTTGCCGTAGTACAAGGATTGGCCCCGGGCGTTGGTCTCACCGCTGTACGCGTAGAGCCGCTCGACCGCGAGCGAGGCCACACTTGACTTCACCCCCAGCCAGATCGGGGTGCCGATGACCAGGATGTCGGCGGCCATGATCTTGGCGTGAATCATCGGCCAGTCGTCGGACTCGTCGCCGAGGGTCGTGGAGTCCTCGACCATCCCGAAGCCCACGCGATGCTTCAGCATGTGGATCATCTCCACATCCACCCCCTCGGTGGTCATGATTCCCGCAACCCGGGCAAGCAGCTTGCGGGTGTGGGACTCCTTCGGCTCGCGCTCCAGGGAGCAGTTGAGCAGGACAGCGGACAGACCAGAAAATTGGGGCATACCGCACCGTATCCGACGGATCTCCGGTCGACGGATCGGCATACCGGTGGCGCGAAACGGTTCAGGAGCTCGATCCAGCGCAGGCTCTCGGCCCGCACTCCAACTCAAGATCTGTCTCGCGGAGTGGGCCGAGTGTCGTGATCCGTCTAGCGAAGCGGCACCTGCCAGCGCAACATCGTGCCGCTTGGCGAGTGGGCCAGCAGGTCCATCGACCCACCGCGCTCGCGCGCGCGGGCCCGCACGTTGTCCAGGCCCCTGCCGGCGACCCCGTCCGCCACGCCCACTCCGTTGTCGGTCACGACCACGACCAACCGGTCTCCGTGCACACCGACATCGACGTCGACGTCGCTTGCGCGGGCGTGACGTGCCACGTTGGACAGTGCCTCTCGCAACACCAACAGCAACGCCGATCGGCACTCTGGGTCCAGTGCTGCCCCGATCGAGTCGTCGCACCGGGCGGTGACCGGGAAGCCTAAGCTCACGGTGTAGCTGTCCATCAGCTCGCGGACTTGATCGTGCACGGAGGTGTTGTCACGCACCGGGGTCAACGCGAAAATCGTGGCCCGAAGATCGCGGATGGTCGCGTCCAGCTCCGCTATCGAGCGCTCGATGCGGTCCAGAACACCCGGGTGGGGCTCCAACCGAATCGCCCCCTGCAACGTCAGGCCGGTGGCGAAGATCCGCTGGATGACCAAATCGTGTAGGTCGCGGGCAATGCGTTCACGATCATCGACCCGCCTCAGCACATCGTGGTCATCGCTGGCGGCGATGCTGTCCAACACGAGTCCCACCTGGTCGCCCAACGCTTCCAGGAGGTCCTCGGTGTAGCGGCTCGTCACGGCCGTTGCCGGAAGCCATCCCCGGACCAGCAACACGGCCCACGTCTCGTCGCGTAAGCGAACCGGGACGGCGCTGCTATGTCGTGTGCCGGGCTCGAGCACAGGCGCAGCGGGGTCGGACTCACTGTTGGTCCAGTGCACACTGCGCCCCTGGGACACGCTGCGCAACACACGGGCACGCGCATCATCCAGCAAGGCCTCGCCGCTGGCACCCTCTGCGGCGACCACGCTGAACGGGCTGTTCTCCCCAGTAGTGGTCAGAACGGCAGCCGCTTCGGCTCCGCGCAACTGCCGTGCTTGCGTGAGGACCAGCAGCAGGACCCGGGCCGGGTCGTTCTCCACCAGCAGGGCACGGTTGATCAGCCGGATGGTGTCGCTCGTGGCGCGATGAGTCTGGGTTTCGAGGCGGCGGCGGGTGAGGTCGATGACGCCACCGGCCACCACGGTCAACGCTTCGACCGTCACCTCGTCCTGCTCGCTGAACGGTTGTTCCCCAGCCTTTTCGGTGAGGTACAGGTTCCCGAACACGGTGGACCCGATGCGGATCGGCATGGCAAGGAAGGAGTGCATGACAGGGTGCCCGGGCGGGAACCCGGCGGCGTCCGGTTCCTCGGTGAGGTCCTCCACGCGAAACCCGACCGGCTCGCGCAGCAGCCGGCCCAAGATCCCTTTGAACACGGGGAGTGCGCCGATAGCGAGACGCTCATCATCGGTCATACCGTGCGTAATGAAGTTGCTGAGCCGCGCGGGCTCGCCCTCGGTCAGCACGGCCATCGCCCCGTACCGCGCCGCCGTCATTTCACAGGCGACCTCGACGATGTGGCTCAGCAAACCGTCCAGATCGGTGGCGTCCATCGCGCTCAAGTCCCGCACCGTGCCCAAGAACAGACGCATCGGGTCGCGCTGCGCGGGAACACTCGTCAACGCTGACGGACTCATGCCAATCCACTCTAACGCGAAGACACCGCTCCTGGACCGGGAGCGGAGGGCGGCGGGACGCCGATGGCGGGAAGTAAAGCGCCGAGCCAGCCAGGCTCCTCTGCCACGAGAACGCGGGACCTTTGGCCGTGGTCAGCCCACCGCGCGCCCGGCATCGTGGTCACGAGCCGTCACCGGACGGGACGTTCACTGGCGTTTCGAACACGGCGGTTGCCGGGCCGGACCAGAAGGAGAACTCATGTCATCGCACATCGATGCAGGTCCGATTGTCGTCGGCTACGACGCTTCAGGCCCGGCGGTGGCCGCCTTGCACTGGGCCGGCGCGCTGGCGGCGGAAACGCACGCACACCTGGTCGTGCTCTTTGCTGGACAACGCAACGTCGCCCTCCTGGACGCCGGGTACAGCATCTGGGATCCGGCCGACCTCGTCGAGGACGCGAAGCAGGTCGCCCAACTGGGTGTCGATGACCTGACCTCTCGCTATCCGAGTCTTCAGGTGCAGGCCGCAGGTTCCTTGCTCCCTGCTGCTATGGCACTAGACGAGGCCTCGGCGGGCGCGTCCATGGTTGTCGTCGGTAGTCATGGCCGCGGTCGTGTCAGCTCCATCGTCCTCGGGTCCACGGCCTACGGCCTGAGCGGGAACGCCCGTTGCCCGGTGGTGGTCGTCCGCGACGCAGCGGCACCGCGGCCCGGCGCTGGGCGTCCGGTGGTCGTCGGCAGCGACGGCTCGGCCACCTCAGATCGGGCCGTCGACGTCGCGTGCACCCACGCGATGGTCTGGGCGGCCCCGCTCGTCGTGCTGACGTCCTGGATGCCACCGCCACCGGATCCGTGGGACCGGCCGCCCATGGGCTATCACACTGTCGCGGCCGCCATGAAGGACTTGGCAGAGGGGGCGCAGCGGATCAATGACGCGACCCTGCAGCGGGTTCGGTCAACGCACCAGGACCTGGATGTCACTGGCCGCGTCGTCGAAGCCAGGCCAGAGGACGCACTCCTGACGGCCACGCCGGATACGGCCTTAGTCGTGCTCGGAAATCGGGGTCAGGGGGTCTTCGCAGGCGCCGTCCTCGGCTCGACCACGCGCTCGGTGCTGCACCAGAGGACCGGTCCGGTCATGGTCGTGCACTGATCCGTCCTCGCGGCCGCAGCGCCACCCCGCGGCCGAAGCGCCAGGCTCCCAGGGCTGGCGCGGCCAGACGCGGCCACCCGAGAGGGCGGCCAAGGCGGGACCAATGGCACTGGTCCTGCGTGATTCGGCGTGGTGACGTGGGCCCGTCAGCGCGACTTCGCGCGTCAACCAACGTGAAGAAAAACAGGGGGACACGGATGCACACGAACGATGCCCGCAGCGTTGTCGTCGGGATAGACGGCACGGGGGGCAGTGACGGAGCGTTGCGGTATGGCGTCGAGCAGGCCCGTGCCCAGGGGTGCGGCCTGACATTGGTGCACGTCGGGCCCAGGTATGACGCGGACGTCACCCCGATCCTGCCGTATGTTCCGCAGCAGGTCGACGGAGCCGGTCTGGCGATCCTGGCCGAAGCCGAAGATCTGGTCAACCAGTTGGCCCCGCAGGTGAAGTGCGCAACCGACCTCCGCCACGGATCGCGTATCTCTGCACTGCTCGAAGCCGCTGCGGGAGGTCGAAGCTTGGTCCTCGGGCGGGAAGTCGACCGGGGCGCGCAACGGTTGCTGTTCGGGGCGACCACTGCGGCCGTGGTGGCGCGGGCATGCGTGCCGACTGCGGTGATCACCGGCACCTGGCAAGCGGCCCGAACCCCACGGCGGGTGGTCGTCGGCCTGCGCACCGCGGAACACTGCGACGAACTGTTCGCAGCGGCGTTCGGACAGGCCAGCGCGCAGGCCGCCGGTCTCGAAGTAGTCCACGCCTGGAAGATCCCCGATCCCTACATCGCGAGCGTCCACGATCGCTACCACGCCAACAAATGGGTCACGGCGGGGACCGAGATGGTGGAACGAGTGCTGACCTCCTGGCGAGACCGCTACCCAGACGTGCCGGTCACCGTCCGCGTGGTGCACGCCGAGCCCGCCCGTGCGCTGCTTGCCGCCGCCGAAGGAGCAGAGATGCTGGTGCTGCTGCGACGACCAGTTCCCGAACTATGGGGAGCGCACCTGGGAAAAACCGCGCGTGCGGTGATCGGCGCGGCCCCGTGCCCCGTCCACGTTCTGCCGTGCCCGCCCCGCGAGAACGCCGTGCTAGACCTCGACCGGGGACGTTCGAGTGCGCTGCTGGGCTGACCTATCGCCCTCGAGCGATAACCTGCACTCGAATCGGAAACCGTCATTCACCCGTTGGGGTGATTTTGGTTCTGCCATGACCGTCTTACCGTCGACAGCGTTGGTCCCGTGGGGATCTGAACCATCGAAGTTCGTGTCGAGGGGTGCTGGTGAAGAGTCGGTTGTCGTTGGCGTTTCGCCGCGGAATCGCGAGGCGCAGCTGAGCCCGGTGAGCGGCCAGGAGCCCAGGAGCAACGCCGCCATCGCCAGACGGTCGCAGTTCCCAGGCCGATCTCTGATGCACGAGCCAGCGCTCTTCCGGGTTGGCCACGTGGCCATCGTGATCACCGTCGCGGTGTCGCTGATCACCCTTCCGCTACAGGGGCCGGAACGAGACAGGGCCGCGGGTGTCATCGCCGTCCTTCTGGTGGCAGCCGGTAGTCCCCACGGGGCGCTGGACCACCTGGTCGTGGCGTCGCGCTCCCGCGGCCCCCGGCGGGGGACGCCAGGCATCCGTCGCTGGCTACCGTCGTGGTGGCGTTCGCCGACTCAAGGTATGAGTGCCCGCTTCGTGCTGGTCTATGTGGGAGTCGCGCTCGCGGCACTAGCGGCCTACTCCCTTGCTCCGAGGGCGGGATTCGCCGCCTTCCTGGTGGTGAGCGTGGCTCACTTCGCCGCGGGCGAGGCCGGCGTGGCCGTGGAGGGTGGTGTGGCCCGGGGATGGCACGACCCGCTGGCCTACGCATCAGCACTCGGCGGGGTCATCGTGATCGTGATCCCGTTGACCGTCGCCGACGCGGGTAGGGCATTGGCGCAGGTCAATCCAGACCTTGCCCCTGTGCTGACCCCGTTGCCCCAGATCGCCCTCGCGGTGTGGATCGTGTGGTTCCTGGTCATCCTGGACTGCACGATGGCGGCCTTGCAGGGGAACGTGCGGGCGAGGCGGGTCGCCATCGAACTCGGCGCCCTGATGGCGTTGTGTGTGTTCGCTCACCCGCTGCTGGCCTTCGGCTGCTACTTCGCCTTCTGGCACGCTCTGCGCCATCAGGCCAGACTTGCCCAGCTCGTCCGCGATGTCCCCACCCACGCGAGACCGGCGCTGAGGGGGCGCCCACTGCGTGAGATCCTTCTTTCGGCCCTCCCGGGGATCCCGGCCACGATCGCCGTTCTGGCCCTCGCGCTCGTGCTCGCCACCGCTGGGAGCAGCGTTCTGGGAGCCCTTCTGGCGGTGATCTGGGCGCTGACCGTTCCGCACGCGCTCGTGGTAGCCAAACTGGAATGGGACGCGGCGATGGTTGCTGCGCTGCGGCCGCGATGACCGTGCGAAACAGTGTGGGCTCGGCCACACAGTGTGCTGAGGGCATTCACCTGCCAGGGTGTAACGGGTCGCCGGCGTGGCCACTAATCTCAGATGGATCATGAGCATCAGTGAGCCGGCGGTGACGGACAGGATCCTCGACCTGTTGCAGGGCGCGGACGACCTCGACATCTGTGGTGAGGTCGCGGTCGTCGTGGATGAGGTCTATGACGTCGGCGCCTGGGTCCAGGCGCTGCCCGACCCGCGGGTCCTGGCGTGGCGAGACAAGGACAACGGCGAACGCTACGTGCAGGTCAGCGCCGAGCACGGTCTGCCCCAGATTCGCGGCCCGGTTGCGGTGTGGTGGCTTGCCCGGGGTCAGCACCCATTCTGGGTCACGTTGTTAGACGGTGAAGACCTGGAACCCGGCGTTGAACGCGAGCTCACGTGCCATCACGTGCTGGCCGCGTTAGCTCGGCTGCGGATCCGCCACCCGCACGAATAACACCGTCCAGGGGTTCCCATGCGCGGTTTCCACCTGTGCGTGACCGGGTGAGGCTGGGTAGGCGATATCCGGGCCGTTGTCTGGTGACCCATCACCCGTTAACGACCCGGACACCGCGTAGGGCTCTACAGGCGGCTGCGGAGGCCCTCAGCCACCATTAGAAGGGCGCCAAGAACAGGGCGCAACCACCCTCAACGGTCGAATTTCGTGTGCTCGTACGGGATCGCGGACCGTCGAGGACTATTCAGCCGCAGCGAAACAGCCACCGGGCCTGGGCAAGAACGACGTGCTCACTCCGCGGCGCGACGGGCCATGACCCGAACCCGGTTTGGTCCCATGTCGTGGTCCACGCCCCAGAGCACGGCGCGTGCACGCGTGGTCACACCAATCTTGCGATATGCACTACGTATGTAGGTCTTGACGGTATTAATGCTCAGGTAGGAATGGGCCGCAATCTCTTGGTTGGTTAAACCCTGGGTGATCAACGCAAGAACCTCGGCTTCACGAGGTGACAATCCCGCCTCCCGGCCCGGCCAATGCTGGGCGGCGACCCCGTCTGTACCTTCCGGCTCCAGGTCGGGATCCGCCCCCTCACGGTCGCAATCCGCCCCGATGATCACCTGCTCGCCGGCGTGGACCCGCTCCAACGCCGCCACCAGTTCATCGGCCGTCAACGTCTTCGGCAGGTAGCCTGCGACTTTCTTGCTCAACCCCGCGGAGATCAGGTCGGAGTGGGTGTTCCAGCTGTAGACGACCACGCGCCCGCACAGCGGGTTGTTGACCACCGCTTCGATCGCCTTGCTATTGGCTTGAGGCACCGCGAAAGTGTCATACAACGTCACATCAACCGGTTGCTCCGGCGCGAGGTTGACGTCGATCTCCGCGACCCGGATTCGTGCGGCATACGGGCTCAACATGTGCGCCAGCCCCCGCACGACGACTTCGTAGTCGTTCATCAACGCCACCGACACCACGACTGGGGCAGGAGTCGGCCCGTCCTGCACCTCGATGGCCGTCATGAATGTGCACACTACGCCCGCCTCGCTGTCGGCGTGCGGTGGGCCGAGTGACGTCGGGCGACTCCGTTGTGTTGAGGTGACGATGGCCTTTCGGCGACCGAATAACGGTTCGCTACCGGCAACGGGACCTCACCATGTCGCGGAGCTGGACCCCGGTGATCAGTAAAGCCCCGGTAAACGTTTACTCATAACTCTGTACGTGACTTCGCAGGTGAATTCCTAGGAGGTACTTTGAAACATTGTCCACATGTAGATCCAAGGAGAATATCAATCTATGGGGGAGACCAAAAAAGTTCTCGTCGCCGATGACGACACCGATATTTT
>JBASAZ010000273.1:0-9031 GCA_049650845.1 Ornithinimicrobium sp.
TGCCGCTTCAGACCTGGCCCGTCTAAGCGAACCAGACGACCAAGGCCACCGTGATGAGCAACATGAGCACGGTCAACAGGCGGTAGTTGGCCCAGATCGGCGTGCCCTTGAGCGACTCGGACTCCTCGCGCCAGTATTTGCTCTTCCAGGTCAGCTCGTCCGTCTTCTCCAGGTCCGGAGTCGGGCCGAGGATGCTGATTCCGATCAACATGACCACGGCGAGCGCGAAGCCGATACCAGCGGCATACAAGAACTGGATCGTCGGCTCCTCGGGACGGACCTGGGTGAACCAGAACGCCACGACTCCCAGCGGTTGCAGAATCGACAACGTATAGAAGGCGGCCGGCGCGTTGACCCGCTTCCAAGCGATGCCCAACAGGAAGACCGCCACCACCGGCGGCACCAGGAAGGACAGCACCGACTGCAGGTAGCCGTACAACGTGTCGAACTGCGCGATGAACGGTGCCCACACAATGGCGACCACGAGGGCCACAACCGTGGCGATCCGTCCGATCGCGACCAGCGCCGCGTCCGAGGTGTCCGGCCGCAGGGTCTTGACGAAGTCCATCGTGACGATCGTGGACGCCGAGTTCAGGATCGAGTCGACGGTCGAGGTGATGGCCGCGATCACCGCGGCCAGAATCAGTCCGCGCACGCCGACCGGGATGAGGTCGAACACCAGCGTCGGGAAGACGGTGTCTGGGTTCTCCAGGTTGGGGTACAGCGTGATCGCCATGACGCCGGGGAAGATGAACAAGAACAGGAACGACAGCTTGATGAAGCCGGCCAGCAACGCGCCCCAGCGCCCGTGGTCCAGGCTCCTGGCTCCCAGGGTGCGCTGGACGACCAGCTGGTTGGTGGTCCAGTAGTACAAGCCGATGACCAGCACGCCGGTCAGCAAACCGGGCCAGGGCAGGTTGGCGTTGTCAGCCGGGAGGATCAGGCTCATCTTTTCTTCGCCCGCGGTGTCCGCCATCTCGCTCCACGACGGGATGGCCCGCCAGGTGGCGATGAAGACGATCAACCCACCGAGGATGGTGACGGTCGCCTGGATGCTGTCCGAGACCATGACCGCGCCGAGACCGCCGATAACGGTATAGATCGCCGCCAGGATGGCCAACGCCGCCACGGAGACGATGATCGGGATGTCGGGATACAGCGTCTGGATGACGATGGCCCCGGCAAACAGTGCCGCCGCCATGTCGATGAACATGTTGGCGAAGAGGTTGAACCCGGCGAAGGCCATCCGCGAGCGACGGTCAAAGCGCTTCTCCAGGAACTCCGGCAGGGTGAAGACACCGGAGCGCAGATAGAACGGCAGGATGAAGAAGATGAAGACCGCCAAGATGACGGTGGTCATCCACTCGTAGGCGAAGATCGAGATGCCTTGGTTGTATGCGCCACCGGCCAGTCCGACGAACGTCGCACCGGACATGTTGGTCGCCACCAGCGACAGACCCACGAACGGCCAGATGAAGTTCCGGCCGCCTAGGAAGTAGTCCTCGGTGGCGCTGCTCTGCTTGCCGCCTTCTTTGGCCGCGACCGCCGCCTTCTTCTTCTGCTTGCTGGCTACGACCAGCGGGATGATCCGGCTGAGCAACAGATAAACCAGGATGACCGTGAGGTCGATGGGGCCGACGGTGAAGTCCGGCAGTCCGCCGCCGCTGTCTTGGGTTGGAAGCATCATTACTTGTCCTTCCGCACCACGAGAACGGGGCAGGGCGCGTGACGCACCACGCCTTCGGCATCACTTCCGAGCAACACTCGGGTGAAGGCGTTGAGCCCGCGGCTGCCCAGCACGATGAGATCGGCTTCGATCTCGTCGCGCAGGCGCAAGATCTCGTCCGTGGCGCGGCCGAGCCGCACGTACGTCTGGGTGGGAGTCAATCCGGCCGCCTCGATGGCGGCCACCTGCTCGTCGAGGACCTCTTGGGCCTCGGCGCGCAAGCGGTTGAGTTGGTCGCTGTTCAGGGTGCGCGAATTCGTCCAGCCAGAAACCAGACCCACGTGCACAACGTGCACCTCGGTCTTGGTGTAGCCGTGCAAATCCAGCACATGGTGGATCGCGAGAGTGGCCTCCGGCGATCCATCAACGGCGAGAAGTATGCGGTGGGGGAACTGAGGCATGGGTTCTCCGGAGGTCGACAGTGACGGCCGAGAGACACGGTAAACCCGGCCCCACATTTATGCATCTCGAAATGCGTTCTCGCGATTTCGATACCCCGTTCTCGCACGGATACCTCTACAGTCCATGAATGGTCCAGTTAACGTGGCAAGAGGTCGCAGCCGGCGTCATGGTCCGGCGCCACGAGGATTTGGACCTCAATTGCGGGCTGGTCCTGGGCCACGAGCGCGCCTTGGTGATCGACACCGCCACCACCACCCGCCGGGGCTACGAGCTGGCGGAGGCGGTGCGGCAGGTCACACCCCTGGAGCAGGTGGTGGTCAACACCCATGCGCACTACGACCACTGCTTCGGCAACGCCGCCTTTCGTGACTCTCAGATCTATGCCCACGTCGGCGCGGCTGAAGGTCTCCGTCGGACGGCGGAACGACAGCGCGAAGACGCGATGGCCCACCTGAGTCAGGAGAACCGGCACGAAGATGCCACGTCCTTGCGTGATACCGAAGTGGTGCTGCCCTTCTATCTGATCGAGAGCAACATCTCCCTGGACCTCGGCGAGCGCACGGTGCATCTGCTCTTCGGTGGGCGGGCCCATACCGACCACGACCTGGCCGTCTCGGTCCCGGACGCGCACACCGTGTTCTGGGGTGACCTGGTCGAGCAGGGAGCGGACCCGGCGATGGAGGACTGCTATCCGTTGGAATGGGCGGCAACAATGCACACCCTGAGCACCTCGAGCGTGGTGCGAAACGCCTCGGTCGCCGTGCCCGGACACGGCGACGTCGTCGATGCGGCCTTCGTCAGTGCCCAGACCGAGCAGCTACGCCAGCTCGCCGCCTGCCTGCAGGATGGCCTGGCTTACCGTGGCCGGGACGTCAGCACGCTGATGGACCGGTGTCGGGGCCTGGGCCTGCAGGACCGGACGCTGCGCAATGCAGCCGTGCGCACACTGGAAACGGTCGCGGGGCGAACCGAGGAGGGAACGCCACCGAACGTGCCGCAGCGCCCCTCCTCAGACAGCGATCCAGACGAGGGTTAGGCCCGTCGATCGTGCAGGCACAGGGGCGCCTATTTGCACTCGGGGGGGTCGAGTGCTAATCATGGACCTAGCACTCTCGCTATGAGAGTGATAACAAGTGCATCGACCGATCTGTTGAGGATCGAGCGCGCTGTGGCGACGTGAGCTACAGCGTCTCGTTCCGACCGTCGCGGGCGGCAGACCGGTCAACCAAACGCTGAGTGTGTGGGAGGAACCACCCCAATGGCCAAGATCATTGCATTCGACGAGGAGGCTCGCCGGGGGCTCGAAAAGGGTATGAACACCCTGGCCGACGCCGTCAAGGTGACCCTCGGCCCGCGTGGCCGCAACGTCGTCCTGGAGAAGAAGTGGGGAGCCCCCACGATCACCAACGACGGTGTCTCCATCGCCAAGGAGATCGAACTCGAGGACCCCTACGAGAAGATCGGCGCCGAGCTCGTCAAGGAGGTCGCCAAGAAGACCGACGACGTCGCCGGTGACGGCACGACGACCGCCACGGTGCTGGCCCAGGCGATGGTCCGTGAGGGCCTTCGCAACGTGGCTGCCGGCGCCAACCCGATGTCGCTGAAGCGCGGCATCGAGGCCGCCGTGGCTGCCGTGAGCGAGGAGCTTCTCGGCATGGCCAGCGACGTGGAGACCAAGGAGCAGATCGCCCAGAGCGCCTCGATCTCCGCGGCCGACACCGAGATCGGCCAGATGATCGCCGAGGCGATGGACAAGGTCGGCAACGAAGGCGTCATCACCGTCGAGGAGTCCAACACGTTCGGTCTGGAGCTCGAGCTGACCGAAGGTATGCGGTTCGACAAGGGTTACATCTCGCCCTACTTCGTCACCGACACCGACAGCATGGAAGCGGTCCTGGACGACCCCTACGTGTTGATCATCAACTCCAAGATCAGCGCCATCAAGGACATCGTCCCGCTGTTGGACAAGGTCATCCAGTCCGGCAAGCCGCTAGCGATCATCGCCGAGGACGTCGACGGCGAAGCGCTCGCGACCATGGTGCTGAACAAGCTCCGTGGCCACCTCAAGGTGCTTGCGGTCAAGGCCCCCGGGTTCGGCGACCGCCGCAAGGCCATGCTCGGCGACATCGCCGTGCTGACCGGTGGTCAGGTCATCTCCGAGGAGGTCGGCCTCAAGCTCGACACCGCCGAGCTGGACATGCTGGGCAGGGCTCGCAAGGTCGTCTCCAGCAAGGACGAGACCACGATCGTTGAGGGCGCCGGCGAGGCCGACGCCATCTCCGGGCGGGTCAACCAGATCCGCAAGGAAATCGACAAGTCGGACTCCGACTACGACCGCGAGAAGCTGCAGGAGCGGTTGGCCAAGCTGGCCGGCGGCGTGGCGGTCATCAAGGCCGGAGCTGCGACCGAGGTCGAGCTCAAGGAGCGCAAGCACCGCATCGAGGATGCAGTGCGCAACGCCAAGGCTGCCGTCGAAGAAGGCATTGTCGCCGGTGGTGGCGTGGCGCTCATCCAGGCCGCGTCCGCGTTCGACAAGCTCAACCTGACCGGCGATGAGGCCACTGGGGCCAACATCGTCAAGGTGGCCGTCGAGGCGCCGCTGAAGCAGATCGCCATCAATGGTGGTCTCGAAGGCGGAGTCGTGGCCGAGAAGGTCCGCAACCTGCCTGCTGGTCACGGCCTGAACGCGGCCACCGGCGAATACGGCGACATGCTGGGCTTCGGCGTGGCTGACCCGGTGAAGGTGACCCGCTCTGCTCTGCAGAACGCGGCCTCCATCGCGGCCCTGTTCTTGACCACCGAAGCGGTTATCGCCGACAAGCCGGAGAAGGCTCCGGCCATGGCCGGTGGCGGCGACGGCGGCATGGGCGGCATGGGCGGCATGGACTTCTGATCCATCTCCTGAGCTGAGTCGCAACGGCGGCTCGGTAGGCACAGGAGGGCGGTCCCGGCGACGGGGCCGCCCTCCTGTCGTTTCAGCCTGTCGTTTCAGCCTGTCGCGTCGGCCCGCGAGGTCGACCGATACAGTGCTGCGTTGTGGCGATCTGGGTGGACCCGGCAGTGTGGCCGGCACACGGCCGAGTGTGGTCGCACGTCATCAGCGACCTGTCGTTGACGGAACTGCACGCGTTCGCCGGGCGGGCCGGCATCCCCGCTCGGTCGTTCGAGGGCGACCACTACGACGTCCCCGCCGAGCGGTTGGACGAGGTGATTGCCGCAGGCGCAACCTTGATCAGCGGGCGCGACCTGGCCCGCCGTTTGGCGATGAGTGGCCTGCGATTTCGCAAGCGCAAGGGCGAGCGGCCCCTGGGGCGGTATGCCGACGCACTCGTGGCGGTCGGCGGTCCGCACACCTTGGACATCATCGCCTCACCGTTGGAGCCGCTGGCCACCGCCGGTGCGGCGGTCCTCCTGGTCAGCGACGGCACCCATATGGTGCTCGTCCGCAACGACTCCCGGCCCGGATGGGCCCCGCCGGGAGGTAAGCGCGACGAAGGCGAGACGGTGCGCGAGGCCGCGGCGCGGGAACTGACCGAGGAGACCGGGCTGGTCTTCGACGCCGCCGAGCTGCGACCGGTGGGTTACGAGCGGATCACCATCTCGGCGGGGCGGGCCCGCGGGATGTGGTCCGAGGGGCCGAACTACATCGCGGTGTTCGCGACCCCGGTTCGCGCCCGGCGGCCGGTGGCGACGCAGGCCGCGGACGTGCTGGAAGCACGGTGGTTCACCTTTGACGAAGCCTTCGCGCGGTGCGGTGGCGAGCCTTGGTGGCTCGTGGTGCAGCACTGGTTGGACACCCGCCCCGCCTAGTCTTCAGGACAGGGCCTCGACCTCGGCGGCCACGTTGGCGCGAGCCTGGTCCTCCCAGAACTGATGCGCGAAGGGTGTCCGATAGATCTGGGGCCGAGCGGTGAAGCCGCGCAGAATGTGCTGACGCCCAGTGGCAAAGAGCTCATGGGGGACGTGGGCGTACTCGTCGCGGATCGCTCGAGCGTATTCGCGGTAGCGCTGCGTCGGCGCCGACAAGATCCACAGGTCGGCGTCGTGAAAGGCGTCGAGCAGGTCAGGCGCAGCCGGAGGCCTCGGGCCCGCACCGGGCACCTCATGACTCACCGTCATCAGGATGAGTGCCTCCACGGCGTCCACGTCCGCGTCTCGTGCTCCCAGACGGTGCAGATGGTCCCGCGCCAGCGTGGCGCTGCGCTGTTCGTTGCTGCCCGGGGTAGCGCGCGGGTCGTATCGCACGTCGTGAAACCAGGTGGCCATGTGTGCCACCGCCATCGCCGCCTCGTCGAGCTCATGGTTGCGATCGGCGAGGCGGGTCAACGCCGCCAACATCTCGGCGACGTGCCGCAGCGAGTGGTAGACGCGATGGGGCTCGGTCCAACTGCGGATGATGAACAACCCCTCGGCGTCCCAGAGCGATGGCCCCGCGTCGGGGGCAATGGCGGCAATGTCGCGGCGCCATTGTGTGCGAGCGTCCGCAATCGCCCACGGCGCCACCGAGGTCATGTCGGCGAAGCCTGCGCCTTGGGTCCGGCGTTGCGGCTATGCGTTGACCAGAGCTCCCGCAACCGGGGGTCGCCCTTGGCCAACGGGGTCTGCGCGACGCGGCCATCGACACCCACGACCGCCAAGTGAGTGACCAGTGGCCCCGGGGGCTCCGGGGTGACGTCGCCGATCTGATCCCAGGTCCACGACCAGTGCGTGCCGAAGCCTGCTTGGACGCTGATGCCCTGGTTGTCCGCCACGACCCACTGGCGCCGAGTGCGCAGCGCCATGACGATCCCGAAGGCGGCCCAGACGAACCCGAAGGGCCACACCCAGAAACTGCCGCCATCCACGAGGCTGCTGATGATCCACAGGGCAGCGATCAAGGCCTGTCCGGCCCAGATGGCGGACACGAGATTGCTTGCGCGGGGCCTGAGTTTTTCGGGCGGCATGGCACCTTCTTCGGGGATGGTGATCAGCCTACGGGAGCCGGTGACGCGCAGGACAACGGGCTGGGTGACGCCGGGCTCCCGTAGGCGTGATGACGACCCTGGGCTCAGCCGAACGGCACGGACTGCTTGGCGGTTGCCGTCATGTCACTGGCCAGGTCCTTGGTGCCGCTCGAGATGGTGCTGGCCAGGTCCTTCGCGGACCCGGTGGCGCTCTTGGCTGCCGAGGTTGCCGCACCCAGCGCGCTCTGCATCACCAGGGTGACGCCGGCGCCGACCAGCCAGGAGTCCTTGGCGATCGCCAAGCCCTGCGGGGTCGGGCGAATGCTGTTCTCCTGGCGCATCCCCGGCACCTGCCAGTACATCCCGAGCAGCGCGACCCCGAAACCGGCCAGCGCGGTGCCGGCCACTCCGGAGGGCACCGTCGGGGCCAGCAACGTCGTGCCGAGCGCGATCTCGCCGTAGGCCAGGAGCTCGGTGAAGTCCTTGGGCTTCATCTGCTTGAACATCGGATAGGCCGTCGAGGCCATGCCGTGGACCCCCTCGGCTGTCTCCTCGTCCGCGCCCAGCTTGCTGATGCCGGAGTTGAGGATGAAGGCGCCGGTGGTCAGACGCAATGGGATGTGGGTGGGATGCATCGGAACTCCTGAGGGTAGGGGGACGAAATTCGCAGGGGCAGGGGACTCGGCAGGCGCGTCGGTGACACCCTAGGTGCGACTCCGACATCGAACCACAGGCCGCTGCAGATGTCGGCACGCGCGAGGTTCAGCGTCCTTCGTCGGGGCGGGTGTCCAGCGTGACGCTCACGGTGTCCTGCTGGCCGTCACGGATGTATCCCAGCGTGACCTTCGCCCCCGAGGTCCGCTCACGGACCTGAGCAACCAACGCGATCGAGCTCGGGACCCGCTCGCCGTCGATGGTGGTGATCACGTCGCCGGTGCGTAGACCGGCGGCCTCCGCAGGGGAGCCGGGCTCGACCGCCGAGACCTCGGCGCCGGTCAGGGTGGCCCCGTCGACGGTGTCTTCGCCTTCGGTGAGCCCCACTCCCAAGAAGGCGTGTTCGGCGACACCGGCGGAGATCAGCTGGTCGACGATGCTGCTGGCGACGGTGGTCGGGATGGCGAATCCGATGCCGATGCTGCCGCTTTGAGCGCCGCCGCCGGTGGGCAGCGAGGCGATCGCGGAGTTGATGCCGATGAGCTGCCCGTTCACGTCGACCAGCGCGCCGCCGGAGTTGCCGGGGTTGATGGCCGCGCTCGTCTGGATGGCGTTGGTCACCGCGGCGCTACCCGGGTCACCGGCCGACAGCGGGGCAGTGCTGACCGGGCGGTCCAGCGCACTGACGATCCCGGTGGTGACCGTGCCGGACAGGCCCAAGGGATTGCCGATGGCCATGACAGGGTTGCCGACCTCCAGTGCTTTGTCGTCGCCGATCGTGATCGCGGACAAGTCGGAGGGTGGGTCAGTGACCTTCAAGACGGCCAGGTCGGTGGCGGGGTCGGAGCCGGTGACCTCGGCGGGATAGCTCCGGCCGTCGCTGAGCGTCACCCGGACTTCCTGACCGCCTTCGACGACGTGTGCGTTGGTCACGACGTGGCCCTGGTCGTCCCAGATGACCCCCGAGCCTTCACCGCCGCCGTTGGCCGTCCGCACCTGGATCGAGACCACGCTCGGTGAGACCCGGTCGGAGACGGTGCCCCAATCCAGGCCATCGACGTATGCCGCAGGCGTGGCGTTCGGGTCGGCTCCCGGCGACGCGTCGGCTGAGACGCTGCCACCGGGCGAGGTGATGAGCGGGGCATCGCCCTGCGCCGCAACGATGCCGTAGGTGCCGCCCGCCGCCAGGACGGCGGACAGCAGACCGACTGCGGTCAGATCGACCAGCCGCGCTCGCCGATGAGTCGAAGTCGCGGACATGAGTTCCTCCATGAGGTGAGATGTGTCGATGGGTGCGGCTGAGCCA
>JBASAZ010000274.1:0-2237 GCA_049650845.1 Ornithinimicrobium sp.
CCAGGCGGTTGAGCGCCCGCGGGATGGTCTGGTTGACGATCTGCATCGAGCCGCCACCGACGAGCTTCTTGAACTTCACCAGCGAGAAGTCGGGCTCGATGCCGGTGGTGTCGCAGTCCATCATGAAGCCGATGGTGCCGGTGGGGGCGAGCACGGAGGCCTGCGCGTTGCGGTAGCCGTTCTTCTCCCCCGTCTTGACGACGGCGTCCCAGGCCTTGGTCGCGGCCTTGTGGACCGAGGAGTCCATGGTGTGCAGCGTGCGGATCTCGTCGTTCGCCGCCTGGTGCTTGCGCATGACGCGCTTGTGCGCGTCGGCGTTGCGGGCATACCCGTTGTAGGGACCGACGACGCCGGCGAGCTCGGCGGAGCGCTTGTAGGCGGCGCCGGTGAGCAGCGAGGTCAGCGACGCGGCGAGCGCGCGGCCACCCTCGGAGTCGTAGCCGTGACCGGTCGCCATGAGCAGCGCACCCAGGTTGGCGTAGCCGATGCCGAGCTGGCGGTAGTTCCGGGTGGTCTCGCCGATCGGGTCGGTCGGGAAGTCCGCGAAGCAGATCGAGATGTCCATCGCGGTGATGACCAGCTCGGCGACCTTCTGGTAGGTCTCCACGTCGAAGGTGTCGTCCTCGCGCAGGAACTTCATGAGGTTGAGCGAGGCGAGGTTGCAGCTGGAGTTGTCCAGCGACATGTATTCGGAGCAGGGGTTGGACGCGGTGATGCGGCCGGTCTCCGGGTTGGTGTGCCAGTCGTTGATGGTGCCGTCGTACTGGATGCCCGGGTCGGCGCACTCCCACGCGGCCTGCGCCATCTTGGTGAAGAGGTGCTTGGCGTCGACCGTGGTGACGACCGAGCCGTCCTTGCGGGAGGTCAGGCCGAACTCGGCCTCCTCCTCCACGGCGCGCATGAACTCGTCGGAGACGCGCACCGAGTTGTTGGCGTTCTGGTACTGCACCGAGACGATGTCGTTGCCGCCGAGGTCCATGTCGAAGCCGGCGTCACGCAGGGCGCGGATCTTGTCCTCCTCGCGCGCCTTGGTGTCGATGAACTCCTCGATGTCGGGGTGGTCGACGTCGAGGACGACCATCTTGGCCGCGCGACGGGTGGCGCCACCGGACTTGATGGTGCCCGCGGAGGCGTCGGCGCCGCGCATGAAGGAGACCGGGCCGGAGGCGGTGCCGCCGGAGGACAGCAGCTCCTTGGATGAGCGGATGCGGGAGAGGTTGAGGCCGGCGCCCGAGCCGCCCTTGAAGATGAAGCCCTCCTCCTTGTACCAGTTGAGGATCGAGTCCATCGAGTCGTCGACCGAGAGGATGAAGCAGGCGCTGACCTGCTGCGGGCTCTGGGTGCCGACGTTGAACCACACGGGAGAGTTGAACGAGAAGACCTGGTGCACGAGGGCATACGTCAGCTCGTGCTCGAAGATCTCGGCGTCCTCGTCGGTCGCGAAGTAGCCGTGCTCCTTGCCCGCCTTGACGTAGGTCAGGACGACGCGGTCGATGAGCTGCTTGAGGCCGGTCTCGCGGGCGTCGGTGCCGACGGCGCCGCGGAAGTACTTCGTCGTGACGATGGTCGAGGCGTTGGCCGACCAGAAGTCGGGGTACTCCACCCCGCGCTGCTCGAAGATCGTCTCCCCGGTCTTCCAGTTGGTCTGGACGACGTCCCGCTTCTCCCAGGTCACCTGGTCGTAGGGGTGGACACCAGGCGTGGTGAAGATGCGCTCGATGGTGAGGCCCTTGCCGCCCCGGCGTGCGCGCGTCTTCGCCCCGGTCGTCTCTGTCATGACTAGCTCTCCCTGTGTGTGGTGTCGTGCTCGGAGTTGCTGATGAAAGTCAAGCGGTGGGTACTGACATACCCGTGGTTCAGGGGGTCTGCCCCGGTGAGGCGGTCTCCACGTCGCGCTCGGAGCGCAGCAGCGTGATGGCCGACTCGAAGTCGTCGAGGTTGTCGAACGCCTGGTAGACGGACGCGAAGCGCAGGTAGGCGACCTCGTCGAGCGCCTTCAGCGGCTCGAGGATCGCCAGACCCACCTCGTGCGCGTCCACCTCGGCCTGACCGAGCGAGCGGATCGACTCCTCCACCTGCTGCGCGAGGAGCTGCAGCTGGGCGTCGGAGACGGGGCGTCCCTGGCACGCCTTGCGGGCGCCGGAGATGACCTTGTCGCGGCTGAACGGCTCGGTCGCGCCGGAGCGCTTGATGACCGAGAGGGTGGCGGTCTCGACGGTGCCGAAGCGGCGCCCGCA
>JBASAZ010000275.1:0-4555 GCA_049650845.1 Ornithinimicrobium sp.
GCTCTGATCCGCCGCTGCCCCTGGCTCGGCTGCGCAGTCGCGGGCAGCTCACCGAGGTGCGCGCCGCCGACCTCCGCTTCAGCCCTGCCGAGGCGCGGGAGTTCCTCACCGAGGCGATGGGGCTGGACCTCGCCGCCGGCGACGTGGAGGCGCTGGAGGAGCGGACCGAAGGGTGGATCGCTGGCCTTCAGCTTGCCGCGCTTTCCCTACGCCGGATCCCCGACCGTGATGCAATCGCTGCCTTCATCGAGGAGTTCACCGGCAGTAACCGGTTCGTGATCGACTACCTCGCCGACGAGGTTCTTGCCCGACAACCTGCCCAGGTCCGGGACTTCCTGCTCTGCACCTGCGTCCTCGATCGACTCAGCGGCCCCGTGTGTGACGCGCTGACCGGCCGGGCTGACGGCGCGCAAGTGCTGGAGGACCTCGAGCGGGGCAACCTGTTCCTCGTCCCGCTGGATGCGGAACGTTCCTGGTACCGCTATCACCACCTGTTCGCCGACGTCCTACGCGCACGCTTGCTCGCCGAAGCCCCGGAGCAACTGCCGAGCCTGCACCAGCGGGCCAGCGTCTGGTGCAGCGCCCACGGCCTGATCGGGGACGCGGTCCGTCATGCGCTCGCTGCCCAGGACTTCACCCGTGCCGCCTACCTGATGGAGGAGGCGCTGCCGCAGATGCGCCGCACTCGGCAAGACAGTCCGCTGCTGGCATGGGTGCGATCGTTGCCGGAGCCTGTGGTGCGCCGAAGCCCGGTCCTGAGCATTCTGTCCGGTTGGGCGTTGATGATTGCCGGTGACCTCGACGCTGTGGAGTCCCGACTCGACGCAGCCGAGGAGGCGCTGGCCGCCGGTGCCCACGACCAGGATCTCGCGGCCACCTGGGCGGACACCGAGGACCTGCGGACCGCGCCGGCCACGATCTCTGTCTACCGTGCGGCGCTGGCCCAGGCACGGGGAGACGTCCCCGGCACGGTGCGCCACGCCCGGCGCGCGATGGATCTGGCCCGGCCCGCGGACCATCTGGTGCGCGGTTCTGCGGGTGGGTTTCTCGCTCTGGCCGCCTGGGCGGCCGGGGACGTCCAGGAAGCGCTGTCAACGTGCAGTGCAGCGATCCGCAGCCTGCACGCTGCGGGGAACTTCGTGGACGAGCTGGACAGCACGGTGGTGCTGGCCGACATGTGGATCGCCTCGGGCAGGCCAAGTCGCGCCCGACGGCTCTACGAACAAGCCCTGCAGCGGGCCACCGACAAGGGTGAGCCGTACCCGCGGGCCACTGCCGACCTGCACGTCGGGCTAGCCGAGCTCGACCGGGAGCTCGGCGACCTCACCAGCGCGGAGACCCACCTCGAGACCGCACGAGCGCTCGGTGAGCGAGCCCGCATCACCGAGAACCGGCACCGGTGGTTCGTGGCCTCGGCACAGCTACGCGCTGCCTACGGCGACAACGACGGCGCGATCACCCTGCTCGACCAGGCGCAGACGTTGTACCGGCGCGGGTTCTACCCTGACGTCCGCCCCATCGCTGCGATGAAGGCCCGCCACCAGATCGCCGGAGGGGACCTGTTGGCAGCGGCCGCATGGGTCCACGAGCGAGGTATCTGCGTCGATGACGACCCGGACTATCTGCGTGAGTACGAACAGCTGACCCTGGTGCGGCTCCTGCTCGCCCAGCACAACGCAGGACAAGACAGCGAGTATGCGGCAGGCGCCTCCCCGCTCGCCGCAGCGCTCAGCCTGCTCGACCGACTGCATGCGCCGGCCGCCGACTCTGGGCGGGAGGGCAGCGTGGTGGAGATCAGGGTGCTGCAGGCGCTGGCCAACCACGCCCAGGGCGACCTCCCGCGAGCGCTGGCCGCACTGGGTAGTGCCCTGGTCGAGGGGCCCGAACCTGAGAGCTACGTGTGGCTGTACCTCGACGAACGCCCCGCGATGACCGCGCTTCTCCACCTCGCCGCCCGCTACACCGATCCTGTCGGCGCGGACGTCGCCGCAACAGGTGGCGAAGCGGCGCGGCAGCGGGCACGCCGGCTGTTGAAGTGCGCAGGGACCCCGGTCGAGGGCACCGGGGGGCAGCAGGCGCTGGTCGACCCGTTGAGCCAGCGCGAACTGCAGGTGCTCCGCCTCCTCGATAGCGAACGCACCGGACCAGAGATTGCCCGCGAGCTCTACATCACCCTCAACACGTTGCGTACCCACACCAAGCACATCTTCACCAAACTCGACGCCAAAACGCGGGTCGCGGCCATACACCACGCTCGCGAACGCGGCCTCCTCTCATCCCCATGATGCCGCCGCCTCAGTAGGCGCCTCGGACACCCGGCCGGTACCCGCTCGCCGACCCGCTGTGATGAGCGAGCAGTGCCAGTCTCACCACATCAATCACATCATCTGGTGACGTCGGCACCCTCTGTCGCGTCCTACGTTTCGGTCATCCCCCACGGCACCCGCCACGGACCGACCAGAGCAGGAACCGACATGAACATCACACCAAGCACCCTCACACGGGCGGCCGGCGTCGCCGCCGTTGCCGCCGGACTCATCTTCATCGGCGTCCAGATCAACCACCCGCACCTGGACGCCACCTCCATCAGCACGACCGAAATGGCCGTCCGCAACTCTCTGAAGCTGCTGATGGCAGTCTTTGCGCTGGCTGGCATCACCGGCATGTACGTGCATCAGGTGAAGCAGATGGGCGTGCTCGGCCTGGTTGGGTACCTGCTGTTCGCGGCCAACTACCTCGTCATCATGAGCACCACGTTCGCGGCCGCCTACGTCCTGCCATCCGTCGCCGCGACCGACCCCTCCTACGTGAACGACGTCCTGGCCGCCCAAACCGGCGGACATGCGACAGGCGACATCGGCCTGCTGCAGACTGTGATCGCGGTCGAGGGCGCCCTCTTCCTGGCGGGCGGCCTCGTCTTCGGCATCGCGCTGTACCGGGCCCGTGTCCTGACCCGCTGGGCAGCCGCGCTCCTCGCCGTCGGCGGGGTCGTCACCGCCGCGCTCACCGTGATGCCGGATGCCTTCTACCGGCTGCTGGCCTTCCCCAACAGCGTCGCCATGATCGCCCTCGGTTACTCGCTCTGGTCGGCTGCGCGCCCCGTCACCACGACACATGCAACCGCCGCCGACACCCCGCTGCTCACGCCGGCCGGTGCCGAATGACTTCGCGCGCTGCGCGGTGGGTGCCCGCTGGATTGGTGGTGCTCGCCGCTATCCCGGTTTTGGTTGGCACGGCCCGCCTCATTCAGATCCTCGGCGGTCCGCAGCTCATTCCGACGGACGCGCGCTTCGCAACATCGCCGGCCCCGGTCCTCGTACATGTCGCGGCAGCCGTCGGCTACTCCCTCCTTGGTGCGTTTCAGTTCTCCGCTGGGATCCGCCGTCGTCACCCCGCGTGGCATCGGCGGGCGGGACGGGTGCTGGTCGCACTCGGCCTGGCAGTCGCGCTCTCAGCCCTGTGGATGACGCTCGTCTTTCCCTACAAGATGGGCACCGGTCACCTCCTCTACGGGTTCCGGCTGCTTGCCGCGTCGGGAATGACCATCAGCCTCGTCCTGGGGGTGGCCGCCATCAGGGACAGGGACATCGCCGGGCACCGGGCCTGGATGACCCGGGCCTACGCTCTCGCCCTGGGTGCCGGCACCCAGGCGTTCACCGTCGGGTTCGGCCAAGCTGTCTTCGGCTCGGGCGTCGTCCGAACCGACCTCATGATGGGAGCCGGCTGGATGATCAACCTCGCCGTCGCCGAGTGGTTCATTCGCCGTCCCCCTAACCGCCGGCCCGGCCCAGCTGTCCCCCGCGCAGCACTGGCGGGTTCGCGATGAACCCACGACCCGAACCATCAGGCCACTACGAGCTCCGCATCGATGGGCATCTCGACGAGCACTGGTCGACCTGGCTCGGCGGCGTGACCCTCAGCCACCACCACGACGGCACCACCACCCTGCGCGGACCCGTGACCGACCAGGCCGAGCTGCACGGCCTGCTCGCCAAAGTGCGTGACCTTGGTGCGACCCTCCTGTCGCTCAGGACCATCGAACCCCCGGCCGTGCAGCATGACCGACGAGATCGACCCCTTGACGAGGGACCTCCGTTACGCCTCAGGAGTTCGTGCACCAGGGCAGCGCCGACCGCGGCAGGAACGTACTCCGGGCCCACCGTGAGCACCCCGGGACCCATACTCGATTTCCCACCCCGGCGCGCGTCCCAGGTATGTGGTGATCGCGGGGACCATCCAGGCGGTCACACAGTTGAACGCCCCGCCCGTGGTGCCGGCGACGACGTCGTGGATCTCGTTAGCCCTATCCGCACGCACGCCTCGGCGCCCGCATGCTTCTGATGGGCGGGCGTGGAAATGCGGTAGTCGCGGACGATGACGAGGCCGAGGGCCGGTCGGAACTGTGATGGTGGCCGCTGCGTGGTGTCCGAGGCCTGGGCCCACGACTACGGGGATGTCGTTCGGATGGCCATTCGTTCGCCGGGTCGTCCGAAGATGCTGAGGATCTCGGCGGGTTCCTCACCGGTGCTGCCGAACCAGTGCGGCAACTTAGCGT
>JBASAZ010000276.1:0-1923 GCA_049650845.1 Ornithinimicrobium sp.
GCCCAGGCCCATCGCGCCTGCGACGCCGACCACCGATGCGGCGACCTCGGTCACCCCGTACGGTGCCCCGTCGGCCCACCACAGGAACGCGAAGCAGCCGAGCGCCACCGCGCCGCAAACGGCCACCTGCCGGGGCCGGCAGGTGCTGGCGACGAAGTAGGCGCCGACCAGCAGGAACATCGGCAGGGCGCTCCCGTTGTAGCCCAGGGCCCACAGTGCTGTCGTGGAGACCAACGTCACGACGAAGACGGTGCCGGGCCGGTGTCGGCGCCACGCGTACGGCACGGTCGCCAGGACCAGCAACAGCACGAACAGCGAGTCGCGGGGGGTGTAGACGAAGTCGGGATCGGTGGTCGTCGCCGCGTTCGAGGCGACCCAGCCGATGGCTAGGAACGCCCCGGCGACAGCGATGTCGACCAGAGGCTGAGACCAACGGCTGCGGGCCATGCCTCCAACGTAGTGGCCGGTGCGGGGGTGCGCATCGGCCTGAAGGGGTAGGTCGAGGTACGCCGCCGGGGGTGCCAGGCCGCGGCCGACTCAAGCCTGGGGGCCGATGTGCAGCAAGGGGGTCTGGGCCAAGGCTATGGTTCATGAGCACATACATTGGGACCAAGTCCCCCCCGCACCCGCCGCCTCGGGCGGACACCGAGCAGTACTCGCTGATGAAGATCCTGGCCATCTGGGCCTCGGTCACCGCGCCGATGGCCGTGTTGGCCTTCGGCGTGGCCCCCGCCTTGATGCCCCGCGTCTCCATACATCCCGGGCTCGTCTACTGGAGCCTGATGGTGCTCGGGATGATGTGGCAGTTCGTGGTCTCTTTGATCGTGCTGCGGCACGAGCTGGGTGGCCTGCACTGGGCTGCGGTGAAGGCCCGGATCCGGCTCAACGGGCCGCGCGACCCCGGCACCGGCCGCCAGCGCCGTGTGCTGTGGTGGTGGGTGATTCCTGCCATCGGCGCCAACGTGCTCGGTGGGTACCTCGCGACACGGCTGGACACGGCCTGGACCCGGCTGCTGCCCGGGTTGAGCGAGCCGGCCCACGCGCAAATCGAGGGTCTGGCCGACCCGGCTCTGCAGGGGCAGTGGTGGATCCTGGGTCTGGCGCTGACCAGCTGCCTGTTCAACTATCTCCTGGGGGAGGAGCTGCTCTTCCACGGGGTGCTGCTGCCGCGGATGACAGGGGTCTTCGGGCGGTGGGACTGGGTGGCCAACACGGTGCTGTTCGGTTTATACCACGTGCACAAGATCTGGTTCTGGCCCAGCATGATCGCCAGTTCGTTCGGCTACGCCTGGGTCGCTAAGCGTTACCGGAGCCTGTGGATGAGCGTGGTCGTGCACGGGGTCGAGTCCTACTTCGTCGTGCTGGTCCTCATGGTGGTGCTCGGGTACTACCCCTAACCTGGACCCGACCCTGACCTGAGCGCAACGACGCCCAGGTCAGGGTCGGACCCGCCCGGTAGGCCACCAACCGGGTCCTCAATATCGTGGTCAGCCTGGTGTATGCCGTCACCATCGTCGTGTCGTGCATCGGCGGGAGCTGGGTCTGCTACCTGCTGGGAAGCGCCATCGAGGTGATCCTCCTTGCCGCGATCACCCGCTCCGTGTGGACGTGGCCGACACGCCGGAGCGCACCCGAACTGCCATGATGGACGGCCGGCAGCCCATCAAACCCGAAGAGCGACCGAGCAGGCCGGGCGACTCCGAGCACGCACCTACGACGCGAGCGACAATCCGCCAAGGTGTGGGGTGACCGCAGAAATCCGGAGTGGCGCAAGGCGCCGTCATCTGCGTCGCACAACTGATAAGGAGAGGCCTCGGCACCGCGCCGTCGTGCCGTGACCGAAACCGACGAGTTGAACCCCGACTCCTGCCCCCTGGTCCCCCATCACGGCGGGTCAAGTCATGCGCCCTCGTCGAATGGAGC
>JBASAZ010000277.1:0-17886 GCA_049650845.1 Ornithinimicrobium sp.
ATGCGTGTGCCTTTCTCACCTGCTCACCTTAGAACGCGACGCTAACCCTGGAAATCGTAGGGAACCCCGTCTTCGAGGTATGCCGTCCCGCCATCGGGCTGGATCCCGTCACTCGCGGGGGGCTCCCCTGTGAGGCCCCCGCGGCCGGCACGGCTCGACTCCGTCGGACCGTTACGGCCCGACCCCACCTCAACGGGTCGAACGTGGGCGAGCATGCGAGCCACATACGGGGCGGCTCGTCGCTGGATCTCTGCCTCGTCACACCAATGCAGGCCGGCGATCTCCGTGGGTTGCAGTCGAGCGCGCCCGGGCAGGTCGGGGTGGACGCCTAGGTCGAACACCAGCAGCACCGCGTCGTCCCACTGCCGATAGGGCGGCAGCCAGTCGATCGCCAGCAGCGCCCCGGCGTGCACCTCGACCCCGAGCTCTTCGCCGATCTCGCGGGCCAGCGCGCCGGCCGGCGACTCGTGCGGGTCGACGACGCCACCGGGCAGATCCCACTCCTGCTTATAGGTCAGCTGGCACATCAGAACGTCGTTGTGCTCGTTGCGGATCAGCCCCTGGGCGATGACTCGCTTGGTCGGCAAGGTGGCGTTGAGCATCGACAGGAACGCTTGGCGCGTCCCCGGCAACGGGTCATCGGCGAGGCGGGCCAGCCGGAGCATGTCGACGGGTTCGCCGACGTCGTCCAGGTGCCGGCCCCTGGCGACCCCTTCCGGCCGCAGTCCTGCGCGCTGCAAGGCATGCCGCACCTCCCGGTCATCCCGCGGGACCTGGGCCTCGACGCGGTGCACACCGTCGGCATACGCCGTCGCCAGGAAGTCGGCCAGGGCCGACGGCGCTTGGGCGTCGAGCCACCACGGATCGTCGCCGGCCCAGATGAGTTCGGCGACCCCCGGAGCGCTCGGCTGCAAGCTCCACGGCTTCATCCGGCCAGACTGTCACAGCGCCGATCAGCCCCTCACGGCAGGCGGCTCACGCTGTCCTACGGGTTGGTAGCGGGCCCTGGCCACCTCCCCGCGGGCTAGTCCCAGCGACATTCACCCACTGGTCCCGGTGACGCGCCGAGGAATAGCGGCCCACGGGTGCACGTGCACCTGTCAGCCGCTCGCTTCCGGCGTGTCGTCGGCCCATCGCACATTGCCCGGCCCCCCACGGCATGCCGAGCTTCGTGAGTGGCAGCACCGACCCCGCACCGCCCACCGAGGCCCGCGGCATACTCCATGCATGCGCGTACTAGTCACCGGCGGGGCCGGATACATCGGATCGCACACCACCGTCCAGCTGCTCGAGGCCGGGCACGAGGTCGTGGTGGCTGACAATTTCAGCAACTCCACACACTCGGTGCTGCCGCGGATCGAGGCCCTGGGCGGCACATCCCTCACGCTGCACGAGATCGACCTGAACGACCCCGCGGCCACCGACGCCCTCTTCTCCGTCGAGGACATCGAGGCGGTGATCCACTTCGCCGGGTTCAAGGCCGTCGGGGAGTCCGTGGCCAAACCCGTCCGCTACTACCGCAACAACGTGGGCTCGACGCTCACCCTCATCGAGGCAATGAGCAACCACGGGGTGCATCACCTGGTCTTCTCCTCCTCCGCCACCGTCTACGGCCCCGACGCCCCCGTGCCGATGACCGAGGACCTGCCGACGTCGGCCACCAACCCCTACGGTTGGTCCAAGGTCATGATCGAGCAGATCCTCGCCGACCTTGCCGTGGCCGAGCCCCAGTGGCGGATTGCGCTGCTGCGCTACTTCAACCCGGTCGGCGCCCACTCCTCGGGGCAACTGGGCGAAGACCCCAGCGACATCCCCAACAACCTGATGCCGTTCATCGCCCAGACCGCGGTCGGCCGTCGGGAGAAGCTCTCCGTCTTCGGCGGGGACTACGACACCCCGGACGGCACCGGGGTGCGCGACTACATCCACGTCGAGGACCTGGCCGCCGGTCACCTGGCCGCGTTGGACTGGATCACTGAGCACGACCGCCCCATTTCGACGTGGAATCTGGGCACGGGTCACGGCACCAGCGTGCTCGAGCTCGTCGAAGCCTTCCGCTCCGCCAGCGGGCAGGAGATCCCGTATGCCGTCGGCCCGCGCAGGCCGGGCGACATTGCCGCCTCGTATGCCGACCCCTCGCGCGCCCACCTCGAGCTGGGCTGGAGCGCCACCCGCACCGTGGAGGACATGTGCGCCGACACCTGGCGCTGGCAACAGGGCAACCCGCACGGCTATCCCAAGGAGTGAACGAGGGCTAGCGGTCGCCCACCCATCCGAAGGGTTAGCAGCCACCTACCCATCCGAAGGGTTAGCCGTCGCCCACCACCCGCAGGACGGGTGCGGTGCTCAGGACGGCCGCCACGCGCTCTCGGTCGACCAGGTCGACTCCGGGAAGCCCGGTCAGCGTGAGCGTCGCTCGTTCCCCGGGGAACACGCTGAGCAACATCTCGTCGACCTGCGCGCCGGAGGGATCCAGGCTCAACTCGTATGCCGCCCGATCGGGATAGATGATCAGGTCCCGCAGCAGGCTGGCGGCGGTGATTTCCACCGTCACGCTGTCCTGGCTGACGTCGTGCACCTGGACGTCGAAGCGGGGAGTAGGCAACGTCATCTCGACGTCTTTGGCGAAGGCCCACCAGGTGCGCCGGCCGTCGGTGTCTTCGGCGACCAGGAGCTCCTGGGTGGGGTTGTCGGGCATCGTCATCGACGGATCGAGGGGCACGTTGGCGGTCTGTCCGGCTCTGACTTCCAGCACGACGTCGGTGCGAGCCAGCTCGGTGCCGTGCAGATCCACCCGACGGACGCTCACCTGGTTCCGCCAGTCCTCGAGGCTGTCGTTGACCATCACCACCGCGACGTCCCCCGGGGGGTTGCCACCGAACTCGTCGGCGACATACAGCGGCTGCAACGTGAGCAACCGGGGGGCGAACGCCCGCCGGAGCGCAAACCACAGCGGTTTGGCGTGACCCTGTCCGTCGACGGCAGCCCAGGACACCACGGGCCAACAGTCGTTGAGCTGCCACACCACGACACCGGCGCATCGCTCGCGGCTGCGCAGCCATTCGCTCCCGGCCTGCTGACTGCGGGCCTGCAAGAGCTGGGAGAGATAGTGCCAGTCGTCGGGATCGCGGGTGGCGCCGAAGTTCTGTTGCAGTCCACGGTCGAGCTTGAGCACCCCGTCTTCGGCTCGCAGGTGATGTCGCACCCCCGGGTTGTCGAGGTCCAGCGGCCCCTCGGGGACCGCACCGCGCAGGGTGGTCCAGGCGGGCGGCCCACACCAGCCCATCTCGGACACGAACACCGGGTCGACGCTGCGATAGTGCTTGTAGTCGACGTCGTTCCACACGTTCCACACGTGCACCGGTCCGCTCGCCGGATCAGAGGGATCGAGATCGACTGAGCCCGACCACGGGCTGTTGCCCACGTAGGGCCGGGTCGGGTCCAGGCGGGCGACCACCTCGGGCAGGACCTCGCCGTAGATGCGCGCGCCCCACGACCGTCCCTCGAGCTCGTCCTGCCACCCCCAGCTGTGCCAACCCCAGACGCATTCGTTGCCTCCACACCAGATCACCAGCGATGGGTGACTGGACAGCGCGGTCACCGCCTGCTCCGCTTCGGCAGTAATCTTGGCCACCATCTCAGGCGATTCGTCGTAGGCCGCGCAGGCGAAGAGGAAGTCGTGCCACACCAGCAGTCCGCGCTCGTCGCACGCCCGCATGAACTCGTGGTCGACGATGTATCCACCGCCCCAGACCCGGATCAGGTTGGCCCCACCGGCGACCGCCTGGTCCAGTCGGTGTCGGACCCTGGCGGGTGTGACCTCGGCGATGAACGGGTCGTCCGGAATCCAGTTGTAGCCGCGGACCCGGACCCGGCGACCGTTCAGGTGCAGATGCCAGCGACGTCCCAGCTCATCCTGCGGCTCCTCGATCCGGACCGTGCGCAACCCGGTATGCCGAGTGGTGGTCTCGACGACCACGTCGTCGACGACGAGCTGCACCTGGACCTCATACATCGGTTGCTCGCCATAACCCACCGGTTGCCATAGCCGAGGTTCGTCGATGCTCAGCTGGACCACCGCCTGGGTGCCCCCGGACGAGGTCTCCTCGGCAAGGCTCTCACCGCGGGCCACGGTCTGACCATCCGTGTCGGTGACCAGCACGGTGATGCCCACGGCGTCGAGAACCGCCGGATCAGTCGTCGCGGGCGTGGCCAGACTCGCGTGGACCCCGATGTGACCTCGCTGTCCCTGCCCCTCGTCGCTCAGGTCGGCGAGGATCCGGAGGTCGTCGAGGCGAGCGCGACCGAAGGTCTGCAGCTCGATCGGGCGCCAAATCCCGGCGGTGACGTAGGAGGGCCCCCAGTCCCAGCCGAAGTTGCAGGCGCTCTTGCGCACGTAGGGGTAGGGGAAAGGATACGGCCGGGGTAGGTGTCCGACCTCCTCCTCGGCCGCCGCGGCCGCGAGGTGAATGGGGTGGATCGTCACACTCAGCTCCACCGGTTCCCCATCGCTGGGCGGCTGCACCGTCCAGCGGTAGCGAAGGTGCTGGTCATCCGTGCGGCCCAGCAGGGTGTCCCCGAGACGCACCTCGGCGATGGTGTCCAGCCCGTGCGCCACCAGGTCACAGTGCTCCCCAGGGCCTCTATCGATGGTCACCGCGGTGCGCCAACGCCAGGTGGAGGCGCCGATCCAGTGTTGCTCACACTCACCGAAGCCGACGTCGGGGTCGCTGAGAAGTCCGGCGGCCATCAGGTCGGTGTGGATCTGGCCGGGGACCGTGGCCGCAACCGCGCGACCACGGATCTCCTGCGGAGTGTCCGCAGGACCATCGACCCACTCCACGGTCCAGTCGTGGTCCAACACGCGGGTCCGCACGGGCACGACTGCTGCATCGGCGTTCATCCCTTCACCGCCCCGGCGGTCAGCGCGTCCTGCATCCGTCGCTGCAACACGATGTAGACCAGGTAGACCGGGATCAGACTGATCAGCGTCCCCGCGGCCAACACCCCGTAATCGGTGTTCTCCGAGATCAGCGCAGTCGGCAAGGCGACCTGGACCGTCCGGGTGTCCGGCGAGGTGCCCACGATCACCAACGAGTAGAAGAACTCGTTCCAGAAGCCGAGTGCCTGCAGGATGACCACGGTCACGATCCCCGGAACCGACAGGGGGATATAGATCCGGGTGAGCACTCGCCAGTGCCCGGCGCCGTCCATCGCGGCAGCCTCGCCCAGCTCCTTGGGGATGGTGCGCATGAACGCCGTCAGCAGGATGACCGACAGCGGAAGGGCCGTGGCCGGCATGAAGGCGATGAGGAACTCGGGACGCTGGAAGAGGTCCAGCCGGATGGCCAGGAACACCGTGGGGATCAAGGCGGCGAACGGAGGGATCAGGAACCCTGCGGCGAAGAGGGCGTGCACACTCGTGTTCATCTTCCCTGTGGTGCGGGCCAAGCCGTATGCCGCCGGCACCGCCAGCAGGAGCGTCACCGCCACGGACGCGGCCGTGACGTAGATCGAGGTGCCCAGCGCCGGCCCGAGCTGAGCCACCGACCACGCGCGGGTGTAGTTGTCGAAGTTGAAGGCCCGAGGCCAGCCAAACGGCTCGGTGAAAATCTGCAGGTTGCTCTTGAACGAGGACAGGACCAGATACAACATCGGGATGACCAGGATCGCTGCGTACACCCACGCCGCGGTGTGGGCCGCCGCCGGGCCGAGGAGCCGCTTTGTCGGCATGTCGGTGCCCTTTCGCTCGTGCGTTGGTTGACTCATGATTCGCGGAAGACTCGGCGGATCAGGACCATGCCACCCAAACCGCAGACGAAGAGCAGCACACCGACGACCTGGCTGTAGCCGATCTGTTGCTCGATGAAGGCCTTCTGATAGACCAGGAACGACAACGTGGTGGACGACGTCCCCGGCCCACCCCCGGTGAGGATGAAGACGATCGGGGCACTGTTGAACAGCGTCCACAGGAACTGCAGCATCGCCATTGTGCCGACGTAGTCACGCACCACGCCGAAGGACACCCGCCACATTCGCTGCCACTGGGTGGCGCCGTCGACCTCGGCCGCCTCGGACAGCTCGGTGGGCATCGAGGCCAGGCGAGCCGCGAACAGCACGCCGGTCCAACCGATCCCTTGCCAGAGGTCGGCCACGATGATCACGGCAAGCGCTGTGGACGCATCCGCATACCAGGCCGTGGTCAGGTCCACCATCCCGTCGCTGCCCAGACCGACGAGGTCCAGGACACCGTTGACTCCTCCGTTGGGCGAGAGCATCGCGTAGAAGATCGTGCCCTTGATGGAGATGGAGATGAGCCCTGGAGTGAAGAAGAAGACCGACAGCACCTTCCAGCCCGGGGGCCGGCGGTCCAGATAGAAGCCCAGCATGAACGCCAGCGGGATCATCACCGGCACCGCGATACCGACCTGGATCGCGGTGTTGCGCACCGCGGTCCAGAACACCAGGTCGTTCAGGACGAGGCCGGTGTTCTCCCAGCCGGTGAACCGCTCCGGATCGACGAACCCATCGCTGCCGACGAAGTCCAGCAGGCCTCCATAGTCGAAGAACGCGAAGACGAAGACGAAGACGACGGGAACGATCGTCCAGAACAAGTACAGCACCAGGGCAGGCAGCGACAAGAACAGCAGGAACTTGTCCTTGCGCAGTGGCGGTTTGGCGGTGGGGGCATCGTCGGCGGCCGTCGGCGATGCGTCAGGCTGCGTAGTGGTTGTCATAGCTTCTCCGATGTCGGTCCGCTATGGGGTCAGTTGCTCGCGGAGTCCAGTCCGGAGCAGATCTTCTGAGCATCGGCTCCCCCGTAGGCCAGCGTGCTGACCTGGGTGAGTGCCTCCGAAGCGGTGCCGATCCATACGTCCGGAAGGACCGCATTGGACACCGACTCGAGCTCGAGCGCTTCGCTGAGCAGCGGATTCTCCGAGGCCTCGGCAAAGTCGCCTTCGACCGCGGGGACCAGGTTTGCCTTCTCGACGAAGTCAGCCGTCGTCTCCTCGCTGTAGAAGCCCTCGATGAACGCGCGGCTGGCCTCGATGCGGTCGTCTTCGGCCCCGGTGGGAGTGAGCATGAAGCCGACGCCGGTGAAGGCCTTGTAGATCGACGGCTCGCCGAGAGCGGAGTCGTCCGGAACCGGGAGGCCACCCAGCTGGGTCACCTCGACGACTCCTTCGCCGGACTCCTCGTCGGCACTAACCGCCGGGCTGAAGGCCCACGACCCGGCCGGCATCATCGCGGCGCCCTGGCTGAAGTAGGTGTTGTTCATGTTGTCGGCGGTCAGACCCGCGACGTTGTCGACGAACAGCCCTCCGTCGCGCATCTGCACGAAGAGATCGATGCCCTTCATCGCCTCGGCGCTGTCGCAGTATCCGCCGCCGGCGAAGAGCGTCTGCGCCTGCTCCGGCGTCAGGTAGCTCTGGATGGTCTGGAAGAACAACTTCTGACCGGACCAGTCTCCGCCGCCGACGATCATCGGGGGCGTGCCCGCCTTCTTGAGCGCATCGACGGCGGCCATCAAGTCATCGGTGGTCGTGGGGACCTCATCGACGCCGGCCTCGGAGAGCAGACGGGTGTTGAACCACACCGGCCAGGAAAAACCCGAATACGGCATACCCAGCAGCTCGCCGTCCTCGGTCTGCCCCTGACGCCACTGCAGTAGCGCTTCCTGGGAGATCTTGTCCTCCAGCCCCCATTCGGACACGTAGTCATCGGCCGGCACGGTGACTCCGGCGTCCAACCAACCCAGCGACTTGTCGAACAGGTTGACTGCGATCACGTCCGGGGCCTGTCCCGCTGCCACGGCGGTCTCAAAGGTCACGTCGATGTCTTCGCCGCCGTCGATGATCTCGACGTCGACCCCGGTCTCGTCGGTGAAGGTCGCCACCTGCGTCTGCAACGCCTCGTACTCCGGCGTGCCGGTCGACCACCGCGACATCACGGTGAAGTTGTCCACTGCCGAGTCGCCGCCGCCCTCACTGGCGTCCCCACCACAGGCACTTAGTCCCAAGCCCGCCGTCAGGACCACAGCCAGTGCTGCCGTCTTCCGCTTAGCTACTTGCTGAATCATCGTTGACTCCTCGCGTCGGTGCGTTCGATTGAGTCCACTATGTTGTCAATGTCCCACGATGTCAACAGATGCCAACGACCGAACCTAGCCCTTGCTCTGAGCAGTTGGTATCTGATAGAGATGCCCTATGACATCGTCGGACCACAAGAGTGGCGACGGGATACGCTCCACGAGACCGACGTCGGCAGACGTGGCCCGTCAGGCTGGCGTCAGCATGAAGACCGTCACCAGAGTGTTCAGCGGCGAGGCCAAGGTGAGCCCGCACACCAGGACCAAGGTCCTGGAGGCGGCCCGAGCCTTGCGGTTCCGACCCAACGGTCTCGCCCGGGACCTGCGCAGCGGTGGCATCTCCTCCACGGTCGGCTTCGTGATCGGCGAGCTGGCCAACCCGTTCTACGCCGCGGTGGCTGCAGGAGCAGAAGCAGCCCTGGCCCAGGAACGGCTCACGCTCTTGCTCTCGGCGACCGCGGACCTGTCCCGACAGGAAGCTCAGGTGGTGGAAGCCGTGCTCGAGCGCAGGGTGCGAGCGCTGCTGTTGGTTCCGGCATCGCAGGACCATTCCTATCTCGACGGCGAGCGGCAGCTCGGCACCCCCATCGTGGCGGTCGACCGGCCGTTGATTGATGCGGTGAGCGACAGTGTGGTGTTCGCCAACCGGGAGGGTGCTCGCGTCGGGACCAGAGCACTGCTCGACGTGGGACACCGCCGGATCGCCTTCATCGGAAGTCGGCCCACGCTCTACACCCACGGCGAGCGACTCATCGGCTATCGAGACGCACTTCGCGAGTGGGGCATCCAGCCGGACCCTTCGTTGGAGCTCACCGAAGCACCCGACATCGAGTCGGCCGCGCGTTCGACCAGGTCCTTGCTGGACCGGCAGTCGCCCCCCGACGCCATCCTGGTGGGCAACAACCGGGCGGCCATCGGCGTGCTGCAAACCCTGCAGGAGCTCGGTGCATCTCCGGGCGTCATCGCCTTCGACGACTTCGACTTCGCTCGCACGATGGGAGTCAGCGTGATCGCTCACGACGACATGGAGATGGGACGGGTCGCGGCATCCATGGCCATCGCGCGCTTTCGAGGCGACACCGGCCCGACCCGTCAAGTCGTGCTGCCCACTCGCCCCATCCTGCGTCGATCGCACGTCAAGGACGGATTGTGGTGAGCGCTGGAGATCGCCCGGACGTGCTCATCCTGCATACCGATCAGTGGCGCTGGGATGCACTGGGGTGCTTGGGATCACAGGTCCGCACCCCGGTGGTGGACCAGCTCGCCGCAGCGGGCCTGCACTTCGACCACGCCGTCGTGCAGTCCCCGGTGTCGATGCCCAGTCGGGTGTCCATCCTGACCGGGCGCTACCCCAGCTCACTCGGGATCACCTCGATGGGGGTGCCGGTTCCGGTCGACGTCGAGACCCTGGCTCGCATCGTGGGACGGCGAGGCTGGCGGACCGCCAACCACGGCAAGCTGCACTTCCAACCACACGCCAATCGCGACCACACGTTGCCCCACCCCTCCTACGGATTCGACGTCCTGCGGCTGTGTGACGAACCCGGGGTCTACGAGGACGACTACCGCGCCTGGGTGCGTTCGGTGGATCCGAGCGCGGTCGACTCCATCTCGATCGGGTTGCCCCCCGCCGCCGCGCAGTGGCAGTCGATGATGGGACTGGACCCACGGGTGATGCACCCCGACGACGGCCCGCGGGAAGACTTCGACGGTCCGCACCCTTTCGGCGCCGACGCATCGCTGACCCACACCGCCTGGGTGGCCACCAGCGTGATGGACCATCTAGCCGCCCTGCCGCAGGACCAGCCGTCGATGTGCATCGCGAACTTCTTCGCCCCGCACCCCCCGTTCTACGTCCCCCGCAGGTTCCTCGACCTCTACCACCGGGACGACCTCACGCTGCCCGTGCTGGACGCGCACGAGCGGGACCGACAGGGTTCGACCTCGCTGCCCGACGAGCGCCTTCGCGCCATCAAACACGGATACTTCGCGGCGATCAGCGAAGTCGACCACCACATCGGGCGGATTTTGGAGCGGCTGGAGCAGCTCGGTCGAGCCGAGCGCACGATCGTGATCCTGCTCTCGGACCACGGTGAGTGGCTGGGGGACCATCTGCGTCTGGCGAAGGGATATCCCGCCGACGATCCGGTGGCGCGGGTCCCGCTGATCATCCGCTGGCCCGAGGGGATCGCGCGACCCGGGCGACGGGTCAGCGACGTCGTGGAGCTGCTCGACGTCATGCCGACCGTGTTGGACGCAGCAGGCCTGCCCATTCCGACCGATGTGCAAGGACAGTCGCTGTTACCTGCGCTGCGGGGCGAGCCGTTGCGACGTCTCGATCTTGGGATCACCGAGCACGAACGATGGACGTCCGTGCGCTCCTCGACCCACCACTACCTCGTGCACGAGGACGGGACCGAACGTCTCTGGGACATCGGCGCCGACCCCACCGAGCATCACGAACTGGTGGGCGGTGGCGGCCAGCAGGCCGAAGCCACCGTTCAGTCCGCCCTGGCCCGGCACCGACACCTGTTGCTCCAGCGACAGCTCCAAGCCCGGCGCGAGCTGCCGAGGACGTTTCCCTACTAGGGGCGGCTCCGCGCATCACCCGTTGCGGGTGCGTCGACGCGAGCCGGCAGCGTCGCGATCGCGGCGGCCGCCGATGTCACTCCACCGGCAACCGCGCCCACACCCTGGATGCTGACGAAGATCCCCACCGTCGATGCCGGCACGCCCAGCCCCTGGTCCAGGAACGGGAAGATCGCGATGTTGACCAGGCCGGTGGCGGCGATTCCGACTCCGATCAGCAGGGTCATTCGGCCCAGCGGCGGAGTATGCCGAAGGTAACGGAAGCCCGCCGAGAGCTCGGCCCAGGCATCGCCGCGGTCGCTGGCCGCCTCGGGCTCGCTCTCCTGCACGCGCAACCCGGCAAGAATGGCGGCGGCCATCAGGAAAGCCGCCACCGTGAGGCCGACCACGGCATACGGACCGACCAGAACGTAGAGGCCCGTGCCGAGTAGGGGGACAGCAGGCGCAGTTCCTGGTCGGTCGTCGACAGGATTCCGTTGCCCGAGGCCAGCTCACTCACCGCTGCCCGTGAGCCCGTGACCTCCAGCGAAGGCCTCATGTCCCACGTGTCACCCTCGACCGGGCGCCATGGCTTCTCGCGACCACGCCGTTCGGAGCGTTCGATATAGCCGTGTTGCGCAACACTTCTTTCGTGTGCGCTTGCAGGATTACAGGCCGGGCACAGATCGACCGGTGTACTGAAAGCGGTTCCCTGGCGGGGGCGTACCATACCCCTGTGCCCAAAAAATTCAGCGGTCTCGGCGACCTGGAGCGCGCTGTGATGACCGTGCTGTGGGACCAGGGGGCCGACCAGAGCGTTCGGCAGGTGCTGACGCAGCTGCAGAGTTCGCGCGACCTGGCCTACACCACGGTGATGACGGTGTTGGATCGGCTCGCCAAGAAGGGCCTGGCCAACCGCACTCGGGACGGCCGAGCCTGGTTGTACTCGGCGGCGGCCTCTCGCGAAGAACTGACCGCCGCGTCCATGCGCGTGGGCTTGGACACCCTGGACTCCGGTGACCGGCAGGCCGCGATGCTGCACTTCCTCGGTCAGGCCGATGCGGGTGAGCTGGACGACCTGCGGGCCGCCCTGGCCGAAGTCGAGCGGCGCCACTCCTAGTCAGGGACTGGTCGCATGGACATGCTGGCCGTGTCGTTGCTCGGTCTGGTCGCGCTGACCTTTTCGGTGATTGCGCCGCGGATCATGGCGCCCCGCACCTCGTTTCGACTCTGCCCGGGGCCGGCCCTGCTCGTCTGGCAGTGTGTTGCGGTCTCCGGGATCCTGGCGGCACTGCTCGCCGCCCCCGTCGCGGCCTGGTCGCTGACCAACCGCGACATGACCCTGATGTGGGCCGCCACCGCGTTGAGCGCGTTGATGCTCGCCCGACTCCTGCTCAGCGCGCATCGGGTAGGCACGGGACTGCGCGCTCTGCGGCAACGACACCGTGACCTGGTCGACCTGTTCGGACGAGCGGACCCCAACACCAGCGTGACCGTGCTCGAGAACGCCAGCCCGACGGCATACTGCGTTCCCGGCGGACGTCGCCAGATCGTGCTGACCGCCGGCGCGGTGGCCGCGCTCGATCACGACGAGCTCGGCGCCGTGCTCGCGCACGAACGCGCGCACCTGAACGCCCGCCACGACCTGATCCTGGAGTTCTTCACCGTGTTGCATCACGCGGTCCCGGCTCCGATCCGCTGCGAGGCAGCGCTGAACGAGGTCCACCTCTTGGTCGAGGCGCTGGCGGACCGGGCGGCGATCCGAATCAGCGGAGCCAAGCCACTGGCCCGCGCGCTGGTGACCATGCACCTCGCCGTTCATCCGGAAGCCACGATGGGGGTGGGCGGTGCCCCTGAGCAGACGAGAGCGCGACTGCTGCTCATCGCCGACGCCGCGAACCCTCGCCATGCCCGCGCGGCCGCCATGATCTGCTTCGCGGTCGCAGTGCTCACCGTGCCCTTGGGCTTGGCCGTTCTCGGGGTGTAGGTTCTCTTACGAACCGTAGTACCCAGAGCGATGTGTGAGGATCCGCATGGAAGCGCTTGATCTGGCCCGCTGGCAGTTCGGCATCACCACGGTGTACCACTACCTGTTCGTGCCCACCACGATCGGCCTATCGCTCATCGTGGCGATGATGCAGACCCAGTGGATGCGCACCCGGAACCCGCAGTGGCTACGCCTCACGAAGTTCTTCGGCAAGCTGTTCACCATCAACTTCGCCCTCGGCCTGGCCACCGGCATCGTGCAGGAGTTCCAATTCGGCATGAACTGGTCGGACTACTCACGCTTCGTCGGTGACATCTTCGGTGCGCCGTTGGCCATCGAGGCCCTCCTCGCGTTCTTCCTCGAGTCGACCTTTCTCGGCCTGTGGATTTTCGGGTGGGGCCGGATCCCGGAGAAGCTGCACGCGGCCTGTATCTGGCTGGTGCACATCGGGACCGTGCTGTCGGCATACTTCATCCTGGCGGCGAACTCGTTCATGCAGAACCCCGTGGGCTACGAGAACAACCCCGCGACCGGACGCGCCGAGCTGACCGACTTCGCTGCCGTGCTGACCAACCCCGTGCAGCTGGTGACCTTCCCGCACGTGATCGCGGCCGCCTGGATGACCGGTGGAGGGTTCGTCCTGGCCATCGGGCTCTGGCACGTCTGGCGCGCCCAGACCGCCGAGACCGACAAGCCGATGTATCGCAAGGCCGCTCGGCTCGGCGCCGTCGTCGTCCTGGTCGGCGGCCTGACCACGGCCGTCACCGGCGACATCCAGGGCAAGATCATGACCGAGGTGCAGCCGATGAAGATGGCTGCCGCCGAGGCGTTGTACGACACCGTCCCGCAAGGTCCTGGCGCGCCGTTCTCCATCCTGACCATCGGCACTCCCGACGGGACACAGGAGAAGTGGGCAGTCACCGCGCCCAAGCTGCTCTCCTTTCTGGCGACCGGCACCCTGGACGGCGAGGTCAAGGGCATCAACGACCTGAACGCCGAATACCAGTTGGCCTACAGCGACGACGCGATGACCGCCGCACAGGACTACCGCCCGGTCATCCCGGTCACCTACTGGAGCTTCCGGTGGATGATCGGCCTCGGGATGGCCGGAGCGGGCATTGCCGCGCTGGCGCTCTGGGCCCTGCGAGGTGATCGCCCGCTAAGACACCGTTGGTGGCTCTACGCCAGTATCGGGGTGTTCTTCATGCCGCTGTTCGCCAACTCCTTCGGCTGGATCTTCACCGAGATGGGACGCCAACCGTGGGTCGTGTTCGGGGTGATGACGACGGCCAACGCCGTGAGCCCGGGAGTGAGCACCGTCGAAGTCGCCGTGTCGATGGTGGTCTACACCCTGCTGTATGCCGCCGCGGCCGTGGTGATGGTCGGGCTCACCCTGCGCTACGCCCGGGCCGGCGCCGAGGACGTGCCCGAGAACGCCTCCTTCGACCCCCACGACCGCGCCGACGACGCCCCGTACGTCTTCACCTACTGAGGAGCCTGAGTCGACATGGAACTCCCCACCATCTGGTTCATCCTCATCTCGATCCTGTGGATCGGCTACTTCGTCCTCGAAGGCTTCGACTTCGGGGTCGGCATGTTGTTCCCGGTGTTGGGGCGCAACCGCGAAGCCGTGCCCTCGACCGGCCCCGGCGATCCCGGCGTCCCAGCCCAGAGCGGCGAAACACGCAAACGGGTCATGCTGGCCACGATCGGACCGGTGTGGGACGGCAACGAAGTGTGGCTGCTCACGGCCGGAGGCGCGACGTTCGCCGCCTTCCCGCACTGGTACGCCACCCTGTTCTCCGGGTTCTACATGCCCCTGCTGTTGATTCTGGTCGCCCTGATCGTGCGCGCTCTGGCCTTCGACTACCGCGGCAAGGTCGACAGCGACCAGTGGCGCTCCCGAGCGGACATGGCCATCTTCTTCGGATCGGCCGTGCCGGCACTGTTGTGGGGCGTGGCGTTCACCAACATCGTGCGCGGGGTCCCGATCGATGCGGACATGGAGTTCACCGGCACCCTGTTGACCCTGCTCAACCCGGTCGCTCTGCTGGGCGGCGTGGTCACCGTGACGCTGTTCATCGCGCACGGCGCGCTGTTCTTGGCCTTGAAGACCGACGGTCCCATCCGCCACGACGCGCGTGGCATCGGTGTGCGGGTCGGCATCCTCGCGGCCGCACTGGCGGTCGTGTGGTTGGCGATCGTGCACGCCGGGACCGGCACCGCCGCTTCGTGGGTCGTTGCCGGACTGGCCGCCCTGGCCTTGGTGGCCTCACTGGTCCTGGCCCAGCGGGCCAGCGAAGGGTGGGCGTTCGTCGGGACCTTTACGGCGATCGGACTCGCCGTCACCTCCCTGTTCGTGGCCCTCTTCCCGGACGTTATGCCGAGCAGCACCGACCCCGCGTTCTCGCTGACCACCACGAACGCATCCTCGACCGACTACACACTCGGGATCATGACGTGGGTGGCCCTGATCTTCGTTCCGATCGTCCTGGGCTATCAAGCCTGGACGTACTGGGCCTTCCGCCAGCGCGTCTCGGGCCATCACATCCCCACCGACGTTGCCCTGGCGGCGCGCACTCGTAAGCAGCGCGCCACCAGCGGGGCAGATCCTGCTCACTGATCTGACGGGTCGCCGGACAGTGATGGCGGCCCTGAGGATCTGTTGCTGATGACCCGCCCTCAGCCGCGAGCCCTGCTTGCCGCCGTCCCGTCGGTCAAGCCTGCCGTCGCTGCCGCGACGGTGCTCGGCCTCGCCACCTCAGTGATCGCGCTGGCTCAGGCGATCGCCCTTGCGGTGGCCGTGACCCAGGTCGTCACCGGCGGATCGGTGACCGGGGCCCTGCTCACCGTGCTGGCGCTGCTGATCGCGCGGGGGGTGCTGGCCGGACTCGGGGAGTATGCCGCCCGACGGGCCGGACAGCAGGCCGCCAGTGCCGTGCGGTCTCGGGTGCTGCGCCGATGGCTGCGGTTGCCCGAGGAGCGAAGGCCCAGCGACGAGGCCGCGACCACGCTCATCGGGGAAGGCATCGAAGCCATCGAGCCCTACGTCGCGCGCTACCTCCCGGCGCTGGCTACGGCGGTGGTGGCGCCGCTCCTGGCCGTGCTCACGCTGGCGTTCGTGGACCCGTGGAGTGCCCTGATCGTGGTGCTGACCTTGCCGCTGCTGCCGGTGTTCGCGGCGCTGATCGGGATGCACACGCGCGACCAGACCCGGCGGCGTTGGGCCGCGATGACCCAGCTGTCGAGCCACTTCCTCGACGTCGTGCGCGGGCTGCCGACCCTGGTTTCCTACGGCCGCGCAGAGCACCAGCTCGAGGTGGTGCGCGAGGTCGGTGACCGACATCGCCGCAGCACCGTGACCACGCTGCGCACGGCCTTCCTGTCGACCGCCGCCCTGGAGCTGCTGGCCACGATCTCGGTGGCCATGGTCGCCGTCGGCGTTGGCTTGCGGCTGGCCTACGGGACGATGGACCTGCAGGTGGGGTTGGCCGCGATCCTGGTGGCGCCCGAGGCCTACTGGCCGATCCGCAGGGTGGGCGCGGAGTTTCACAACGCCGCCGATGGTGCCGAGACGTTGGACAGCCTCAGCGATGACCTCACCGCGGCCGGCGCAGGTGCGGACTCGGCGAGGGCCGACACTCAGGTCGAACGGGCGAGCGTGACCGAAGGTCGGATCGGCGTCACCGGGGTGGACTACGCGTATCCCGGTCGCCGCGCCGTGCTGCAGGGGCTGAACCTTGCCGTCTCCGGCTCGCCGGGCCTGACCACGCTGACCGGCGCCTCCGGGTCGGGCAAGACGACGGTGCTGGAGCTGTTGGCCGGACTGCGGCTGCCGCATACCGGCTCGGTGTCCACCCCGGCGGTTCACCTGGCCACACAGCGACCGTTGCTCGTGTCCGGCACCGTGTTGGACAACCTGCGCCTCGGGGCACCCGACTCATCACCGCAGCGCGCGGCGCAAGTCCTCCGCGACGTCGGACTGAGCGAAGCGTTCGCCTCTCGCGGCGGTCTGCACACGCAGATCGGCGACGACGGCTTCGGACTCTCGGCCGGTCAACGATCCCGGTTGGCCCTCGCCCGCGCCGCCCTCAGCTCCACTCCGGTCGTGCTGTTGGATGAGCCCACCGCCCACATCGCCGAGGCATCCCTCCCGCAGATCTACGCCGTCGTTCAGGAGATGGCCCGGACGCGACGTGTCATTGTGGCCACCCATGACCACCGGCTGGTCGCCGCCGGCGACTCACGGTGGACCCTTCGACCACTCGAGGCGCCGGCCACCGCCAGCCACATCGAGCCGCCCGCGGGTGCGCACAGCTCCCCATCGCGCGGTATGGACCCCCAGCCCGGCCTCACCGCGTGGCAACGACTGCGCCCACGCACGCGCCTGCGCGTGGCGTGCGCCATGGGAGGACTGTCGGTGGCCTCCGGGGTAGCGCTCACTGCGACCTCCGGCTGGCTGATCGTGCAAGCATCGTTCCAACCGGTGGTCCTGACCTTGTTGGTCGCGATCGTGGGTGTGCGCACCTTCGGCCTGGCCCGGCCCGTGCTGCGCTACGGCGAGCGGGTGATCTCACACGACGTGGCGCTGGCCGAGCTGGCACGCCGGCGCGCGGAGGTCTACGCACGCTTGATCCCGCTCACCCCCGCTCGGCTGGGCCGGCGCAACCGCGGCGACCTGCTGACCGCCCTCGTGCGCGACCTCGACGACGTCGTGGACGAACAGGTCCGCGTCACCGTGCCGTGGTGGTCGACGCTGATCGCGAGCGCCGTCGCCGTCCTCGTCGTGGGACTCGCCCTGCCGGGGGCCGGCGTGACGCTCTTCCTCGGTGCCGTAACCGCCTTCGCGGTGGGCCAGCTGGTGTTCCGAGCCGAACGGTTGGCCCACGGTGACGCCGTGCGGGCCCGGGGGGACGTGCGTAGGGTCGCCACCACGCTGACGCACCGGATCACCTCCATCCGGGCGATCGCTGGCTCCGGCGCCGACCGGTTGGCGGCCGAGCTCGATCTCGCGCAGGACGCTCAGGGGGCGGCGGAATCCCGGCTGATCCGAGCTCGGGCGATCGGCATCGCGGCCGCGTGGCTCGTCGTGGCGTGCACCGTGGGCGCCGTGAGCCTGCTCGCGGCTGCCGCCTTCGGATCTGGCGGCCTCAGCGCACCGGTCGCGGCCTTGGTCGCGTTGACCCCGATGGCGCTGGCCGACGCCTGGGCCACCCTGCCCGAGGTATGCGGCGCGCAGGCT